>JADGCL010000100.1 GCA_015229005.1 Magnetococcales bacterium
GAAGCTTCGGGGGTTTGCCTTGACCGGTGGGGCGGTGGCGGAGAAAAACGTCCTGGTTCGGGAGATGTCGGCCTGAGTCGACGTTCGAATCTGGGTGGATGGTTTTTTGGTTCGGGTTTTGCTTTTCCGGGGGGGTGTCCGCGTCAGTTGCGGTCGTGATCGCTGCCACGAGGTGTGTGGGCGGCGGGGGCGCCGTTTCGGGAAAGGAGGGTTGAGCCTCTGGAAGGCCGGGGGCAGCGCGATAAGGATTCGGTCCACTTTTGGTTCGGCCATTGGCTTGGGGTGTGCGTATGCGTTCAACATCGGAAAAGATATTGGGAAGATGCGGCAGGCTCCGTTGCCTGTCCGTTTCGGCGATGGTTGGTTCTCTGGCGGTTTCCCTGGTCTTTGGAGGCGAGGTTTGGGCGGGCGATCTGGGGTCCGGGGGTGGCGGGGGTGGTCTTGTGGTTGCCCAGGCCGGCGCCCCGAAACCCGCGGCCAAGAAGGCGGGGGTGAAGGCCAAGGCGAAGAAGCCCAAGGCCGCCAAGGGCAAGGTCGCCAAGGGGCCGAAGTCTCCCCACAGCATCAACACGATACTCTCGACGGGGTACAACTCCAAACATACCCGGAAGTACCTGGCCGGCAGGCGCTACACCGGCCCGGAGGGGAAGAATGACCGGGCGGCCAACGTTGGCCTCATGTTCTCCCACAAGTACTCGTTCCAGGATCCGATGTTCAAGTGGAAGAGTTCTTTCATGGGCACCACGGCCGAGGGGCAGGACCAGACGAACGACCAGGTCGTCCTCCAGCTCGGTACCGGGCCGGAGATCAAGGTCACGAAGGAGCTGACCCTCACCCTCCAGGGCGGCTACAAGGATGTGGCGGTCGACAACGACTTCACCAAGCAGGCCGTCTACGGGAGCGTCGAGGGCAAGTACAAGTTTACCAAGGAGTTTTCCGCGTCCCTCAAGTACGAGTACGACGATGTGAACGTCCCCGGCTTGCCGAAGGATGGGGACGACAACCAGTACGACGTGGGGCTGTCGTACAAAATTTTCAGGGACGGC
Source organism: Magnetococcales bacterium (assembly GCA_015229005.1). GTDB lineage: Bacteria > Pseudomonadota > Magnetococcia > Magnetococcales > JADGCL01 > JADGCL01. The sequence goes on from JADGCL010000100.1 coordinate 1,047, forward strand.
GAACTTTCCTTCAAGACCAGTTACCAAGTTGAGGACCTGGACGGGGGAAGGGAAAACGACTACGACCAGCTCGGCTACAAGCTCGGATACAAGCATAAGTTTTCGATCCTGGAGACGAAGGACTGGTACGGCAAGGTGGAAACCGAGTACAAGACCAAGGAATATGACGCGGCTGCCGCCAAGGACCGCGGCTTCGTCCGGGTCGACCGTACCTCCGGGGTGAAGGGGGCCTTTGGCAAGAAGTTCGGGGCCTACGATGTCTCCGTGGAAGCCAAGTATGCGGACGTTGATTCGAGTCTGTACACCAACGACAAGGTGACGACCGATCTTGGCCTGAAAATGCAGTATGCGTTCTGAGGTGAGAGCCATGAATGATCAGAGTGGGAATCGGGATGGCGGTGACGGGTCGGTTCGGCTGCGGCGGGGGTCTCTCCTCGGTTTTCGGGCGCTCTCGCAGCTGACCGCCGGTTTGGCGGTGGGGCTCATGGTGTGGTCCGGGGATGTCGGGTCGGGTCCGGGCGCGGATGGCTGGCTGGTGGCCGGGGCCGAGGCCCAGGCTCCCGCCGGTTCGCCGGCGCAGTCCCAGGCGCCCCAGGAGGGTGAGGCTGCCCAGGGTGGTGGTGAGGAGTCTGCTCCTGCGGGTGACGGCGCCGCCCCGGACGAGGGCGGTGCCGGTGGTGAGGAGGAGGCTGCCGGCGACGAGGAGGAAGTGGCCGACGAGGAAGAGGTGGCCGACGAGGAGGAGACCGAGGAGTTCTCCGACGAGGATATGGCCAGCGAGATGGAAGAGCTGCAGAACGACATGGATGCGATGCAGGACGACATGGAGGAGTTGCAGGAGGAGGTCGATGAGGCCGTGGACGAGGTCGAGGAGACCCAGGATGAAGCCGAGGCTGCGGCCGAAGAGGCTGAGGATGAGGCTGAGGAGTGACCTCGTCGGATTTGGGTTTTTTTCCCTCTCCCTTTGCGTGAGGTTGTCTTGAGGGGGAGTGGCGGTAGTCCCGGCTGGGGGGGGCGGGCTGTCGGGTGTGGTCGGTTGTCGGGGGGGGCTTCGGATGTTTTGTCGGGGGTGAGTTTTTTTCCCTGCCCGGGCGGGTGTCCGCGCAGGGGTGTCTGGTGCTGGCCTGGTCGTCAACTTGTTGCGAATGGGAGATGGGAAATGTCCAAAATCAAGTATCTGAGCCTTGCCGTGATTGCCGCTGCTTTTGCCGTTGCCGCGCCCTTCAAGCTGGCCAACCAGCCGATCCCGATGATCGCCGACAACGCGGTCTATGCCGAGGATGAAGCTGCCGATGATGGCGAGGGCGAGGGCGAGGAAGAGGGCGAGGGCGAGGAGGATGGCGAGGAAGAGGGCGGCGATCATTGATCGGCTGACTCTCTTCGGGTCTTCAAGGGACTCCCGGTCGGGGGAGCGGTTCCGGGCCTTGGGCTTCGGAGTCGCTCCTCGCCGGGATTCCCGGATGTTGCGGTTGTTGGGTATGCGTGGGGCGGGAGACCGCCCCACGTTTGCGTTGTGGGGGTGGGAGGTGTGGTCGGAGGGAGGTGGTCGATTGCGGTTTCCGGGTGTCATGGTTGATTTAATGTGTTAGATTCGCTGCGGTGGGTATTGGGTTGACCGGAAGGGGACCTCTCGTTGGTCTTCTGGGTCTTCCTGGAGTCGGGAGGGTCAGCCGGGCATGTCGGTCGAAACGGTTCTCGAGCTGGTACTTAACGCTCTGAAGGTGGCGCTCCTGATTTCGGCTCCCATGCTTCTCACGGCCCTGGTGGTCGGTATCGTGATCTCGCTGTTTCAGTCGGTGACCCAGATCCAGGAGATGACCCTGACCTTCATCCCGAAGATTCTGGCGACCTTCCTTGCGCTTTCCCTGACCATGCCCTGGATGGTCCAGACGCTGATGGACTATTTCCGGGACCTCTTCGACAAGATTCCCAAACTGATCGGTTAGGCGATTTCCGACCATGGATCCCATGGCTCTGCTGGATCTCCTGGGCTTCTCCACGGGTGAGGTGGAGCGCATGGTGCTGGTGCTGTCCCGTCTTTCGGGACTGGCCCTGTCGGCCCCCTTTTTCTCCCGTTCGGTGGGGTCGATGCGTTTCCGGGCGGTTTTTTTCATGGCGATGACGGTGGTGGTCTACCCGTTGGTGCCGCCCTGGGCTCATGAGGGCAAGGGATTGGTCGGGCTCATGTTCATGGCGGTCATCGCCGAGGTGATGGTCGGTGCGGTATTTGGATTGATGGTCCACTTTGCCCTGGTTTCCACGCAGTTGGCGGGTAACATCATGGGTTTTCAGATGGGTCTTTCGATGGCCCAGGTGATGGATCCCACGTCGGGGATGCAGGAGGGTGTTCTCTCCAATCTGCTCTATATGGCGGCGCTGATGTTGTTTTTGATCATGGATGGTCACCACCTTCTCCTGGAGGGGATCGTGCGCTCTTTTCGGTCGATACCCCTGGGGGCGGGGCTGCCTTCGGCGGAAACGCTGCTGGAGGCTGTGGTCGAGGCGGTCTCGAAGCTGTTCGTCCTGGGGATCATGATATCGGCCCCGATCATCGCCGCCACCATGCTCCTTTACCTGGGGATGGGTCTGATCAACCGGGCCTCTCCCCAGATTCAGGTGTTTTTTCTCTCGATGCCGTTGGCGCAGCTGATGGGTTTGATGATCATGGGGGTGACGTTGGCGGTGTTTGCGGAGGTCTTCGTGCGGGAGATGGAGACGTTTGTGACCCTGGCTTATCGGGTCGTGGGGCTCTAGTGCCCGTTTCTTGACGGGCTGCCGGGGGCTGTACACGACCGGGAAGGGGTTTTGCTTCCGCCCCGGACGGGGGCTGATGCAAGGAGTCGCGGGTGGCGGAAGATACGGACAAGGAATCCAAGACCGAGGACCCCACCTCCAAGCGTCTGAGTGATGCCCGGGAGCGGGGTCAGGTCCCGAACTCCAAGGAGGTGAGTACTGCCCTGCTGCTGCTGGCGGCGACGGGGCTCTTGATTTTTCAGGGAGAGACGGTGTGGCTGGCCTTGCAGGAGAAGTTGCGGTTTTTCCTGCAGGGAGGGATCAACGGCGAGTTGACCCCCTACGGGGTGGTGACCATCCTCCGGGAGATGGTCATCGAGGTGTTGTGGGATCTGGCGCCGACGTTTCTGGTGTTTTTGGTGGCCTCGGTGACGGCCTCGTTCATTCAGCATGGTTTTTTGATCAGTTTCGAGTCGATCAAACCGAGTTTTTCCAAGATCAATCCGCTTCAGGGATTGAAGCGGCTGTTTTCGATGAATGCCTTTGTGGATTTGTTCAAGTCAGTCTTGAAGATGACTTTGATATCGATCGTCGTCTACATGGCCATCCGGGACAGTCTTGATCGTATTCTGGGTTTGGCCGGAACAAATATAGTTGAACTTTCTGATTCCATGGCCGATGATACGATCAAGGTCTTTTCCCTGGTCGCCACGGCGTTTCTTGTTCTGGCCATTATTGATTTCGTCTATCAAAGACGGGAGTTCATGCAGAACCTGCGGATGACCAAGCAGGAGGTCAAGGACGAGCAGAAGCAGGTTGAAGGTGATCCTCTGATCAAGGGGCGTATTCGGCAGATTCAGCGGGAGATGGCCCAGCGGCGGATGATGGAGGAGGTGCCCAAGGCGGATGTGGTGATCACCAACCCGACCCATTTTGCGGTGGCCTTGAAATATGTGACGGGTGAGATGAGTGCGCCGAAGGTGGTGGCCAAGGGGGCGGGTTTCCTGGCGGAGAGGATTCGCAAGTTGGCCGGGGAGTCCCGGGTGCCTCTGGTGGAGAATCCGCCCCTGGCCCGTTCGCTCTACAAGGATGTCGATATCAACCAGGCAATTCCTCCCGATCTCTTCAAGGCGGTTGCCGAAGTGTTGGCCTACGTTTACAGTCTGCGCCGTCGGGGTTGATCGACCGGGTAAATGGCGGCACTCTCCCACCGGTCGGGGGAGGCGATTGCTGCGGGATGGGGTCTCCCGGTTCTCATGGTGTCCTTGGTTGTCGTGGGGCTCCCGAGTTCTCGTGGCTCCTCCGGTTCTTGTGGATCCCCCGGTTCTCGCGGGTCCTTCGGTTCACTTGACCGGTTTTTTGCGAACGGGGTTTCCTTTTGCGGGCGGGATTTCCTGGGGATGGGCAAACGGGAGAGGAGTGTGACCGAGCGGGCCCTGGCCCTTCTGGCACGGCGCCCTTACGGACGCCGGGAACTTGAGTCTCGGCTCTTGAGTCGGGGGGCGCCGGAGGCCGAGGTTCGTGAGGTGATGGCACGGTTCGAGGCTTTGGGTTACCTCGATGACCGGGCCTTTGCCGAGGCCTTTGCCCGGGAGCGGCTTCTTTCCCGGGGGCGGGGACCGGAACGGGTGAGGCTTGAGCTGGTCTCCCGCGGGCTTGAGGAGGGCGATGTCGGTGCCGCCCTGGAGGCGGCGCTTGGGGAGGTGGACCCGGAGACCTTGGCGCGCCGGTGCCTGGAGAAGCGGCTGCGGCTGGAGGGGAGGCGGGTGTCGGGGCAGGCAGCGATGGCTGCGGAGGCCCCGGGGGGCTTGGAAGGGCCTGGGGGTGACGGGGGAAAGAAGAAGGGTCCGACGGGGGGTCGGAGGGAAGTGGAGGGCGAGGCCGGGGAGAGGGGGGATCCGGGGGAGGGTTCGGCAGGGTGCTGGGGGGAAGAAGAGGGCGAGACCGGAGGGTCGGGAGAGGCTTGGTTTTGGCGGGAGTACCGGCGCCACTACGATTTTCTCCGACGACGCGGTTTCGCTCATGAAACCATTGCCCGGGTGTTGGCGGCAGGAGGTCCCGGGGTGAACCTCACGAGGTCGAGGCGTTCATGAACGGAGAGGAAATCCGCAGGCGTTTTGTCTCTTTTTTTTCGGAGCGTGGTCACACCCCTGTGGTCTCATCGGGGCTGATTCCCCGCAATGACCCGACCCTGCTCTTCACCAATGCGGGCATGACCCAGTTCAAGGGGCTCTTCCTGGGTGAGGAAAAACGGGAGTACGTCCGTGCGGTGACCTGCCAGAAGTGCGTTCGCGCCGGCGGCAAGCACAACGATCTTGAAAATGTGGGGAGGACGGCCCGGCACCACACCTTTTTCGAGATGCTGGGGAATTTTTCCTTTGGTGACTACTTCAAGGAGGCGGCCATCCCCCTCGCCTGGGAGTTTGTCACCGGTTGGCTTGGGCTCGATCCCGAGCGGCTTCTGGTGACTGTTTACGTGGACGACGACGAGGCGGCGTCGATCTGGCAGGAGAAGGTGGGTCTGCCGGCGTCAAAGGTGATCCGGATCGCCGGGAGCGACAATTTCTGGTCGATGGGTCCGACCGGTCCTTGTGGTCCCTGCTCGGAGATCTTCTATGACCACGGTCCCGAGGTGGCCGGCGGTCCTCCGGGGTCGGAGACGGCGGACGGGGATCGTTTTGTCGAGATCTGGAACCTGGTCTTCATGCAGTATGATCGTTCCGAGTCGGGGAGCCTCACGCCGCTGCCGAAGCCCTGCATCGACACGGGTGCGGGTCTTGAGCGGATCGCTGCGATCCTTCAGGGGAAGCATTCCAATTTCGATACGGACCTCTTTCAACCACTGATCCAGGCGGCGGCGACCCTCGCGGGCGTGGAGTACCGCCCCGACCGTGGGGATGGCGTGGTGCATCCGCCGAGTATTTCGCTGCGGGTCATTGCCGATCACCTGCGGGCGGTCTCGTTTTTGATCGCCGATGGAGTGCTGCCGTCGAATGAGGGGCGGGGGTATGTGTTGCGGCGGATCATGCGGCGGGCGATGCGGCATGGGCGGATGCTAGGCCTGGAGCGGAGCTTTCTGCATCAACTGGTTCCGGTTTTGGTTCGGACGATGGGGGAGAGTTATCCGGAGCTGGTGGCCCAGGCGCGGACTCTGGCGATGGTCATCGAGACGGAGGAGCGTCGTTTTGCGGCGACGCTGGGGAGCGGTTTGAAGATCCTGGAGGGGGCCATTGCCTCTCTGGCGCCCGGGGGGATCCTGAACGGGGAGATGGTCTTTACCCTATACGACACCTACGGGTTTCCTGTGGATCTCACTGCCGACATCCTGCGTGATCGGGGGTTCGGTCTCGACCTGGAGGGGTTCGAGCGCCGGATGGGGGAGCAGCGGGCACGGGCGCGGGCGGCGTGGGCGGGGTCGGGTGACGAAAGGATATCGGGGCTCTACCATGATCTTCGGGGGAATCTGGGGGCGACGGAGTTCCTGGGTTATGTCACCGAATCGGCGGAGGGGGTGGTATTGGCCCTGTTGCGCGGAGGGGCCGTGGTGGGCCGACTGGCGACGGGGGAGGAGGGGATGGTGGTGGCCAACCAGACCCCCTTCTATGGAGAGTCGGGCGGTCAGGTGGGTGACGTCGGGAATATCCTCGGAGAGGGGTTTCGCTTCGAGGTGAGCGATACCCAGAGGCCGTTGCCGGACCTGGTGGTGCATATCGGTCGGGTGGTGACGGGTGAGTTGGTCTCGGGGGTGGCAGTACGTTTGGAGGTCGACGGGATGAAGCGGGCGGCAATCCGCCGCCATCACTCGACGACGCATCTGCTCCACCACGCCTTGCATGGGGTGTTGGGGCAGCATGTCAAGCAGGCTGGTTCGATGGTCAGCGGCGAGCGGCTGCGTTTCGATTTTTCGCATTTTCAGGGGATGACGGTCGAAGAGCTGGCGGAGGTCGAGGCGCGGGTCAACCGGGCCATTCTTGCCAACCACCCGCAGGAGACGACGGTGACCACCCCGACCGAGGCGGTGGCTCTGGGGGCGCGGGCCCTGTTCGGAGAGAAGTATGGTGACGAGGTGCGGGTGGTTCGTTTGGGGGAGAGCCTGGAGCTGTGCGGCGGCACGCATGTGACGCGGACGGGGGATATCGGTCTCTTCCGGCTGCTCTCCGAGGGGGCGGTGGGGGCTGGGGTGAGGCGGATCGAGGGGGTCTCCGGGGAGCAGGCGCGGCAGAGTTATCTGACGGAATCGAAGCTGTTGCGGGAACTGGGACAGGTATTGAAGGTCCCACCCCTTGAGGCGGTGTCGGGGGTGATGCGTCTCCTGGCGCGGCAGAGGGAGTTGGAACACTCCCTGGGCAAGGCGAAGGCGGCGGCTTCCGGCAATCTGGTCGAGGATCTCGTGGGTGGGGCGGTGATGGTCGCCGGGGTGACCCTCCTGACCGCGCGAGTGGCGGAGGGCGATCCCAAGGGGTTGCGGGATCTTCTGGATCGCCTGCGGGATCGCCTGGGAAGTTCGGTGATCCTCCTGGGGGCGGTCGAGGGGGAAAAGGTCGCTCTGGTGGCGGGGGTCTCTCCGGAGTTGACGAAGCGGGTCAAGGCGGGGGAGCTGATGCGCTTCGTCTCGGCGCTGGT
>JADGCL010000101.1 GCA_015229005.1 Magnetococcales bacterium
GATGGTAAAACCAACGTCATCATCGTCTACAAGATCGACAGGCTCTCCCGCTCGTTGATGGACTTCTCCAAGCTGGTGGAAACCTTCGATCGGCACCAAGTCACCTTCGTATCCGTGACGCAGGCGTTCAACACCACCACCTCCATGGGCCGGTTAACGCTCAATATTTTGCTCTCCTTTGCGCAATTTGAGCGTGAAGTCTCGGCAGAGCGGGTGCGAGACAAAATCGCGGCATCCAAAAAGAAGGGCATGTGGATGGGAGGCCATCCGCCCCTGGGTTACGATGTACGGGAGCGCAAACTGGTGGTGAACCCCGCCGAGGCGGAAACGGTGCAGCATCTCTTCCGCCGGTTTGCGGAGAGCGGTTCCGCCACCCTGTTGGTGCAGTTGCCGGCGTCCGAGCCAGTTGTGGCCAGGTACCAGCGCGATTTTCGTGAGAAGAGCGCGGACCTGTTTGCGCTGTTGGAGGGTGCTGGGACGGATGTGGCCTCACTGAGGTTGCGTCGCTGATGGTGGGGTGATTTGGTAGGGCGTGTGTGGGGGTGATTGGTTTGCCCGGGGCCGACGGAAGTTGCGTCGGCCCTTGGCATTTCGGGGGGGTGATTGGTCTGGTTGGGGATGGGGGTTTGGGAAGGAGAGAGGGGTCGATGGGGGGGTGGACGGTGCGTTCGGTGTTGGCGTGGAGTGTACCCTGGTTGAAGGACCGGGGGGTGGAGGCTCCGCGTCTGGACGCCGAGTTGCTGCTTGCTTCCGCACTCGGGGTGCGCCGGCTCGATCTCTATCTGGATCCGGATCGTCCCTTGAATGCTGACGAATTGGGGGTGTTCAAGCCGCTGCTCAGGCGACGGGGGCGGCGGGAACCGGTGGCCTACATCCTGGGTCGGCGCTCATTCTGGACCTTGGAACTGGAGGTTGTCTCCGGGGTTCTCATTCCGCGACCGGAGAGTGAAGGGGTGGTGGAGGCGGTACTCGATCGATTTGGTGACCGTTCCCTGGCACTTTCCATTCTCGATCTGGGGGTTGGCTGCGGGACCCTGCTGTTGAGCCTGTTGAGCGAATATCCGGAGGCGAGGGGGACGGGGGTGGATCTGGCCCCCGAGCCCCTGGAGTGTTGCGCCCGGAACGGTCGGCGTTTGGGAGTGATGGGGCGTATGCGGCTTTTCGCCGGGGACTTGACGGATCCCTTGGAGGATGGAGAGCGGTTCGATGTCATCGTCTGCAATCCGCCCTATGTTGGTGCGGATGAACTTGCTGGGCTCGCCCCCGAGGTTCGGGATTGGGAACCGAGGCTGGCGTTGCTTGGGGGCGATGATGGACTGGCGGTGATCCGTCGTTTGCTGCCACGGGCGCTGGGGTATCTCCGGGCGGGGGGGTGGCTTGTGGTGGAGATCGGGGCTGGCCAGGCGGAGGCGGTCCTGGCCCTGTTTCGGGAGCAAGGTTTTGATGACGTCAGGGTGAAAAACGACTACGGAGGCCGACCGCGGGTGGTTACGGGGCAGGCGCCCGGTGGGGTCGTTGATTGAAGCTCGAGCCGGGGAGGGCGTGCCCGGGCCTGGGTAAGCGGTGGCGCCTGTCGATCCCGCGGAGCGGCGGGAAGGTCAGGTCGGGCGAGGTTTGGTTGGTCAAGGCGGTCGGGGTTTGGCAGGTCAGTCAGGGGGTGGAGCGGGCAGGTTGACGCCCTTTGGGGTTTCCGACTTCGTCGACCTGGGGCCTTGGGCTCCGGGGGTAGGTTCCCTTGACCAGGTAGTAGGTGTTTTCGGCGAGATTGGTGGAGAGATCGCCGATGCGCTCGACGGATTTTGCCATGAAGAGGAGATGGACTCCGGCGGCGACCGAGCTGCTGTGGGATTCCATGTTGGCGGTGAGGTCGGAGACGAAGGTATTGAAGCGTTCGTCGACCTCCCGGTCGAGGTTCCAGACGGTCATGGCCAGGTCGGCATCGTCTTCGGAGAGTGCCTGGAGGGTGGTTTCGAGTCTGGTCGAGACCAGGCGGGCCATCTCCAGAAATGCGTCGAGTTCCGGCAGGTTCCCGTGGTTTTTCAGGACGACGGCATGTTTGGCGATATTTTCCGCCAGGTCGCCCATGCGTTCGAGGTCGGCGGCGTTCCTGAGTGAGGTCAGGATGTAGCGGAGGTCGGTAGCCTTGGGTTCCCTGAGAGCCAGGATACGCAGGGCGTCCTCATGGATACCGTTCTCGATCTGGTCGACCTCGGAATCCCGGAGGATGACCGCCTCGGCGTTTTCGCTGTTGCGGCTTTCGAGGGCTTCGATGGCGCGGTCGAGCTGTTCCCGGGCCATACCCCCCAGGGCCTGCAGACGGTTGTCGAGGCGCCGCAATTCCTCGGTGAACGACGAGACGGTGTGACCGCCAACCATTCGGCTCATGAATGGGCTCCTTAGTGTCACGGGGGCGAGGCGGTCGGAGACCGTCGAGGCGGACGGGAGATTCCGCGCCTGCCCGGGACGGAAGTTCACACTTCGCGGATAGTCATACGCGAGAACAGCCGTTCGCGCACGGGTTTCCGGCGACGGGACGTCTCCTCGCCGAGCAAGTCTTGGGAGTTTCGATTGGCCGTGTGTTCATCTGCGACCGGAACCTGTAGCAGCCCGTTGATAAACGGGCTGCGCCGGCCAGGGATGGCCGGCCAGATTTTGCCTGGCAGTTTGTTTATCAGCGTCCGGAGTCTGCCAGGGATGACCGGCCAAATCCGGCGGTTCGGTGTACCCCGTTGAATCTGCGGAGGCTGCGGGGTCGTGTTTTGCCCGCCCGGGTCGAAAAGTCCGTTGATGGACTCTTTCCATAGTCTGCTAGAATGGCCACTTTCCGATGGTTGATCGATCCCGTGTGTGTGTCGGGGGGGCCGCTTCGAGTCTTCGCGGAATGGATGCCATGTTCGACGAAACGACACAAAAGGCCCTGCTCCTGGAGTTTCTTGAGGAGAACCGCGACGCTCTGAGCCGGATCGAGCAGGGATTGTTGCAGCTCGAAAACGCGCCTGGTGATCGGGAGAGGCTCGATTCGGTTTTCCGAGAGATGCATACGGTGAAGGGCAACTGTCGGATGCTGGGGTTTGGGAGGCTGGAAGGGTTGACTCACGCCGCCGAGACTCTGCTCGATCACCTGCGGGAAGGTCGAAGGAGCCTGGATCGGCGATTGGGGAGCGCCCTCTTCGGGGTGGTCGATTCGGTGCGGGCGGCCCTGGAGGTGATTGCCGTCCGTGGTGGAGAGGGAGAGGAGGATTTTTCCTTGCAGATCGCCGGGATGGATGGACCCCTTGGGGTTTTGGCCACCCCGGGAGCGGCGGCAGCGGGAAGCGGGATGGGAGAGGAGCGGTCGGAGGGTGCCTCGACGCGACTCTCTTCGGTGCAACTGTCGGTCGAGAGGCTGGACGCCCTGATCAATCAAGTGGGGGAGCTGGGGGCCTCGTTCAACCAGCTTCGATATGCGCTGGCGCGTGGGGTGGAAGAGACCGGGACGGTGATGGATGCCCTCGGGCAGCAGCTCCTGCGGCTTCAGGGCGAGGTCCTGCAATACCGTTTGCAGCCGATCGGGCGGATTTGGGAACCTTACCATCGTCTGGTTCGGGACCTGTCGGTGGAGACCGGCAAGAGGGTTGTCCTGGAGTTTTCCGGGGAAGAGACGGAGGTGGATAGGAATATTCTCCTGGCGCTCAAGGAATCACTGGGACACCTCATCCGCAACTCGATCGACCATGGGATCGAATCGCCGGGGGCTCGTCTGGCCGCTGGCAAGGCGGAGGTGGGGCATGTGTGGCTCTCTGCGGTCCAGGAGGAGGGGCAGGTTCTCCTGACGTTGGCCGATGACGGGGGTGGAATCGATCTGGCGAGGGTGCGGGTGAAGGCGGTTGAGCGGGGTTTGATCACCCCGTCCCAGGCTGCCGAGTGGAAGGATTCCGAGCTCATCCGGCTGATCACTTCCGCCGGTTTTTCGACGGCGGACCAGGTGAGTCGGATCTCGGGTCGGGGGACGGGTCTGGATGTCGTCGAGAACGCGGTTCTGCGAATCGGCGGATCGATGACCATCACCAGTGAACCGGGTAAGGGTGCCCGTTTCCTTCTGCGGATTCCGCAGTCGATGGCGATCGTCCCGGTACTCCTGGTGGAGGAGGGGGCGGTTTCTTACGCGATTCCTCAGGCCAATATCGTCGAGCTGTTGTCGTTCTATGGTAGTGAGATCCTGTCGCAGGTCGAGGGCAAGATCGAGATGCCCATGGTCCGGGTGCGGGATCGATTGTTGCCCCTGATTCCCTTCGGGCGGGTGTTGGCGCGTTCCGGGGGTGGGGATCGGAGTGGTTTTCGGGAGTTGGAGCGGATCAGGGCGCGGCGGGAGCTGCACGTTGTGGTCCTGCAGTGTGAGGGGGGGCGGTTTGGTCTGGAGGTGGAGAAGATCGGTGAGCCGATGAACCCACTGATCAAGCCGGTGGGTCGGGCCTTTTCCCATATCCACCTGCTGGGAGGGATGGTGGTCATGGCCGACGGCGGGGTGGCCTTTCTCCTGAATGTGGCTGAGCTTCATTCCCATGTTGGTTGAATCGGTATTGCCACTGGGCCGGTGTCGGCTCATGTGGGGGAGGTTGGCCTGTGTGGGGAAAACGGGGGATTCGTCCGACGGGCCCCGGGATCGTCCCCGACGGCTGATGTTCGATGTGAGGGTTGGATGAGCTATTCACGACAGCCGGTCGACACGGACGGAATCTGTGGTCTGGCGACCCCGGTCGGGAGTGGTGCGGTTGGGGTGATCCGCGTCAGCGGCCCGGGGTGTCTGCGGGGGATGTTGCCGTTGTTGCGACGACCGGGAGGGGGAGCGTGCGGAGTTGGTGATTTCGAGCCGAGAAAGCTGGTACGGGCGGACATTTGTGACGGTCTGTCCGGGGGGATTCTGGACCAGCTCCTGGTGGTCTGCTTTCCTGCTCCCCATTCGTTCACGGGGGAGGAGGTGGTGGAGCTGCATGGGCACGGTTCTCCGGTTGTTCTGGAGCGGATTCTGCGACAATTGGTGGCTGCGGCGGGGCTGCGACTGGCGCGCCCGGGGGAGTTTTCCAAGAGGGCCTTTCTCAACGGGAAGATGGATCTGATCCAGGCGGAGGCGGTGATGCGCCTGATCGGGGCCGGGAGCCTGCGTGCGGCCAGGGAGGCGACCCGGCAGTTGGGAGGGGGGTTGTCGCGCCGGCTGGGGGGGATCCGTGCCCGGTTGGTCGAGGTGTTGGCCGAGGTCGAGGCCTGCCTGGACTTTGCCGACGAGGAGATCGAGACGGCGGATGGAGATGAACTCTGCCGGCGGCTGGATCCGGTGATCGCCGAATTGGAGTCCCTGTTGGCCGGTTCCGCTTTTGGGCGACGGTTGCGGGAGGGGTTCGAGTTGGTCCTCGTGGGGAGGCCGAATGTGGGGAAGTCGAGCCTGTTCAACCGGTTGCTCGGGCGGGACAAGGCGATAGTCACGCCACTGGCGGGAACGACGCGCGATCTCAATGAAGGTTGTTTCGAGGTTGCCGGGGTGGTTGTGACGGTTGTGGACACGGCGGGTTTTTGGGAGTCTGCGGATCCAGTCGAGCGGGAGGGCATGAGACGGGCGAGGGGGCGGATGGCTGGCGCCGACGGTCTTTGGGTGGTTGCCGAGGCGCAGGAGGGGCTTGTTGCCGGAGATTGGGAGATCCTGGCCGAGGTTGAGTCGTCGCGGATGGCGGTGGTGTTCAACAAGGCCGACCTTGTGCCCGGTGGCAGTGGTCGCCCTCTCCTGCCCGGGGATTGGCGCTACGGAGAGGTCTATGCGGTATCGTCTCTCGATGGTGCTGGTTTTGCGGAATTGGAGAGCCTTTTGCGGCGGTGGCTGGGGGTGATGGATCCCGGGGAGGGAGAGGGGGAGACGATCCTGGTGGCGCGGCAACAGGAGGCCTTGGAGGATGCCCGGGATGCGGTACTTCGGAGTCGGGATCTTTTGCGGGAGGACAAGCCCTGGGAGTTGGTGGCGATTCCTCTTCGGGACTCTCTGGGAGTGTTGGGTTTTATGGTTGGGGAGACTGGGGTCGAAGCGATATTGGATCGTATATTCAGCACTTTTTGTGTCGGCAAGTAGAAGGAATCGCATTTCCTGTGTAATGAATTTTTCTTGACGGACGGTCTCTTTCCACATTACTCTCGAAATCGATGGGGCGATTCGAACTGGGGGGAGGGATATGTCTACCGACATCCTGAGGTGTACGGCAGAGATAGTTGCCGCCTTCGTCTCGAACAACGAGGTGGCGGCCTCCCAGGTCCCGTCCCTTCTCCGCGATGTGTTCCAGGCGATGGTCTCGCTGGCCGAGGGGAGAGGTGTTCCCGCCGCCGGGGTTTCCCGGGAGCCGCTGCGGGGACGGGGGATGGGGGAGGGGGAGTCTCCCGAGGCTGCGCCGGCGCCGTTGCAGCCGGCGGTGCCTCTGGATCAGGCCGTTACCGAGGAGGGGATCGTCTGTTTGGTATGCGGGCGGAATTGTCGCTCCTTGCGAGGCCACCTGACGCGATCTCACCGGATGGATGCCCACAGTTATCTCCGGCTTTTTGGTCTTCCCCGGGATTATCCCATGGTGGCGCCGTCGTATTCGTCTCTCAGGCGGAAGTTGGCGATCCAGTCCGGTCTGGGGGAGAGAAGGTCTCCGGCCCGGGGCGGCCAGGGGTCTGCGGTCTAGCGGTTCGTCGGGCTTGGTAGCCCGTCCGTTGTACGGGCTGTGCTTTCCGTGGGCTTTTCGGCAATCCGTCTGGGGGGGGGGCGCGGTTGTTGATGGGGACCGGCGGTGGTTCGGTCCTGTCGCTCTGACGCCGGTCCTTGTCATGACCGGGGCCGGGCGCGTAGGATGTGGCCTCTCGGAAGGGGATGACGCCCGGTTCTTCTGCGGGTGGGTGTGTTCTTTCGGGGCAGTCAGACGGCGCGGTTAGCTCAGCTGGATAGAGCGTTGGCCTCCGGAGCCAAAGGTCACAGGTTCAAATCCTGTACCGCGCGCCAGTTTTTTTAGCGGGTTGGGGGTGGCTGCTCTGGCCTGGGTCCTGTTGAGAAACACCTTCCAGGTTGTCCCGGGGACGCTCCTCCTCCTCTTTGGCGATGAAACGGCGGTGGATGGCCTCCAGGGCCTGCTCCTGATTCCCGGGGCTGCCAACAGGGTTTCCGATGAAACCGTCACCCTGCTCCGGGGGCTGGAGCGCCACGGAGCAACCCTTCGGTGCTGATATCCTCGTCGATCTCTTCCCAGTGGATGCCATAACCCCCTCCACACATTTCCCAGCGTTCTCTCTGTTCCGGCGTGGCATTGGCCAACCGGGGAAACCACGTCAGGGGGGCGGAGATGGTACGTCCGTCCATCAAGGTGACGAAAAGGTCATCCTCACTCACCCGGACATCCTTTACCCGCTCATCTGCCCGCAGGGCCAAAATGCCCATTCCAATCCTCCAATAATCTGCTCCGATGAAGCTGGATGAGTTTTCTCAACTCCGTCAGTTCCCCGCCCGAGTATCCCAAATTGGCGGAAAGTTGAAGGGGGAGAGCCAGAAAAAATAACCAAAACGAGTCAGCCTAGCGGCATTCAACGGCAAGGTCAAGCAATCTGAACTGTGATAACATGTTGATTTTTCATGGTATGGCAAGCTGGGGAAAGACAGGGAAAGATGGTGGTTCGCCCTCAGGAGCCAAAGGTCACTGTTCGGGCTGATCGCGTTGCGGGTTGATCGGAAGGCCCGCTGTTGCCGGTTGTCCGGAAAAGGTGGTGGCAAGCCCGGGGCGATCTCTGGTACACTGGACCCGGGAGGAGGTTGCCATGACCGCGATCACGTTCGATACGCTGAAGTATGCCAATCGGCTCAAGGCCGCCGGGGTCCCGGACAGACAGGCCGAGGCCATGGCGGAAACCCATGCCGAGGTGTACGAGAAGAACCTCGAGGAGCTTGCCACCAAGCGGGACCTCAAGGATCTCGAGGTCCGCATGGATGCGAAATTCGACAAGGAACTCGCCCCGCTTCGCACCGATATGGCCGTCGTCAAGTGGATGTTGACTCTCCTCGTTGCCGGCGTCATGGCCCTTGTTCTCAGATCCTTTTTCCCGAGCTGAATCCGGTCTTCGGTCCTGCCGGGGGGGAACGCCTCTCCCGGTGCAGAACGTTACCCCTCCTGGCCAGGAGATGCGCCTTCCGCCCCTCGCCGATCCGGGGCGCGCTTTTCCCGGGGGAGCGGGTATTCCTTCTCCCGGTCGGATCGCCCCCTGACTTGGCGGGCAGTTTGAGGACCGGTCGTCTCTCCGACCGGATTCT
>JADGCL010000102.1 GCA_015229005.1 Magnetococcales bacterium
AATCGGCTTGATGATGACGCCGCCCCATTTGTCGATCATGGCCTGGATCTGCTCGGGAGTGGCTTCCGGCCCCAGAATTTCCGCCGTGGGGAAGTTGACGTACTTGAGCAACTTTGCCCCCCAGTTCATGCCTGTGATCCGCATCGGTGAGACTCCTCGCTTTTCGTTGATCGTGACTGTGCAGGTTTTACGGATGCACCATCCCCGTTCAGGAAACGGGACCGGAGCGGCCGTTTCTCCACGGCCGCTCCGCCTTTCTTGCTTGCTTTTTTATGAATGGCGATAATGCTGCCTTATCGGGTTTTCCAAAACAAAAATGGGCAAGCCAAGTAATGAGCTCGGCTTGCCCATGTTTTTCATCCTTCTTGCCAATTGGTTTGCCAAATGGCGGGAGCGACGGGGCTCGAACCCGCGACCTCCGGCGTGACAGGCCGGCGTTCTAACCGACTGAACTACACCCCCGAAAACAACGAACCACACCTCCCTGAAGACGACAGGCACTGCGGAGTACCCCGAACAGACGATGACCCCCTGGTGGGCGGAACAGGGATCGAACCTGTGACCCTCGGCTTGTAAGGCCGATGCTCTCCCGGCTGAGCTACCCGCCCCTCCCTACCGAGGCAGGCGGACAGGTTCCCATGCAGCGACTCACCTTGTCAATGCCAGACCAACCCAATCTGAAAAAACCCCAAAACCAAACCCCGTACACCCTCCCCGGGGACCGTTACGTTCAACCAACCGCGTCCTTCAGGGCCTTACCCGGCTTGAACCGGGGCTGCTTGGAGGCGGGAATCTGGATCTCCTGCCCGGTACGCGGATTACGCCCGACTCTGGCTGCCCTCTCACTGATGCTGAAGGTCCCAAAACCCACCAGGCTGACGGAATCCCCGGACTTCAAGGCCGCCTGGATAACGCTCACCACCGCGTCCACAGCCGAGGCCGCCTGCACCCGATTCAGACCAGATTCCTTGGAAACTTTGTCTACCAGCTCAGTCTTGTTCAAGTCCCGCCCTCCTTCGGTCAGAGTTCCCCGGCACCAGCTCATCTCACCCTACTGGAGCGATCAAAACACCCGCCCCCGGATCCGTCCAGTTCCACCGGCCAGAACAACATTCGGACTGCCGTCAGACCCACCGAACCCGCCTGCCCGGAAAAGCGCAGCCCCCCCGCACCCGGCCTCGCAACCGGCCTCGCAACCGGCGCTGACCTCACCTACACCGAGAGGACTCTGCCCCGCATACAACGCCGCAAAGTTACCCCCCTCACGCCCCCCACGGGCCTTATATCGATTCGGTTCAGGGCTGTCAAGCGGTGATCGAAGAAGGCGGCCTACAATTCCCCACGGCACATCACCCGACTCGTCGGAACCGAGACCCCCGATGCCCGCCCCCGATCTTCTGGTGACATCCAGGTAACATCCAGGCGACCTTCAGGAAACTCCTGGGCGACCTTCAGGAAACACCCGGGCAACCCTCGGTCAGTCCTGAGGCAACCTTCGGGCAACCCGAGAGATGGCGGGCGCCGGGAGCCGCCAAAAAGGGGCCCTGGAACCGACCCTAATCGGAACGAAGAATGGAAAAGCTGTCGACCCGAAAGAAGCACTGCCTCACTGCGTAACGCTGGGTGGCGTTACATTCGGCACCTTCTTCTCGATCACCACCGGTTCACCGGGGCCGCTGCCGCCACTGCCACCACGCTTCTTCCGCGACACCCGCGGCTTTTTCACCAACGGACTCTCCCGCAAGGCCATCGCCAACACCTGATCGAGATGAGTCACCGGGTGGATCCTGAGATCCTTCAGGATATTCTGCGAGACCTCGCGCAGATCCTTGACGTTCTCCTCGGGAATGATGACATCGGTAATCCCGGCCCGGTGCGCCGCCAAGAGCTTTTCCTTGAGGCCCCCGATCACCAACACCCGCCCGCGCAGGGTGATCTCCCCGGTCATCGCAAAATCCCGGCGAACCGGGATCCCCTTCAGGGCACTCACCATCGTCGTGCAGATCGCGATCCCCGCCGATGGTCCGTCCTTGGGCGTCGCCCCCTCGGGGACGTGGATATGGATATCCCGCTTCTGGAAGAAATCTCCCCCACCCAGACCCCACTCGCTCGCTCGCGAACGGACATAAGTCATCGCCGCGTGCGCCGACTCCCGCATCACGTCCCCGAGCTTACCAGTTATGGTCAGCTTCCCCTTCCCGTCCATCAGGGTGCCTTCGATGCAGAGGAGTTCACCTCCCACCTCGGTCCAGGCCAACCCCGTCGTGACCCCGATCAAATCTTTCTCTTCCGCCAGTCCGAACCGGTACTTGCGAACCCCCAGGTACTTCTCCAGACCCGCCGAAACCACCCGAACCGAACCCCGTTTTTTGTCCGTCAGCAGCGCCCGAGCCGCCTTGCGACACAGGCTCGCGATCTCCCGCTCCAGGTTCCTCACCCCCGCTTCGCGCGTATAATAGCGGATAAGGTCCTGCAACGCCCCGGCAGCCAGCGAAAACTCCTTCTTGTCCAGCCCGTGCCCCTCAAGCTGGCGGGGCACCAGATAACGCTCGGCAATCCGTGTCTTCTCGTCCTCGGTGTATCCCGACAAACGTATCACTTCCATCCGATCCAGCAGGGGCCGCGGAATGTTCAGGGTGTTCGCCGTGGTGATGAACATCACATTGGAGAGGTCGTAATCCACCTCCAGATAGTGGTCATTGAAGTTGCAGTTCTGCTCCGGATCCAACACCTCCAGCAGAGCCGAGGAGGGATCCCCACGATAGTCCGAGCCCAACTTATCGATCTCGTCCAGCAGGAAGAGCGGATTGTTGCTCCCCGCCTTCTTCATCGACTGCACGACCTTCCCCGGCAGCGACCCGATATAGGTTCGCCGGTGACCACGTATCTCCGCCTCGTCCCGGATCCCCCCGAGCGAGACCCGAACATAGTTGCGCCCCGAAGCCCGCGCAATCGACTTGGCCAGTGACGTCTTGCCAACCCCGGGGGGACCCACCAGACAAAGGATCGGCCCCTTCATTTTCTTCACCTTCTGCTGCACCGCCAGGTGTTCCAGGATCCGCTCCTTGACCTTCTCCAGCCCCCAGTGGTCCTCCTCCAGGATGGCCTCAGCCTTGCCAAGATCGCTCTCCAGCTCCGAGGCAACCGACCAGGGCAAACTCACCAACCAGTCGATATAATTCCGCACGACCGTGGCTTCGGCGGACATGGGGGCCATCTGCTTCAACTTCTTCAACTCGGACTCGGCCTTCTTGCGCGCCTCCTCCGACATCCTGGCCTCCTTGATCCGCTCGGCCAGTTCGTTCAGCTCGTCCTTCTCGCCATCGGCGTCCCGGTCCCCAAGCTCCTTCTGGATCGCCTTCATCTGCTCGTTGAGATAATAATCCCGATGGCTTTTCTCCATCTGCCGCTTGACCCGGCCACGGACACGTTTCTCGACCTGGAGGACATCGATCTCCTGTTCCAGCGCCACCAGGAGCCGTTCCAACCGCTTGCCGATCTGGGGAATCTCCAGGAGTTTCTGCTTCTCGGCGACGCTCAAGGTCAGGTGCGCGGCGGCAATGTCCGCCAAACGCTCCGGGTCCTCGGTCGACTGGAAGGTCATCAGGACTTCCGGGGCCACCTTCTTGTTCAGCTTGGCATAGGTCTCGAACTGGTTCGTCACCGAGCGCATCAACGCCCGGGCCTCGGTCGGATCCAACACTCCCGAATCGAAGAGCCGCCCCTCGCCGACAAAGTAGGGGTCCGTCGCCACCACCCGCTCCAGATGCACCCGCGGACCACCCTCGACCAGCACCTTCACCGTTCCGTCCGGCAGTTTCAGAAGCTGCAAAATCGAACCGATGACGCCCACCTCATAGACATCCTCCGGCGCCGGGTTGTCGGTCGCCGCATCCTTCTGTGAAACCAGCAGGATGCGACGATCATCCTCCTTGCCGGAGGCAGCATCCAGGGCCCGGATCGACCTCTCCCGGCCCACGAACAGGGGCACGATCATGTGAGGAAAAACCACGATATCCCGAAGCGGCAGGACAGGCATCCGCAACACCCTGGACGAATCCCCTCGATCCACCGCGCTCATGGCCTCTCTCCCTTCCCGATTCCACCGACACCCATCATGCCTGCGCCTCCATCGGGGCCTCCTCATAGATCAGAAGGGGATCCACCGACTTCTCGATGGTCTCCTTGTTGATCACCACTTCTCGTACCCCAACCATGGAGGGAATGTCAAACATCACATCCAACAGCGTCGTCTCCAAAATCGCCCGGAGCCCGCGGGCCCCGGTCTTCCGCCGAATCGCCTTGCCCGCGATGGCCTTCAGCGCATCATCGGTGAAGGTCAACCTCACCCCTTCCAGCTCCAGAAGCTTCTGATACTGCCGGATCAGGGCGTTCTTGGGCTCGGTCAGGATCCGGATCAGGGCCGCCTCGTCCAGCTCCTCCAGAGTAGCGATCACCGGCAGGCGCCCCACGAACTCGGGGATCAGACCAAACTGCAGAAGATCCTCCGGCTCCAGCATCGACAAAAGCTCGTTGACCCCCCGCTCCTTTGCGTCCGCCCTCACCTGGGCATTGAAACCAATGCCGTGGTGCTTCGCCGAGCGCCTCTCGATCACCTTCTCCAGACCGTTGAATGCACCACCGCAGATCACCAGGATGTTCGTGGTATCGACCTGCAGATATTCCTGCTGCGGGTGCTTGCGCCCCCCCTGGGGAGGGACACTGGCGATCGTCCCCTCGATGATCTTGAGAAGGGCCTGCTGCACCCCTTCCCCGGAGACATCCCGGGTGATCGAGGGATTGTCGGACTTGCGCGATATCTTGTCGATCTCGTCGATGAAGACGATCCCCCTCTGGGCCTTCTCCACGTCGTTGTCCGCCGCCTGCAGGAGACGCAGGATGATGTTCTCCACATCCTCTCCCACGTATCCCGCCTCGGTCAGGGTCGTCGCATCGGTAATGGTAAAGGGGACGTCCAGGACCCGCGCCAGGGTCTGGGCAAGAAGGGTTTTACCCGAGCCCGTGGGACCGATCAACAGCACATTGCTCTTGGAAATCTCGACCTCACCATCCTTGCGCCCGTCGTTACCCTCCAACCGCTTGTAATGATTGTAGACCGCCACCGCGAGAATCTTCTTCCCCGTCTCCTGGCCCACCACATATTCATCCAGGGTCTTCTTGATCTCGACCGGCGTCGGAATCCCGGAGCGCTTCCCGGGACCGCTGACCTTCCCCTTCTCCTCGCGAATGATCTCGGTACAGAGGTCCACGCATTCGTCGCAGATAAAGACCGACGGACCAGCGATCAGTTTGCGCGCTTCATGCTGGTTCTTGCCGCAAAAGGAGCAATGAAGGACGCTGCTCGAATCCGGTTTCTTGTTGGACATGGATCCCTCGTCTCCGCTCGCCTTAATCAGACTGTCGAAAAAACCCACCTGCGGATTTCTTCAACCCGGAAAAGCAAAACCCGGTTCTGCCTTTCCATCCAAACCCAACGGACTCCAAGATCCCGTCGAACCTGGTCGACCGTCCGTGGAAGGCTCTGCCCGTTTATCAACGGGCTGTTAGGCCTCGACCGTGCCCTTCGACACCTCTCGCCGTTCGATGACCCGGTCCACCAGGCCGTACTCCACCGCCTGCTCACCCGAGAGAAAATAATCCCGGTCCGTATCCTGCCCGATCCGCTCCAGGGGCTGCCCGGTGCTTTCGGCCAGGATCCCGTTCAACCTCTCCCGGATCTTCAGGATCTCCCGGGCGTGAATCTCGATCTCGCTCGCCTGCCCCTGGTACCCTCCCAGAGGCTGGTGGATCATTACCCGCGAATTGGGCAACGCCAGGCGTTTGCCCTTGGCCCCGGCCGCCAAAAGAACCGCCCCCATGCTCGCCGCCTGCCCGAGGCAGAGCGTCGACACGTCCGGACGAATGAACCGCATCGTGTCGTAGACCGCCAGCCCAGCCATCACATGCCCGCCGGGACTGTTGATGTAGAGGTGAACATCCTTCTCCGGGTTCTCCGACTCCAGGTAGAGGAGCTGCGCGATCACCAGGTTGGCCGAGTAGTCATCGATCGGCCCCACCAGAAAGACCACCCGCTCCTTCAACAGCCGGGAATAGATATCGTAAGCCCGTTCACCGCGATTGGTGGTTTCCACCACCATGGGCACCAGATTCATGGATAACCCCGTCCTCGGGAAAGACCACCGCCAACCGGCGCGACCAGGGGACCGCCGGAATATCCGCACCCCGCCCCGTCAAGAGGCGCCGCGACCGGCGGGGGCGCCACGGCTCCGCCAAAAGGGCGACTCTGCCAAGATGGCGCAGACCGCACGTTTCGTACCAAGAGCCCCCACCCGGGCCCGAATTCCCCCCGGGGCTCACACCGCCCGGGTGCCGGGAAAGGCTCGCCCGGGATGAGCATCGCCCCGGTTCGTCCCCCCCCCCCCGAACCCCGGCGGGTCACACCCCGCCGCCGGTCCCCATTTCGAGGGACTGCCACTGTTCGGCCCATCCCAGGCGGAAAAAGTTTCCCCCGGGAGCAACAAAAAGTTCCACCCGCACCTCTCACGACCGACCGGCACGAACGCAACCAACCGGCTTGAACTCAACCAAC
Organism: Magnetococcales bacterium; assembly: GCA_015229005.1. Classification (GTDB taxonomy): domain Bacteria; phylum Pseudomonadota; class Magnetococcia; order Magnetococcales; family JADGCL01; genus JADGCL01. The sequence continues at coordinate 6,611 of JADGCL010000102.1, forward strand.
CGGCATGAACTCAACCAACCGGCGCTCCCGACTCTCCCTCCGGGGCAGACGGCGCCGCCACCTCCCGGGGAGCTGTCTCCGGCTCCTGTCCCCGACGACGAAGCTCCTCCAGGGTGCAGGAGATCTCGGAGACTTCGCCGTTGGCGATGATCCAGCCGATCACCTCCTTCTCCAGAAGGCTGCCGCGAATCCCCTCCCGACGGTCGGGATTGTTCTTGAACCAAGCCCGCATATCGGCGCCCTGGCTTCCAAACTGGGCAATCATCCGCTCGATCTCGGCATCGACAGCGGCATCGGCCACCGTGATCCCCTCGTTCTTGGCAACCACCCCAAGAAGCAGACCAAGGCTGAGACGCTCTCGCGCCTTCTGCTCCAACCGATCCACCTGCGGCTGGGACCGTACCAGCGCCTCCGCCTGTCCGACCGGGACCCCCTTCGACTCGAGATCCCGAACTGCGCTCTCCTGCAACGAGCGGACCTCTTCGGCCACCATCTTCTCCGGCAGCTCCATGGGATTGACCTCCCCGAGGCGCTTCAGCACCTGGCGCCTGAGATCCTCCTCGATGCCCTGTCTGGCCTCGGCCTCCAGGCGCTCGCGAACCTCCTCACGGAGCTTCGCGAGCCCCCCTTCCCTCACCCCGACCGAACGCGCCAACCCGTCGTCGATCTCCGGCAAGCGCCGCTCCCGCACCTCGTGAATCCGGCAACGGAAAAGGGCGGTCTTGCCGGCCAGACCGGAACTGTGATAACCGTCCGGAAAGGTGACCGTGACCTCGGGGGTATCGCCGACACGGGATCCCAGCAACTGCTCCTCGAACCCCGGCACGAACTGTCCGCCTCCGAGGGTCAGGGGATACTTCTCTCCCTTGCCCCCCGCAAAGGGCGTGCCGTCGACAAAACCTTCAAAATCCAGGACCAGCTGATCCCCACTCGCAGCCTGACGCCCTTCGACCGCCTCGTAGCGCCCCTGGCCTTCGCGAATTTGACGCAACACCCCCTCCACCTCCGCCTCCCCGACCGTTACCACCGGACGGGACAGACCGACCCCCCTGTAACCGACCGCCACGACCTCCGGCATCGTCTGGACAAGGATGGTGTAGGTGAACGCCTCTCCCCGGGCGAGTTCGCCCAGGTCCAGTTCCGGCGCCGCCGATGGTCTCACCCCCTTCTCCCGCAAAGCCTGCGGGTAGGTGGACTGCACCAGCTCCTGGGCCACATTCGCCCGGAGGTGATCCTTGAATCGGCTCTCCAGCAGCTTGCGGGGGACCTTCCCCGGCCTGAAACCAGGCAGGCGAACCGTGGCCGAAAGCCGTTCAAGCTCCCGATCGAGCAGGGCATCCACCCGGCCCGGCTCGATCCGCACCCGGATCTCGCGGTCAAACTTCCCCTTCTCCTCGACAGTGACGTCCATGCTCATGATCGCTTACCAGTGAACTCGTCTGTTGCGGGCAGCCCGCCTTGGTGATACGGCAGTGGACTCGCCTGCAGCCCGCCACCGAAAGAATTTCACGCGCCCCCGTCAACTTGCCAGAGGCAAGGCAGGCGACGACCGAAGGATGACCGGCCACCGATGACCGACCACTACCGCATCCGCCGCCGACCACCTCAACGAGGGTGACTTTGTTGGAAATCGAGGAAGAACTCGCGGCGGAGGAAAACCCGACCCCATCAGAATCGCGGAT
>JADGCL010000103.1 GCA_015229005.1 Magnetococcales bacterium
AGCGTCGGGGGCGAGGCGGGGGAGGGAGCCGTTTCGGGCGTTGCCGTTTCGGGCGTTGCCGTTTCGGGCGTTGCCGTTTCGGGCGATCGAGGTGGTGGCGCAGTTGCGGTCATGGTGCGGGAGGCCTCGGTGATGCTGGGGGAGCTTTCCTCGGGTTTGGCGGTCATGGATCACCCGGAGCGGCGGTCACGCCTCTGCGCCGAGCGGATCCCAGGTGAGCCTGGGGTCGAAACTGTGGGCGGCGAAAAGGGTAACCACGACGACGGCGCCGAAATAGGTTGCCCCCGCCTCCGGTTCGATGGCGGCGATGGCGCCGAGATCGACGACGGCGGCGAGGATGGCCACAAGGAAGACATCCACCATCGACCAATGTCCCACGGATTCCACCAGGCGGTAAAGGCGTGCCCGTTCCTCCGGTCGCCAGGTGGAGTGGCGACCGGCGGCGAAGGCGAGCCCGGCGAGAACGGAGAGCTTGAGCAGGGGCACGACGACGCTGGCGAAGAAGACGATGGCGGCCAGGGGCCAGAGTCCCATCGTGATCAGGGTCTGGATGCCGTTCAGGATGGTGCTCGTCTCGCTTCGACCGAAGCGGGTGACGGTCATGATCGGGAGGAGATTGGCGGGGATGTAGAGGATGAGGGCGGTGAGGATCAAGGCCCAGGTGCGTTCCAGACTGGCGACCTTGCGGGGATGGAGGGAACTCTGGCAGCGCGGGCAACGCCCGGGGTTTGTGTCGCCGGTGGGCGATCTCAGGACGGCGCGGCAAAGGGGGCAGACGAGGAGACCGAGCCGGAGGGCGGTCCGGGGAGAGGGGACCGGGGGGAGCGCTTCGCTCCCCGGGGCGGGTCCCGGGGGCCCGGAGGTCGGCGGTGTTGCGGCGACTCCGGGGTTGGGCCTGTCGGCGGGAGTCGGGGCGATCATGGGCGCTTCGGGTGTTCCAGGTTGTCCAGACCGTCCGGGTGTTCCAGGTCGTTCAGGAGTTCCAGGCGTTCCCAGAGGGGTTCGGGGTGGAGACTTCCGCGCAGGGCGGTCATGGTGACGACGAGGGCGGCGAATGCGACCATGGCCGCTCCCAGATGGATTTCGGCGAGATCCTTGAGCTTGAACAAGGCCAGGAGGACACTGAGGAAGTAGATGCCGACCAGGGCCCAGGGGAGGAGGGCCAGGGCGATGCGGAAGAAGCCCGGGCCGAGGCGCGAGGTGCCTCCCTGCCGGAGGGGCCAGAGGCAGAGGATCAACCCCAGGAGGGTCGTGAGCGGGGCCAGGAGGCTGGTCCAGAAGACGAGGAAAGCCAGGGGATACATCTTCGCGTCGACCAGGGTGAGGACGGCCCCGAAGAGGGTGGCGGGGACCTCCCGGTCGCCGAGCCTGAGGACGAGCAGGGGTTCGAGGGAGACGACGAAGAAGAGGATGAGGCTCGCCAGCGCCAGGGCCAGGGGACGGCTGACGGGGTCGTCGGTTCCGACCCCCAGGGTTGTTCCGCAGCGCGGGCATGAGGCGGCCATCCCGTGGGGCAGGGGGCGCCTCCGGAAGAGAAGATCACAAGCCGGACAGGCGCTGAACGCAGGCTCGATTTGCACCGTCTGGGAGCTCCTGGAACGTTGGCGGTGTTCGGAAGGTTTGTCCGTCTATCGTTAAGACCTGGCCATTGTAGGCCGGACCGCTGCCGCCGCCAAGCGTCCGGACCACGAGAAAGACGCCATTGCGCGATCCTGCGTGGGCGGCTTGACAGAATCGCGGCGATTGGCTAAAAAAAGTCCGCCCTGGAGGGGAGTTTTTTTGAAATTGGGTAGCTCCTTTGGCGGTTCGGAAGCCGGGGCGAGGGTCCGTCGTGCAGGCAGGTCTGTGCTTCCGGGAAGTTGCGGAAGGAAGTTTTTGCGCGAGCCTCTATTTCCCCGGGGGGGCAGGGTGTTTTTTGCGGGGGGACTCGGGGGCGGGACTGCCCCGGGTGGGGTGTTACCAGGAACATCTTGTCGACGGACTTGCTGAGGAGGAATGGGGCATGGGCGGGATTGCGCGTCTGGTGGCTTTTTTGGTTTTTTTCCAGGTCGGGGGCGTGTTCGCCGAGAGCTTCGATCAGCGGGCGGTGACGGCGGAGGTCTCGCCCAAGCTCCTGGAGACGCTCCTGAGGGCGATCGATGGGGACTACAAGGAGGTCGGCAACAACGCCTATGCGTTCACCGTGAAGGGCAAGTACAAGGTCGTTTTTTTTAACAAAATCAAAGATGTTCAGTTGTTTGTCCTGTTCGATACCAACGAAGTCTCCCTCACCCGCATCAACGACTGGAATACCAACAAGAGGTTCTCACGGGCCTATCTGGACCGGGAAAACCGCCCGGCCCTGGAGTCCGACCTGGATGTCGAGGGTGGGGTCACCGGGGAGTCCATCATCCGGTTCATCGCCCTCTTCTCCGAGTCGGTCGAGCAATTTGCCGAACACATTCAGTAGGGTTTCCGGCAGTACCGTCTCGGTTCAGCCTGTCTCGTTGCGGGTACTCGTGGTCGAGGACAACGCCGACCTCGCGGCAAACGTCAGCGACTTTCTCGAGACGTGCGGTCATACCGCCGATACGGCTCTCGATGGCCTGACGGGGCTGCATCTGGCGGTGACCCATGAGTATGACGTCGTCGTTCTCGACCTTATGCTTCCCGGGATTGATGGTCTGACGTTGTGTCAGCGTCTGCGCCGGGATGGGGAGAGTGCCGTCCCCGTCCTGATGCTGACTGCCCGCACAGCCTTGGACGATAAGGTGGCCGGGTTCGCCAGCGGTGCCGATGATTATCTTGTGAAGCCGTTTGCTCTGGTGGAGCTTGAGCTGCGGCTCAGGGCGCTGGCGCGTCGTTCCAGGGGTGGGCAGGGGGGGGCCATCCTGAAGGTCGGGGAATTGGAGATGAATCTTGACACTTTCGGTGTCAGGCGGGGGGGGCGGGTTGTCGTCCTTCCCGCCACCCAGATGAAGATCCTCGAACTCCTGATGAAACGTTCCCCCAATGTGGTCTGGCGACGTGAGATCGAACAGTCCATCTGGGGGGATTCGCCGCCGGACAGCGACTCCCTGCGTGTTCATGTCTACCTGTTGCGAAGTGCGTTGGGGGGGCCGGGTGCGCCCGTCATGCTGCGGACCATCCGCGGAGTGGGGTACCAGCTGGTCGACCCCGATGTTTCGCCAACGTAGCCTCCGCTTTCGCATTGCCGTCGCCTTTGCCCTCTTTGGCGCGACGTCCGCCCTGATCCTGACGGGACTCCTTCTCGTGGCGGCCCATGACCAGGGGCAGCGTCTTATCGACGAGACCCTGACTGCCGAACTCGATGATTACCTGGCCCGTCTGGAGCGTAATCCCAATTCCCTGCCGCCGCTGACGGCGACTCTGCATGGTCATGTCGTCAAGCGTTCCAACCAGGAGGAATTGCCCCCCTATTTGCGTTCCATGTCGCCCGGGAGACACAATGTCACTGGGGAGGGTGTGACCTATCGCATTGTCGTTGCCGACCGTCATGATACCCGGCTGTTCATGCTCTACGATACCTCACTGCAAAACCGGCGGGAGGGCCGCTTTGCCCTTCTTCTGGGGGCTACCGGTCTGGTCCTGGTTCTGCTTTCGGGCATTGCCGGCGCGTGGTGGGGAGGTCGCATCATAGCCCCGGTGACGGAGCTTGCCCGACGGGTACACGATCGCAAACCGGAGGCGTGGAACACCCCCCTGGCCGATGAGTTTGCGGGTGATGCTGTTGGTGAACTTGCCCACGTTTTCGATCGCCATATGGATCGCATGCGTGCCTTCATCGAGCGGGAACGGAGTTTTACCTCCGATCTCAGTCACGAGTTGCGCACCTCCCTGGCGGTGATCATGACCACCACCGAGATCCTTCTTGCCGACACATCCCTGGCGGACAAGCAGCGGTTGCGCCTGGAGCGCATCGACCGTGCCGCCCGGGATATGGCCGAGTTGGGTTCGGCTCTTCTCCTCATGGCTCGGGAGGACAATGACCTGGTTGTATCGCAGACCTGCAATCTGGCGGATGTTGTCGAGGAGGCCGTCGAGAAGCACCGGTTCTTGTTGCAGGACAAGCCGGTTCGCGTTCACCGGAGGTTGGACCCGGAGGTGATTGTCGTTGCAGACAGAGGGCTTGTCTTCATCGTCATGGCCAATCTGGTCCGGAACGCTTTTGCCTATACCCGGGAAGGTGACATTCGAATTGATCTGGACCGGGAGACTTTGACCATCGCCGACTCTGGTCCCGGTTTCTCGGCGGCGGATGGTCACGCTGTCTTTACCCCGCCCTTTCGTGACGCGACCTCCAGGGGGGCTGGGATCGGCCTCACGCTTGTCAAACGTATCGCTGATCGATACCACTGGAAAGTGACGCTGGAGAGCAAAAGGGGCGTTGGTTCCACCTTCCGCGTTCACTTTTTCCCCCGTGGTCCGCACTGAATCCCGTTCTTTCTTCCGCCTGTCTCCTGTTCTTTCTGCCGCCCATCGTTAAGGGGGGACTTCCTTCGCTCCCCTTTTCCGCCGATTATTTTTCGTTTTAACCAATCGTTAACCTGTGCTTGACGTTGTCTTGAAGGGGAAGGTGCTACCGTAGGCGGCGGTATAGAGGATATTCCTGCACCGAGGAGTGGTTATGCTTGTTCCATCCCCAGCCAAGCAACGGTGGTTGCCTTTTCTCGCCTGGTGGCCCAGGGTCACGAGACAAACCCTGAAGGATGATGCGGTTGCCGGTTTGATCGGGGCCGTGGTGGTCCTGCCGCAGGGGGTGGCTTTTGCCGCCATCGCCGGTATGCCCCCGGTCTATGGGCTTTATGCCGGTATTGTCCCGGCCATTGTCGCGGCCTTGTTCGGTTCGTCCTGGCATTTGGTCTCGGGTCCGACCACCGCTGCATCGATCGTCCTCTTTTCGGTCCTTTCTCCCCACGCCTCGCCGGGAAGCGCCGAGTATATCCAACTTGCCGTGACGCTCACTTTTCTGGTGGGTTTTCTGGAACTGGGGCTTGGTGTTGCCCGTTTGGGCAATCTCGTCAATTTCATCTCCCACTCGGTGGTATTGGGGTTCACGGCCGGGGCGGCCCTTCTGATCGCCATCAGCCAGCTCAAGAACTTCACGGGGATTCCTGTTCCCCAAGGCAGCTCGTTCGTAACGACCGTGAGCTTCGTCGTCCAGCATTCCGGGGATGCCAGTATTCCCACCATTCTCGCAGGTCTGGCGACGCTTGCAGCGGGCATTGCGACCCGTGTGTGGCTGCGGCGAGTGCCATACATGTTGGTGGGGTTGGTTGTCGGAGGTTTGACGGCAACGGGGCTGCAACTGATTCCGGGTTGGGAGGGGGCCATTCCCGCCATGGGGTCCATTCCCGCCTCGCTGCCGCCGCTCTCTCTGCCCAGTCCAAATCTTGAAAACCTGCATGTCCTGGCGTCGGGGGTACTGGCGGTCGGGCTCCTGGCACTGACCGAGGCCGTCTCCATCGGTCGCGCACTTGCCCTGCGCAGTGGACAGGCGTTCGACGGCAACCAGGAATTCATCGGCCAGGGACTCTCCAACGTGGTCGGCAGCTTCTTCAGTGCCTACGTGGCGACAGGCTCGTTCAATCGGAGCGCCATCAACTATGAGGCCGGGGCAAAAACCCCACTGGCAGCCCTCATGGGGGGATTCTTCCTCATGTTCTGCATATTCGGAGTCGCTCCACTGCTCACTTTTCTTCCTCACGCTGCCATGGCCGGGGTCCTTTTCCTGGTAGCACACGGGATCATCGACTTTCCCCATATTTTCCATCTCCTGCGTACGAGCCGCCAGGAGGGCGCCATCCTGATCGTGACCTTTTTGGGCACTCTGCTCTCAACCCTGGAGTCGGCCATTCTCGCCGGGGTCCTGCTGTCGCTGGTGCTCTACCTTCACCGCACATCCCACCCGCAGGTGGTGGAACGGCTGCCGGACGCGAGACATCCCAGACGTCACTTCGTGGCCCCTGGGCCAGGAGATCCCCGTTGCCCCCAACTCGCCATCAGTCGACTTGACGGTTCCCTCTTCTTCGGGGCGGTCAGCGCGGTGCGGGAGCGCTGGCAGGAGCCTTCGTCGCATGGTCCCCAGCCTCACCTGATGGTGGTGGCCACCGGCATCAACTTCATCGATCTGGCCGGTGCCGATTTGATGGTGGAAGAATCCAGGCGGCGTCGGCAGATGGGGGGATCGCTCTCTTTCGTCCGGATGAAGGATGAGGTGCTCGGTGTATTGGAGAATAGCGGTTACCTGGAGTCGCTGGGACGTGAAAGCTTCTTTTCATCCAGGGGAGATGCCATTCGAACGCTCTTTTCCCGTCTTGACCATGATTATTGTTCTCAATGTTCGCTCCATGTTTTTCGTGAATGTACCCTTGTCAACAAGCGGGAAAATCAGCAAGGCGGGCCGGTGGAGATGATTATCTCCAAGGTTGCGTGATGCGAAGGGGATGACAATGAATGATTCAACAGGTTTCAGGCGCATCCTGGCGGTCTGCGAACCGGGTCCTGGCAGCCGGGAAGTCATTCGTCGGGCCGAGGAGTTGGCCCGACACAATCAGGCCCACCTGGGCATTGCCTTCGTGGTGGATTACGGCTTCGGGATGGATGACGATCAGCTTCCCATCCTTTCTCCGCAGGAAGTGTTGCGAGAGTTGGTCTCTCACTTTCGGAGAGAGCTGGTCGAGCATTCGGATTTCACCCTGGAAACAGATACCGACGTGATCATATTTTCCGATCCACCCGGTCAAAGCATCACCGATGGTATCGCCGAGTGGAAGGCCGACCTTGCCGTGATTCGTCCGGAGTTGTTGCGGCAGGCGGCGTCCGGCTCTTGGTTCAGTGAAGTCCCGGAGCAACCGCTGGGCTGTGCGACGCTGGTGGTTAAGGAGGAGCGCTCGATCCCACGCCGGCGGCACCTGTTGGCCAGCGGCTGGTGGTGACCGATCACAGCGGGACGGAACAGGCGTGCCAGGTCCGGGGGTGGGTCGGCACGCTTCCGGACTCTGCCCCCGCTGACCTGTCATCGGCCCGTTCGTGAACGGGCCGGTCGGCCTGCCGGTCTGTCGCCGGTCAGAAGGTCATCCTCTGGAAGAAGCGGGCCCGGTAGAGGGTGCGCTTGGCCTCGGGAAGCTGATCGTGGAAGGCCTCCCGGGTGTGGAGGGGATTGTGGGAGAGGAGTCCCCAGCCTGCCTCGAGGCGTCCGCGGAAGAGATGCGGCGAGGGGGCCTCAAGGAGTTCCTTCAGGGCGGCGACCGCCTCCCGGGTGGCGGCATCCTGGCGCCAGCGGATGCTGATCGTGCGGTTGGTGAAGCGCATGTGCAGGTGGCCGTCCCGGGGATCGATCGCGAAGACCGGGCCGGGGCGCTCCGGGCGCGCCACCTGGCCGCCTTCCAGGCGGGCGGGGATGGTCATGACCCCGTCGGTCATCAAGGTTCGGATGATCTCAGGGTCCTTATCCCGGAGGCGGATGTAGGCGATCTCGTGATCCCAGAGGGCGTTTTCTCCCCCCACGTCGGCGGGTCGTTCGCAGTGGAGGCAGAGGCTGCGGATCTGACGGTGCGGGGGGTTGTAGTAGCCGTCGGTGTGCCAGCCGATGGCGGCCTGCCGGTAGGGGATGTAAGCGGCGAAGGGCTCATGGGCGCTGCCGCCGGGTGAGAGGGCGGAGAGTCCCTCTTCGCCGGCCCCCAGGTTGTGGTCGATCTCCTCCAGCCCGAGTTGAGCGGTGATGGCCCGCAGGGGGTTCCCTGCCCGGGCGTGGTCGTGCCCCCGCAGTCGGTAGATCGCCAGGTTGCACTTTGCCACCCGGGTGCGGATGGCCTCCCGTTCGGTCTGGCTCAGGGCGAAGGGGTCGGCGATATCGACGACGAGGGCCCCGAGGGAATCCGGGTAGTCGCGGAGTTTGGCGTCGCGCCAGGCGTGATAGGCGTCGTCGTTTGCCGGGTTGAAGGGGGAACTCTGCCAGAGGTCGGTCATGAGGGACTCCACACGGAAGGTTGGGGGTGGTTGCAAAAAGTCCATGGATGGGCTCTATGAGACTGTTGAAAAAGTCCATCCATGGACTTTTTCAACCCGGAAAGGCAAA
>JADGCL010000104.1 GCA_015229005.1 Magnetococcales bacterium
GTCGTCCCATGTCAGCCTCTCCCGGCCACTCCCCCAGACGCCATCGTCTCCCCCCTCCCCGTCACTCCCCCAGACGCCGCCGGTTCCCCTCTCTCCGCCACGCCCTCTCCAGATGCACCATCCCCTCCTCAACCTCCCCCGCCTGAAGCTCCATCGCCCCCAGCCAGAAGAGGATATCATCATCGAAAGGGGATTTCAGCAACGCCCGCCGCAGGTACCCCACACCGCCGTCGAGATCCCCCAATCGCGCCCGGCAGATCCCCGCCTGGTGGAGAAGCGCCTTGTCGCCAGGATGGGCGGCAAGCACCCGCTCCAACTCCGGCAAGGCCTCACCGCACTGGTTCATCGCCACCATCCGCTTCCCCCAGCGCCGCCAGCCGAAGGCATCCCGCAACCGTTCCGCCATCTCCCGCTCGGCAGCGAGGGCGATCTCCCCCTTCACCCTCCTCCAGTCCACCCCTTCCTTCTCCAGCGCCGCCCGATCCGCCACCACCAGGTCGGCGTCGTCACCCAACTGCCCCTCCAGAAAATGGTGCCGTACCCCCGGATCCCAAGCCGTCGCCGATCCCAGAATCCGGGCCATCTCCCCCCGCGCCCCCGTCGTCGCCAGCCAGCGAACGAAGCGGAGAAAACCCTTGCCGCCCTCACCCTCGGCCAGAGCAAACTCCAGGACCGGTCGATCCAGGGTGTTGACGACAACCTCCCGATCGCGGACGTACCCCACGGGATCGGGGTGGATCAGGGCATAGGGAATCCACTCCGGCAATACCCCGTCCCGCCGCATGAAATAATCCATCAGGGGCGGACTCGCCGCCACCAGGCCCGGACGGTGGAGCGCCAGCGGCGTCGCCGAGGCGAAAAGAAGGAAATACTCCCCATTCATGGCCGCGAGCCACGCATGCGGAAAAACCTCCCCCAGGGTCTTCAGCATGATCGCCGCCCCCACCTCGCCAACCCGGTAATCCATCCAGGTCATATAGACCCCGTCGCGGGTGAGACAGCTGCGGACATCCTCCAGGAAATCCCGGGTATAGAGTTTCGCCGCGCTGAAATAGAGGGGCGTCGTCACCGTGTTGACGATCAGCGGATAGGGGCGCCGGCACTGGCGGACGAAGACCGTGGCGTCGGCATCGTGGAGCCTCACCCCCTTCTGCCCGAGGAGATCGAGATTATAGCCGGCCAGGTAGGGCTGCATCCCGATGATGACCGGATTGATCTCCACCACATCGGTCTCACCCAGGAGCAGATTGACGCCGCTCGCGGTCTTCCCCGTCCCCAACCCCAGCACCAGGGCGCGATCCTCGCCCGGCGGCGTCAGCATGGCGGACAATACCCCCACCATCACCTCGGTCGTATCGCTCAGGGGAATGCTCTCGTAGCCGTTGAAGAAAAAACGACTCCCCCGTCCCTCGCTGGTCGTGATCGCCACTACGTCCCGGCGCCCTTTGAAGGGGAGATAGCGCACGAACCGCTTCGTGGCCTGGTCCAGCGTCTCCAGGGAACGGTGTACCGTGTGACCGAAATAGAGGCGCTTCTCCTGCCAATCGTGCCCCAGGTGAAACCAGAGGAGCCCCCCCAGGGCGCCAGCGAGGAGAACCCTCCCGACCGTAAGCCCCAGCGCCAACAGCCACGCCAGCAGAACCAGTTGCCCCACTCCCAGGAGGATCGCCCCATAATCGAAATGGAGGTGGAGATAACCCACCATCGCAAGGAAGCCCGCGGCATTGGCCAGAGAGGAGAGAAAGAGCAGCTCTCCCGACTCGCCGACCACCTCTTCCCGGGAGGAGATCAAGGCCGGCACCAACCCCCCGAAGGCAACCGCAGGAACCCCCATCAGGGCGACGAGGGTGGCCAGTTTCAGCGCCACATGGCCCAGGGGAGGGTAGGCCTCCGCCAGGGGATAAAGCGCCGCATGGAGCTGCACGACCGGTTGGTAGGCGGCAAACAGCCAGAGAAGTCCCACCACCGCCAGGAGCAGAAAATGGCCGAACGCGAGCCGATAACGCGCCGCCAGGAACGACCCCGCCCCCAGCCCCCCCAGGACGACCGCCAGCACCAGGGCAAACCCCTCGCGGAATGGCCCCAGGAGAAAATCGCTCAGCTTCAGCGCCAGCGATTGGAAGATCGCCGAGGCGAAACTGGCGACAATCAGGGATACACGCTCTTCCAGTCGCCAACCACCAGTCGCCGCCGGCGCCGGCAAGGGCAGCGCCGCGACCTCGGCAAACCGCCGCCGGAGGATCCAGGCGGTGACGAAATTGACCGACGCCATCGCCCACAAGGAGGCCGTCAGACCGAGTCGGCGAATGAGCCAGAACTCGACCACCAGGACCGTGACGGCGGCACCGAGATTGTAGAAGCCATAGACACGCTGGAAGGCCCAGCGCGGCGAGAGCCGGGCAAGATAGCCGGCAAATAGGGGAATGCCACAACCGATCAGGAACGCCGGAGGGAAGACGACCATCGCCCCCAGGAGGAGCGGCCAAAGAGCCCCCTCCCCCCCCGACCGCAGAAGCCCTCCCACCAGGGAGGAGATCCCGGGGAAAAGCAGGGCATAGCCCCCGATGGCCAACTCGATCAGCCAGAGGTGGCGCCACCAGCGCCGCGCTACCAGCGCCCCCACACCCAGGCCGGCCATGAAGGCCAGAAGAACGGCACTGCTGACAGTGAAATGATCCCCCAGGACGTTGTGCAAAACCCGCCCGAGGAGGACCTCATAGGCAATGCCACACAGCCCGGAGAGGGTCGCCAGAAACACCAGCAACCCATGCCCCGGGACCAAGACCGGCAAACGCCCGGACAAGGAACTTCACCACTCCCCCGATCACCAGCCCGCGCCAGGATCCGTGTAGACCTCTTCCCAGTTGATCAGACGGCTCTCCGGGTTGCCCACATCACACAAATCGATCTCGTAGCTCTTGTAGACCTTGCGCACGGCCTTGACCTCGCCCGATCCGCTCTCCACCGCACCGATGGCGCCGAAGTTGACGCTGTTGCTCATTACCTTCACCTGGTCCACGTCCGGGTCGTCGCTCAGGACGATCCCGCACCCGAGAAGCGGTCCCTCGCCCTCACCAGCGCCATCACTGCCGCAAACCCCTTCGGTATCCCCATGCTTGAGGTGGCCATTCAACGCCTGTTCCGGAAGCGACATGCTCTTCTCGGCCGGCGTCCCCGGCTTGTGGCACACAGTCACCAACGTGTCCTCCGGATCGTAATCGATGGCCACCTCCCGATCACCGTGCTGATGCTTCTTGCAGTAGCCGACGGCATCGCACCCGTGCATCCGCCCGTGCCGATAGCCGCTGCACGACTTGCCATACCCTTTGCCTTTGCCCTTGCCGTCGTCCTTGCCGTCGTCCTTGCCGTCGTCCTTGCCGTCGTCCTTGCCACCGCCCTTGCCGTCATCAGCGTAGGCGTACTCGATGAACTCGAAATACATCAACCCACCATAGTCCTTGCCGTCACCCTTGCCGTCATCCTTACCGTCATCCTTACCGTCATCCTTGCCGTCATCCTTGCCGTCATCCTTGCCGTCATCCTTGCCGTCATCCTTGCCGTGCCCCTTCCCCTTGCCCCGACCGGGAACGACATCGTCGCAGGCGATGACATCGGGATCGTCCTCATTGGGGACCTCGCAGGTGCGGTCCTCCACCGGGAGACCACAGAACTGTTCGACGGCCAGCTTGAGCTTGCTCTCCGCCGAGTAGAGCGAGGATTCGTGGGCAACATTGGAGTAGCTCTGGTCGATCTCGCTCGTGGTCATCTTCTGCATGGAGGCGAGGATCAGAGCCCCGGCGACCAGAACCAGGATGACCACGACCAGCAGGGAACCCGATTCGCGGGGGGAATTGTTCATGACTCTCCTGTCCTTGGGACCCTCGTTCATGGCACTCATGGCACGTTCCTCGCAAAGACCGCCGTCCGAACCGAGTAACCCGCACTGGCGAAGCCCAGTTCCACCTTCACGAGTCTACCATTGGCGGTGGATACTTGAAAGCTCGAAATCCCTTCGGCCATGGGCTGGGAGGCGCCGCCGTCCTCGGAGCGCATGAGCCGGTCGGAATTGAGATGGTAGCGGACCGTCATCCCCAGGTTCTTGGTATCAAAAGTGAAATCGCTCACGGGAGTCACCCCGAGGGTGTAGAGATTCTCGGCGTCCCGAAGTTCCTTGCCGATCCTGGCCATGACGAACGAGGCCTGACTGTCGGCGAGCATGATGGTCCGACCGTAGATCAGCGCGTCGACGAAGGACTTGAGCATGGGGGTCATGGCGACGACGATGATGGAAAAAATCACCAGGACGATGATCATCTCGATCAGGGTGAAGCCCGCCCCCCGCCCCCGGGGCGGCAGCGGACGGCGAGGGCGAGACGACCCCCTCATGGCATGAACTCGTAGCGAGCGAACTGGTTGCCGGACGAGGCCTCGAAAACGGAAACGATGCAGGTGGTCCCGGCAAGGGAGGCAGTGCGGGTAAAGCCGGTGAACCCGGTGACCGGGGTATCGGAGGCGGCATCGGTGGCACAGGCGGTGGCGGCAGCGGTCCCCTGATCCACCTGATAGATGACGGTCTCGGCCTTCTCTTCCGCGAGATAGGCTGCCTGGGTGATCTTCCTGGGAAGGGTGATGTCGCGGAAGAGGATCGAGAGCTGCGAGGGCAGGGAGACGGCAACGATCCCCAGGATGACAAGGACCATGATGAGTTCGATCAGGGAGACCCCCGCCTCGCCGGCCCTGGCCCGGAAGGCGACCGCGACACGCGAAGAAGCCGACCGATACCGCGAAGAGGCCAGCCCCACCAGGATCGACCGGAAAAGGGGGATACGCACCGACAGCCCTCCACACCGCCCAGGAAAGAGCGCCCCGACCCCGATCCCCCTCCCTCGTGCGCGAACACGCCCAAGCGCACGAGGAACCCCCGACCTCATCCTACGGCGAATCCACCTCCAAGGTCCACTCCCAAATCCACCGCCCTCTTTGCGAGGCAGGGCCTTCCGGCCCGCGAAAGCCATTTTTCCGGTTCCGATTCTGTAGTTCGGTGAACGCTTACAGCGTGAGAGGCCACCCGTCAGTGCGGGAAGAAGGACTTGAGCACAAGGGCCATAACGCCGGCCATAAGGACGGTCAGCATCCACTTGATGACGGCCAGATCGGTGCGGATCGGGGACAGTTCCTTCTCAAGCTTGGCCTCGGTGACAAGCCCGGTCAAAGTTTTTTCGCTGACCTCTGCCTGGGCTTCCGCCATGGCCTCGGCCTGTTTGTCCGGGACCCCGGCGGCCTTGAGCCTATTGGCGTATTTGAGCGTGTCGAAGGTGATCGCGGTCACAGGTGTCTCCGATTATCCCAACAGGGCCTTGATGGCTGGCAAAACGGTGACCGCAATGACCAGGGCAAGCATCCATTTGACCAGGGTCAGTTGGCCGGTAAGCCGGGTCTCGAGTTCGCGCAGGTCGCTCTTGAGCTCCAGCTTGGCTTCACGCAGATCCCCTTTGGTGGCCAATTCTTCGAGCTGGGCGTCCTGCACCTTCTTGAGGGCACTGACCATCCCCTTGGATTGCTCCTTGGTGAAGCCGGAAGTCTCAAGGGATTCGACAAACTCCAGCGTGTCAAAGGCGGCAATTGTCACGGCGGGGACTCCTGGGACAGTTGGTCCGACTTGCTGTGCCACCAGCCTATCACAAGTTGCCGGATAAACACATCGATGGAAGAGACCCGAACAGCCCAGCGGCCCCCCAAGACCCAGCTCCGTCGGCAACCCCGCCAGAGCGGTTCAGTCCGACACTCCTTTCCACACCCGGCAACCCGGACGATGATCCGTCGTCGGCAGATCACCCCCCGGGAGGGGCTCGAAGCGTCACCTTCAGGAGATTCCCTGGCCGCCAGAGGCGCATCCGGGCCCCCCAGACCCCGGCCCCCCGGCTGACGAGAATGGTCGTCCCCGCCTCCGTGTAACGCCCCTCCAGGTAGGGGAAGATCACCTTGACCGCCAGGCCGAACGGCCAGACCTGGCCACCATGGGTGTGGCCGGAGAGCATCAGCCCCACCCCGCCATCGACCGCCACGGGAACCTCGTCGGGACGATGAGAAAGAAGGATCGAGGCCCCGGCGGGTCGCGCCCCCAGCACCCCTCCGAGAAGCCCGGGCACCTTCTTCCACCGATCATCAATACCGGTCAACACCAGCCCCGGGGCAACCTCCACCGAACGATCCCGCAACCACCGCCCCCCCGCCGCCTCCAGAAGCCGCAGCTTGCCGTCGAGAAAACTGATGAATTCGTGATTCCCGGTCACCGCCCAGACCCCGAGCGGAGCGGAGAACCCGGAGAACGCAGGCAGAAGTCCCTCGATGGCGTCGGGATCCCCGTCGATGAGATCCCCCAGGAGGAGGATCAGGTCGGGCCGGAGCGCCGCCACCTGCTCCACCCGTTCGGTCAACCAGTGGACGTCCGTCCCCCCACCCACATGCAGGTCGGAAAGGGCCACCACCACCAAACCATCCAACTGCGGCGGCAAACCCGGCAGCGTCACCTCCTCGGAACTCACCTCCGGGGGCTGATGCCCCTGCCATGAGGCCGCCATCGCCAAGAGCAGCGCCGCCACCAGGGCCCGACCCCGCCAGCGGCTCGCAACCCGATCATCGAACCAAAGACCAAACCCCGTCAGAAACTCGACCACCAACAGGGACAGGGTCAACAGGAAGAGAAGGATCAACCAGGCAATCGCAAACCGGTGGAGATGGAATGCAACCTCCCACGGCAGGAAACCAACCCGGAACAGCCCGATCAGGCAAACCAACCAGAACAGCAGGGAACCCACCCAGAAACGCCTCCGACCGACCCTCCTCTCGATCCAGGGAAGCCGCGACAGTCGCCAAGTGCAATAGGTATGCAGGATCGTACCAGAAACCCGGAACAGAACGAAAAACACTGCGATCCTCCCGGATAAAGAGCCCCCGCGCCGGAATCGAACGACCCGCCCAACGGCCCGTCCAGCAACAGGCCATTCACCCCCGATAGCCCTGATTCACCCGGTAGACATAGGCCAACACCTCGGCGACCGCCTTGTAGAGATCCGCCGGAATCGTGTCCCCCACCGGGATCTTCCCCAGGAGATTGACCAGATCCGGGTCCTCCAGCAGCGGCACCCCCGCCTCCCGCGCCCGCTTGAGGATGTTCTCGGCAATCCGCCCTTTGCCCGCCGCCGTCACCTTGGGGGCGACATCCTTGCCGCGACGATACTGCAGGGCCACCGCCTGCCGCTGCGCCGCCTCCGCCCCCTCGTCCCGGGAAACCTCCCCCTCCCGGATCCGACCGACGCCCCGCTCCCCACCGGCACCCTCTCCGGCCCCCCCGGCCCGGTCACCCTCTTCATCCCGAGCCGCCATGCCTCAACCGACCGCCGAAAAACCGGAGGCCAACCCCATCATTTCCTGGCGCTCCACCCGCATCTCCGCCACCCCCATCCGCGCCACCTCCAGGGAACGCAGAGGCAACCCCGTCGCGAGAAGCCCCCCGCGCAACTCCCGGATACGCCCCCTGAGAGCGGCCAGGGCCCCCTCCTCCGATGCGGAAAGCCCCACCTGCAGCTGGTTCTCCCCGTAACCCAAACGCGCCTGCACCGACCCCAGGCGCGTCAGGTTGAGGGAAATCAACACCGTGGTCAGCTCCCCCTCTTCCCCCCCCTCACCCTTCTTTCCCTTCCGCTGCTGCCAGATCGCCTCCCCCAGGCCCCCCTCCATGAGCCCGAACAGGCGATACCCGAGAAACTGCGAACCATCCGGCAATTGCACCCGTGGCAACAACTCCTGCATCGCCATGAGATCCCCCAGGCGTTGCAGACTGGTCTGGACGGAATTCATCTCCGAGGCAGTCGGGGCCCCCTCGGTC
>JADGCL010000105.1 GCA_015229005.1 Magnetococcales bacterium
GTTTCCTGGTCTTCGATACGCCAGCTCTGGGATCAGTGGCTCCGCCCCCGCCCCCCCGAAGGCGCCCCGCCCGGGAGCGACCCACCCGGGAATACCCCGCCCGAGTCCCCCACGGCACACCCCCCGCCAGTGCTGGCGGGAGCCCGAAAAGCGGCGACCGCCCTCGTCAAGCGAGGCCTGGCCTATTGTCTCACCCTCTCGGCCAACGGCCTCGCCCTGGCACGGGAGGCCATGCGGGGATCCCCCGCCGACCCTGAGAGATGCGACGCCCCGGAGAGGGGCGACGAGCCTGGAGGTGGGAGTAGGGGTGGAGCCCCCTCGATCCCATCGACCAGAGGCGGGCTCTACTCACGCCTGGGTCGGATCGTCCCACTCCCGGAAAAGAGCCGGACCTTTCGGCCACCACCCGACCCGAAGCAGACTCGCGCCTCCGGGAAGGCCGGGCCGTGGCCCCGCCCCAGCCTGCAACTGGAGATCTCAGCCACCGCCCACATCCTGGACGGCATCTTCGCCAACCTGAATGCCCCCCGGGACAAGCAACAGGCGTTCCTGGAGGAGATGCAGAGTCAAATCCAGCAAGGCCACTACACCGGCAAGGAACTCTTCCGGGCCCAGGAGATCCTCGACGCCTGGCTGGCCACCACCGGCAACGGCAACTGAACCCCGATTGTGAAAGCCGTCAGCCGTGGCCGCCACCACCGATACGGGCCGCATCGAGGGCAAGGGACAACCGTTTCAGGATCGCTTCCATGGATCCCCGGGACTCCTCCAACTCCGGGTCACCCCGCGATTCGATGATCAGGAGGCGATCCCACTGGGCCATCGGCACCCCCTTCCACACATGCAGGCACCACTCTCCCTGACGCCAGTGGCGGAGGCGCGGCAATGGCCTCTCCATGACCCCTGAGGCCAGCACCCGCAACCGCCCCTCGCTCTCTCCCCGCCGGGAGACGACCACCTTCTCCCGGAATCGCGGATTCCAATAGGCCATCAGCGCCAATGGAATGGTCCTGTCCATCCAGGAGGCGAAGAGCCCAAGCACCGTCTCCACTCCCCCCGCGCCCGGCAGGAGCGTCACCAACTCCTCCACGGCCAACCCCCCCCGCGCCGGACCCGAGTCGAGCAAGGGACGACGCCGGACCATCGCCAGGTCCCCCTGTGGCGCCTCCCGGGAGGCGGTGGAATATTCCATGGCAAACGACTCCCCATTGCTTTGAGCAGACAACCGCTATCCGGGACCTTGACGCCCGGAACGAACGCAAAGCCAAAAACGTGCCAGCACTCCCGGAGATCCCCCCATCCCGAAGATCGGGACCCCCGCGATCCCCCCCATCCCGGAGATGAAAATCCGGGGAGCGCGAGAGAGAATCCGGGTTTTCCCTTCCCCCCGGGGCTTGGCCGGGGTAAACAACAGGGAAGGCGTCGTCGGTCCGGCCGCCACCAGACGGTAGAGAGTATCTCCCCGGCTCCCGACAGAAAGGGGGAAACCCATGATCGTTGGAAAGTCCCGGTTGCTGATCGCCCTGGCCGGTCTGTCCCTCGCTTGGCTGGCACCCGCGCCCTTCGACACCGGCCTCGCCCTGGCCAAAGGGCAGGGTTCCACCAAGAGCGAAGAGCGGGACAAGGCCGCCAGCCGAGAGCAGGATCAGTCCGATTTCGCCGCCGTCACCCGCCTCCAGCAATTCATCAACCGTCTCCAGACCCTGGAGGCCCGGTTCGTTCAGACCGTCGACCCCCCGCCCGCCGGCGGCGCCGAAAGCCGCGGCACCTTCTACGCCGACAAACCCAATCGCTTCCGCTGGGATTACCAGACCCCCCACAAGCAGGAGATCGTCTCCGACGGCGAGACCATCTGGTACTACGACCCCGATCTCGAACAGGCCACGAAGAAAGACGCCAAATCCCTGGAAAATTCCCCTGCCTCCTTTCTGGTCTCGGGAAAACCCCTGGAGGAAAATTTCAACTGGCTGGTCGTTCGGGACGAGATCCTGAAACTCCCCGCCGTCCGTCTCTGGCCAAAGAAGGAGGGTTCCCTCCAGGAGATCACCGTCACCTTGCACCCGGAGCAGGAGGAACTCCTCCATCTCAATCTGGTCGACTCCATGGGGAACCGCTCCAGTTTCCGGTTCAGCCAATCGCGTCTCAATGTCGAACTCCCGGAGAACCGGTTCTCCTTTACCCCGCCTCCGGGGGTGGACGTCATCCTCGACAAATCCAGCGGATCCTGACCCCGGGCTTTCCGAAAGACGAGGAGCGCCGAACCATGCCATCCTTCGATATCGTCTCCGAAGTGGATCTTCAGGAAGTGGACAACGCCGTCAATCAGGCTTCCAAGGAGATCGGCACGCGCTACGACTTCCGCGGCAGTCAGTGCCGCCTCGAACACGAGGGAGCGGTAATCACCATCGTTGCTGACGACGAGTACAAGCGCAAACAGGTGGTCGAGGTCCTGCAATCGAAACTCGTCCGCCGGCAGATCGATCCCCGGTCGCTCGATTATGCCGACCCCGAGAGCGCCTCCGGGGGGATTCTCCGGCAGACCGTCACTGTCCGTCAGGGGGTGGACACCGAGACCGCCAAACGCCTGGTCAAGGAGATCAAGGCCAGCAAGATCAAGGTCCAGGCCGCCATCCAGGGAGACGCCGTGCGTATCACCGGCAAGAAGCGGGATGATCTGCAGGCGACCATCGCTCTGATCAAAGCCTCCAAGCAGGAGCTTCCCCTGCAGTACATCAATTTTCGGGATTGACCCCCATTTCCCGGCGGCGACCTCCTGCCGCCCTTCCAAGGCGGATCCTCCATGCAGCCTAAGTCGAACGCACCAACCCTGGTGGGTGTCATCTCCCTGGGTTGCCCCAAGAATCTCGTCGATACCGAGCATCTCCTGGGACAGTTCCGGGCCTCGGGTTATCTCCTGACGGGAAACCCGGAGGAGGCCGATATCCTCGTGGTCAACACCTGCGGCTTCAAGGCCGACGCCGAGGCCGAATCCTGGGAAGCGATCCGCGAAATGGCCGGGATCAAGGCCGCCTCCCCGGGCGGCAAACGCCTGGTGGTCACCGGCTGCCTCGCCGAGCGCCGCCGGGAGCTTCTCTGCCAGGAGATCCCCGAGATCGACATCCTCCTGGGAACCGGTCAATACGACCGCCTCCTGCCCCTCCTCGACCGTCGCCCGACGCCTTCATCGGCCCCTGCCGAGGTCATGCTCGCCCCTCCGCGCGAGGTCGAACCCCACTGGCACGAACGGGTCCTCACCACCCTCCCGCATACGGCCTATGTCAAGATCGCCGAAGGGTGCAACAACCCTTGCGCCTTCTGCATCATCCCCGCCCTGCGCGGGCCATTCCGCTCCCGCGCCCCGGACCGGATCCTGGAAGAGGTCCGGATCCTCGCCAATCAGGGGGTCCTGGAGATCAACCTGGTCTCCCAGGACACCAGCCTTTACGGTCGGGATCTTACCCCGAGGATCGACCTCGCCCACCTCCTCGAACGCCTCCGCGGGGTCGAATACCTGGAGTGGATCCGCCTCCTCTATCTTTATCCAACCCTGGTGACGGATCGCCTCCTGGAAGTGATCGCCGAGGGCGGGGTGGTTTTGCCCTACTTCGATATCCCCCTGCAACACAGCCATTCGGCGGTGTTGCAGCGGATGCGCCGGGCCGAACGTACCGACGACATCAACCGACTCCTGGAACGGATCCGCAAACGGGTGCCCGAGGCCGTCCTCCGGACCACCTTCATCGTCGGTTTTCCCGGGGAGAGCGAAGCCGAGTTTGCACATCTTCTCCGCTTCGTGGAAGAGACCGGGTTCGACCATGTCGGCGTCTTCACCTACTCCGATGAACCCGAATGCGCCGCCCACGCCCTGCCGGACAAAATCCCCCCCGAGATCGCCCTGGAGCGGCAGGAAAGGTTGATGGCCCTCCAGCAGGGGATCAGTCGCCGGAAGCTGGCCTCCCGGGTGGGACAAACCTTCCCCGTCCTGGTCGAACGGACGACCCCGGAAAGCCCCTGGGTCATGATCGGACGCACGACCGGACAGGCCCCGGAGATCGACGGCCAGGTCTACATCACCCGGGGAAACCCTCCTCCGGGGCAGATCCTCCCCGTCACCATCACCGAATCCCATGAGTACGACCTCGTCGGGGTCGTTGCCGCTTTGTAACCCATTGCACAATGACAATATTCGCCTGGTGTGGCCGACCGTGAGGAGACAGGCGGAGAGATACTATTCAGTCGATTTCCGCTTTGGTCGGAGCTCCCGGTCGTGAAAGAGGAGCCGGGTCGCAATTGCAGCGGCTGCGGCCATTTCGAGAACCGTGACCAGCTCGGCATCCGCGCCCGCAGGCATCCTCCGCAGCTCCGGGCAACGACAGAGGCCCCTCAAACTCTCGGGATAGTCTCGACCGGTCCCGCCATCGGGCAGAGGCATCGCCTCGACAAGGTGGAGAATGGTCGCCCACCCCCGATGGGCGAGACGCCGCCGGTCAGCGTGGAGATTGTCGGGCCGCGAGGCGGGAGGGGCCGACTCGCGCGAGTCCCGGATAAGGCAACTGAGTCTCCAGGCATCGGCCTCTCCGGCGCGCAACCGTTCCAGGAGCTCCAGGTGGATCCTGCGCAATTTTTCCTCCATCCCCGCATCTTGCCATCTTCCCGATTCGGTATCTCGGGTCGATCTCCCAACAAGGCTGCCGGCAAGGCCTGCCGGTCGCGGGCGGCACTCTCTTCCCCCCTTATGGCAAAACGACGCCCTGCGGAGTCACTTCCGGTCCATCGTTGATCCCGTGCGCTTCCCTTCCAGACAGGCGATCGAGACTTTCACAACCACCGACACCAACCGGCACCCGGATTGCCGGGAGAACGGCATAAGGAACCGGTTGATAGTGGCATGCGCAATGCATGTCATCAGCCACAGGGATCCCGGACCCTGAAGTGACAAGGATGGAAGAGCGAATCCTCTCCGCCGGGAACGGATGCAATCGAGGTTGAAGACCATGAACATTACCAATGCTGCCAATTTTCTGATCGAGCGCGCCGTTTCGATGGCGGCCAACCTGGGTCAACAGTCCAAGGAGGAGGCCGGGGGGGGCGACGCGTCGGCTGGGCGATGCCAAGTCATCCCGGAGTCAGGACGCATCGGTGCAACCAATAGTCGGTTCTGCCTCCGCCTATCGGGTCACGATCTCCCGCGCTGCGATGCAGAAACAGGCGATGAATCGGGTTGCCCCGGTGATGGGTTGACGGGATTTGCCACCACTCTCCTTCGGGAGTGGTTGACGGGGCGCTGATCCTGGCCTCACCCGTTGCCTGGAGTGCAACCGGCAACGTCGGAAACGGAAGGTGCTCTTGGGCTACTGGGGGCTTTTTGGCGTGGCCTTCGCCGCGGCGACCATTCTGCCCCTCTCCTCCGAGGTGGTCCTTGGGGGAATGCTTCTTCAGGGAGGCTACTCCCCCTCGGGACTTTGGGCGGCGGCTACCCTGGGCAACGTCGGCGGGGCCTGGGTCAACTGGCTCCTGGGTCGGTATCTGCAACTCTGGTCGGGAAGGCGGGGGGGGCCGGTTTCCCGGCAAGCCCTGGCGCGTGCGGAGAGGTGGTTCAATCGTTTCGGCCAGTGGACTCTTCTGCTGGCCTGGGTCCCGGTCGTGGGTGACCCTCTGACCCTGGCGGCCGGTGTTCTGAGGGTTCCCCTTTGGCGCTTTCTCGGGCTGGTGTTCATCGGCAAGGGTGGGCGCTACCTCCTGATAGTACATCTCGCGGTTGCCTGAATGCTCCCCTGAAGCCCCCAAATGCTCCCCTGAAGCCCCCAAATGCTCCCCGAAAAACCTTTGAACAGGTCGAAGACGGCCCCAGAGGTCGTTGCCGACGCTCTCGGAGTGCGCTTCCGAGTAGTATCGATCCAAGAAAAGGAGGAACCGGACTTATTGTTCAGGCACAGGGGCATGGCTTGATCCCTGTGGAGAGTCGTGGTAGCTCTTTCGCGGCCTGGGGGGGGATTTTTTCATCTGACCACAAAGGAGTTCACGCATGGCGCCTGACCATGAATCCCGGACGCTCTCTTTCCATGGGGGACCGCTTACCGGCTTCGGAAAAACGCTTGTGCTGGTTCTGTCGTGCTTCCTGGTCATCCCTATAGCGTGGGCGCTGGCTGCGTTCATGAGGTGGTTCGCCAACTCGGTGAAATCCAGTGACGGAACGACGCTTGCCTTCGAGGGGCGCGGTGGTCGGATATGGTGGCTCCCTCTTGTCTGGATCCTGCCCAGCATCGTCAGTTCTGCCGTTCCTCTTCTTCATAATGAACTTGGTTATTATGTCAGCCAGTCACCAGGCAATTCGTTTTTCTGGGGGTTGATCGTTGGGTGGGTCCTGTTGCCTCTGAGCTCGTTCGCGACCCTGGTGTTCTGGCGCTGGGTCGTCGACGGTATGGTTCCTGGTTGCGGCACCCGTTTCGCATTCAAGGGGTCCTATCTTGGGGTCCTTGCCTGGAGTTTCATCGTCGGTCTTTCGATGCTCACCATAGTTGGTTGGGCCTGGGTTTCCGTCGCCATGTACCGGTGGTATTGGAGAAATGTCGAGGGCGGCGGCAGTCGCTTGAATTTTACCGGAAGCGGCTGGCAGATGTTATGGAGAACAATCGCTTTCACCCTGGCTTCCGTCCTGATCGTCCCGATCCCGTGGGCCCAGAACTGGTACCTGGGTTGGTACGTCCGGTGTTCCGAGATCGTGAGGGCGGACTGAGGAGCCCTGTTCCGGGCGGGGGGAGAGTCCGGGAGAGAGTCCGGGGGAGAGTCCGGGGGAGAGTCCGGGGAAGAGTCCGGGAGAGAGTCCGGGAGAGGTTCCGGGCGGGGTTTGGGCCGACCCGGAACCTTTGCCCGTCCAGGGTCACTCCTTGAAGAGGTCCGGCCCGACGCGCATGGCCTCACCAAAGATGGCGCCGTAGGCCACGGGTTGGTCGTTCTCCAGTCCCCGGCGATGGAAGAGAACCACGGGGACATCGATCGTCTTGACGTCCTTGAACCAGCCCGCTTGCAGATTGGGGTAGGCGTTGCTGGGGATGACGAAGAAATCGTAGTCATCGTCGTTGAAATCGCCATCGTTGACCTGGACAAGCCTCAGAACCTTGGATGATCCCGGGTAGTCGGCCGCCTTGAGGGCAGGGGAGCCGATGCCGCTGACCGTCCAGGCGCAGTCGAACTTGCCGTTCATGACGAGCGGGACCGCCTTGGTGAAACCGAGGGGCATGGTGACGAAATGATCGGCCCCGAAATCGCTGTCGAGTTCGGCCAGCGAGTCCCAGACGATCTTGCTGGCAGAGCCGATATCCCCGACCGCGACCTGGATTTTTCGGCCCTGATCCAGGAGGTCCCCGATCTCTTTGGCGCCCTTGGTGCGCTCCTGATTGCAAACGAGGTGGGGGTAGCTGTGGAAGACGGTCCCATCGATCGGGAGTTGGCGCTTGTGGGCCAGTTTATTGGGGGCGATGCCGAAATCGCATTCTCCCTTGGCCACTTTCTCGACGTTTTCCTCGCCGCCCTTGGTCTCCACCGTCTCCAGAGTAAAGCCGAGGCCAAAGCCGTCGATGATGGGCCTGAGGGTATTGGGCAGCCTTTCGTAGGAAAGCCCTTTGGGACCACCACAGAATTTGATGACAACGGGCTTGGCATCCCCGGCAAAGGCGGGGACGGTCGACAGCGACAAGAGCAGCACGAGGAGGATCGGGATGGTATGGGGCATGGCAGGTTCTCCTTTGGCAGTGGTGGAGGGTTCGGTCGGCGCTGAATCCCCTGCGGTCGGCGACTCGGCGAACGAGAAAAGGGAGAGCGGGCAGTCCCAGGGCCTGTTCACAATTGAGTTCCGGAGGCCTTCAGGCAAGGCGTGGGGCCTC
>JADGCL010000106.1 GCA_015229005.1 Magnetococcales bacterium
GCGGGATTCAGTTTCTCGGGGAAGTTTTCAAAATAGGAGAAATCGATGAAACCTTCGAGGACGATCAAGTGGACATTGCGGCCATTGACTTTCCCCTTGATTTCGTCAGGAAGGACGAGGGAAAGTTTGCCGATATCCCGATACCGGGACATCCGGGATAGTGTTTCCCGGCGTTTGGCTTCATTGTAAAGGGCAGTGACGATCCTACCATTATACTCCACATTGATGACGGTGGAATAGTGGATGACCTCGATGGAACGACTGCTGTAGGCCTGGATAAAGCGATCCGGCAGGATGAAGGCGCTCCCGACCAGGACCACCAGCGGCAGGGAAAGGATGAACCCCTTGAGGGTGAGCCGGGTGAAGATCGCGATCAGGAAGATGAAGAGCAGGGCGAGGCCGGCCAGTGCCAGCAGGAAACCGGGGTCCACCACCTCGAGGAGTTCGCGGATCTGGGTGACTTCGATGATCCTCGGGATGCGAAAGAATCTGAAATAGTAATAGTCATGGAGCAGGTAGAGAAAGGCCAGGGGGACGGCGGCGGCGACGGGTTGCCAGCGCGAGGGTTTGGTCAGGCTGTTGAGCCAGAAATAGGCATAGAGCAGAACGGGGATCTCCATCTGCCAGATGCCTTTGGTCAGCTCGATCCTCTCGTTCATAAGGAGGAGATAGAGGAAGACGACCCCCAGAAAGGCCGAATACCGGTTCAGAACGATCTTTCTGGCGAGGCTTGCCCACATGATGGCGGATTCCCAGAAAAAGGTGACGGACTACCCACCCGCCTTCAGGGTCTCCCCCAGGGAAGCGGCGACCGGGAGGGGGGCTGGGCCGCTTTCCGCCAACTCCTCCGGGCTCTCGGGGAGGGTCGGCACGAGGTAGGGGGTCGGGCCGGTGGTATCCGCGACGAGATGTTCTGCAGAATCCTGACGTGAGGCGGGAAGACAACTGATCATCGCCACGATCACGGCAATCAGGTAGGGCAGCGACTGGACGATGAGGACGGTGATCCAGACGCGGGTGTCCAGGAAGTCCAGGCCGACCCGATCCTTGACTCCCCAGGCGGCGACCCAGAGCGCCATCATGAGGAAGGCCTCTTCGGAGGCGGTGGCGAGGGCCCGGAAGAACTGATGGCCGTCGGCCCGTTTGGGGGTGCGGAAGAAGGGCTTTTCGCCGCTGCCGAACCCCTGGATGATGGCCAGGGAGATGGTGTGTGTCAGGGAAAGCCCGGCGATGGCGGCGCCCAGGGAGAGGTGCGGCTTGATCTTGAGGTTGCTGTAGTAGAGGTGGATGTGCTTGAGGATCTTGAATACAAATAGGATCATCGGCGGGACGCTGAAGACCAGGGAGGGGGCGTCGGTGGATTCCGGGTGCAGGATCATGATGGCCGACCAGGTCAGGGCGAAAAGATTGAACATGAGGTTCAGTCCATCGGCGAACCAGGGCATCCAGCCGGCCAGGAAGTGGTAACGCTGTCCCCAGGTCAGGGAGGTGGGGCGCCACCCCAGGAGTTCCCCCAGGTGGGCACGGAGGATACGGACGGCGCCGTAGGCCCAGCGGAAGCGTTGCTTCTTGTAGTCGATGAAGGTGTCCGGCATGAGCCCCTGGCCGTAGCTCCGGGGCACGTAGAAGGCCTGATAGCCGCGTTCGAAGACCCTCAGTCCCAACTCGGCATCCTCGGTGATGCACCATTCGGCCCACCCCCCGACCTCTTCCAGGGTCGAGCGCCGGACCATGGTCATGGTCCCATGCTGAATGATGGCGTTGCGTTCGTTGCGGGTTACCATGCCGATGTAGAAGAAGCCGCGATACTCGGCGTAGCACATGGACTTGAAGAGACTCTCATGCTGATCCCGATAATCCTGCGGCGCCTGGACGATGGCGATCTCGGGTTTGAGGAATTGGGGGGTGAGGTCGCGGAGCCAGTTCGGGGTGACGATGTAGTCGCTGTCGATGGCGGCGATGACCTCGGCCCTGGGGTCGGTCTGGCGCAAGGCGTAGTTGAGGGCTCCGGCCTTGAAGCCGGCGAGGGGGTCCTCATGGAAGAAGCGAAAACGCGCCCCCAGTTTGGCGCAATGGTCACGGACCGGCTGCCAGGTGGCGGGGTCCTTGGTGTTGTTGTCGACCACCACGACCTCGAAGTGGGGATAGTCGAGGTGCGCCAGGGCATCGAGGGTGGCGATCATCATGTCGGGGGGTTCATTGTAGGCCGGGACATGGACCGATACCCAGGGGAGATGGGCGTCTTCGACCTGTCCGGGCGGTTGGAAGGCCCGGCGCCTGGCTTGAACCCAGGCGGCCTCGGCCCATTCGTGGGCCTCGGCGAAGAGGACGACGATCACCCCGATCATGCCGATCCCGAGGATGATCCCGATCACCATGGCGCTGCGACTGAGATACTGCTGGCTGTAGTCGTAGACCACGTAGACGGCGAATGAGGCCACGGCATAGGCTGTGGTCGCGAGGAAGATGCGACCGCGATGGCTGAGGCCGTGGCTGTCGAGGAAGAGGAGGGTGATGGTGACCATGCCGGCGAAGAGGGAGGCCCCGGCGAGGACGTACCATTGGGGGATGTTGACGATGGGGGCGTGGAAAGGAAACTTGGCTTCCCGATCGGCGTTGTAGACTCCCCAATAGGAGCCGACCCCACGTTCGAGGGAGTTGCTCTTCCAGGGTTGGTCGAAGGCTTCGATTACGTAGTAGACGTATTTTTCGGCGCTGGCCCGTGCCAGGAAGCGGCGGAGGAAGGTTGCCTGCTCGGCGACCCCGGCCTTGGCGTGGATCCGGGTCGAACCGCCGCTGGGCCAGCCGACTTCGCCGATGATGATGTTTTTCTTGGGATAGGCGGCCCGGAGTTCGTTCATTCGCCCGACGATGTAATCGATGGCCTTTTCCTGTTCGATTCCTTCCCAGTAGGGCAACATGTGGACGGCGATGAAATCGCAGTGCTGCACGAGTTCCGGGTATTTCAGCCAGACATGCCAGGGCTCGGCGGTGCTGACCGGGGCGCCCACCTTTGCCCGGACCCGGTCGATGTACTTGATGAGGCTTTTGACATCCTGCTGGGCGTGGAGAATCGTTTCGTTGCCGACCATCACGCGGACGATATTGCGGCGGTTGGCATTGGCGATCTGGACGAGCCTCTTGATCTCTTCCTCGTTGTGGGCCTCGTCTTCGCTGATCCATGCCCCCAGGGTGACGTTGATGCCGTACTTCTGGGCGAGTCGGGGGACCTCTCCCAGCACCCCTTCGACCGTATAGGTACGCACGGCGTAGGTTTTGCCGGCGAGGAGGGCGAGGTCCTCGTCGATCTGGGCGGGTGTCGGGTGGATGTCCTTCTGCGGATCCTGATCGCCGCGGTAGGGGGAGAAGGCGAATCCCATCACCCGGTCCGGCCACAGGGGCTCCTCCAGGGGACGGTTCGTCCACGCCCAGATACTGAGGGTGATCAGGGACATGGCGACAATGACCAACCAGTGGCTGGGTTTCATAGGGGAGGCTGTCCGCGACGTTGTTGCTGGAGGTCAGTACACCGAAGCATTCCGCCGGGTCCGGTCGGCTCTCTTTTTCCGGTCGGGGGCACACCGCTCCGCTCGGTTCCCGAAGCAAAACCGCCCCATTCTATCATGCCTCCCCGGGTGCAAGCGAGATCGGGACCGGGTTTCAGGGCGAGGATTGCGCAATTTTGTCAGATTGCTGAAAACATGCTGTCGTGTCGATCGATGGCCTCGGCCAGTTCCCCGACGCTCCTGACCAGGGGAGGGACGCCGACCCCGATTTTGGCGAGGGCGTTCCGGAGGGTGACTGCGGCGGGTGGGGTCAGGTTGGCACGCTCCAGGAGGGGAAGATCGGTCAGGAGGCTGGTGACCGGCCCCTGGGCGAGAATCCGACCATTGGCGAAGATGGCCGCCTCCTCGGCCCAGGTGTAGGCCAGTTCGATGTCGTGGGTGGAGAAGACGATGGTGGTTCCATACTGTCGGGAGAGTTCTTCGAGGGTGTGACGGAGATCTCTCTGGCCGGGGCCGTCGAGACCGGCGGTGGGCTCGTCGAGGACGAGGAGTCGGGGGCGCATGGCGAGGATGCCGGCGATGGCGGCGCGTTTTCTTTGGCCATGGGAGAGGTGGTGAGGGGGTCTGTCCGCCAGTTCGGTGAGGTTCAGGGCCTGGAGGCTGGCCTGGACGCGGGCATGGGTCTCCTCCCGGGAGAGGCCGAGGTTGAGGGGGCCGAAGGAGACGTCTTCGGCGATACTGGCGGCGAAGAGCTGATCGTCCGACTCCTGAAGGACGACCCCGACTTCCTGGCGCCAACGGGCGAGCCCTTGGGCGTCGTAGCGGGCGGGTATGCCGTCGAGGTGGATGGAGCCTGCTCGCGGTCGGAGGGTACCGTTCATGAGGAGGAAGAGGGTGGTTTTGCCGCTGCCGTTGCCGCCGAGGATTGCCAGCCGACGACCGGCGGTGATCTTGAGGCTGACCCCGCTGAGGGTATCCTTTTGGTTGCCCGGGTAGCGGTGGGCGAGGCCGACCACCTCCAGGATGGGGGGGCTCATGGGACGCTCCAGGCGAGGAGGAGCAACGCCAGGGGGATTGCGACGGCGGTGGTCCATTCTCCCGGGGTTGTGGCCGGGATCTGGACGAGGATGGGCAACTCGCCGCGGAAGCCCCGGGCGGCGAGTCCCGTCTCCAGGCGCCGGCTCCGATCGAGGGAGCGTCCCAGGAGTCCGGCGGCCAGGAGGGAGACCGACCGGAGCGAGCGGCGCCAGCCTCGATAGCCGAGGCGGAAGGCCTGGGAGCGGGCCCCGGTCACGGCCATGTCGGCGATGACGAAGAGAAGACGATGGGTCAGGAGGGCGAGATCGGTCACGGTGGTTGGCAGCCCCAGACGATGCCCGAGCACGAGGAGTCTGCTGACGGGGGTGGTCAGGGTGAGGAGGAGGAGGGCCGCGACGGCGGCGAGTGAGCGCAGGGTGGGGGGCAAGGCTTGCCGCCAACCGGTTTCGTTCAGGGTCACGGTGGGGCCGTGGTCCCACCCCACCGAGAGGAGGAAGACCGGCAGGCTGGTGAGGAGGAAACCGAGGGGGATTGCGAGGAGTCGGAGGTAGAGCCGGGCGGGCAGCCGGGCGGAGAAGAGGGCGAGGGCGAGGGTTGTGGCCAGCACCAGGGGGGCGGTCAGGGGCGCGGGGCCGAATGCGGCGGCCCCCAGGAGACCGAATCCGAGGAGTGCCTTGCCGCCGGTGCCGCGCCCCTTCCAGGCCGACTCGAAGGCGATACGGTCAAGAACGGGCATTCTCTGCCGCCTGCCTGGGTGGCCTCGGGTGGGGCGGGCTCTCCCTCCTGGCGGTGGGCTTCTCCCCCCCGGACGAGGAGCCTTCGACCGGATCGGGGCGATCGGGTCCGGGCCGGGTCGAGGATTCTTCGGTCGCTCTCCTGCGCCCATGGCGGACGCCGATGACGTAGCCCAAGATCCCGCTTCCCAGCCCGGCCTGGATGGCCCAGAAGAGGTTCTCGAACCCCGCTCCGGGTAGATCCCAGGGAGGGGTGAACCAGGGGTGGAAATCGGGCTGGATCCGGTTGATGAGGGCGGAGGCCTGATCGTCGGCGCCGGTGAAGGTGGCCTCCTGGTTCCAGGGCAGGAGAAAGGGGAGGAGCGCCACCAGGAGGGCGAGGCCGAGAAGGATGCGATTGTCACGCCACATCGCGGAGTTCCTCTGGGGGGGGCGGGTTGACGAGGGCCAGTTGCCCGAGATCCTCGGGGTTGTGGCGTGCGAGCCAGTTCATGACCGTCACGGTCAGGAGTCCCTCAATGATCGCGAGGGGCAGCTGGGTCAGGGCGAAGACCGAGAGGAATTTGACGAGAGAGCCGGCGATGCCGGAAACCGGATCGGGAAAGGCCAGGGCCAATTGGGCGGAGGTGACCAGGTAGGTGGCGAGATCGCCGGCGGTGGCGGCGAGGAAGAGGGCGATCGGCAGCGACAATCCCAGGGCGCGCCCGCCCCGATAGGACCCCCAGGCCACCCAGGGGCCGACGACTCCCATGGCGAAGAGGTTGGCGCCCAGGGTGGTGAGGCCGCCGTGGGCGAGGAGCAGGGCCTGGAAGAGGAGGACGATGGCCGACATCAGGGTCATGACCGTCGGTCCGAAGAGGGTCGCTCCCAGTCCGACCCCGGTCGGGTGGGAGCAGCTGCCGGTGACACTGGGCAGTTTCAGGGCCGAGAGAACGAAGGCGAAGGCGCCGCAGGCCCCGAGGAGGAGCCGGGTTTCCGGCCTTTCCCGCATCAGCCGGCCCACCCTGACGGCGCCGGCGACGACGAAGGGGAGGGCGGCGGCGGTCCAGCCGGCGGCGTGGAGCGGTGGCAGGAACCCTTCCATGATGTGCATCAGGGTTTCTCCTCGGTGAGGTCGGCGGCGTCGAGACTGTATTTATTGCCATAGCCCCGGGGGGTGACCATGACTCCCTCGCGACTGAAAGTGGAGGTGTTGCCGATGATGACGGTCGTCTGCATGCCGACAGGGTGGCGGTCGAGGCTGGCGAGGTCGGTGAGGAGTACGCTCTCCCCCGGGCGATAGGCGGCGGTGACGATGGCGACCGGGGTGGTGGGGGCGCGGTGTTCGAGAAAAATCTCCCGGGCGCGGTCGAGCTGGCGCTGGCGGCGGACGCTCCTGGGGTTGTATAGGGCGGTAACAAAATCGGCCATGGCAGCGCCACGGAGCCGCTTTTCGATCACCTCCCACGGGGTCAGGAGGTCGGAGAGGGAGATGGCGCAGAAGTCGTGGGTCAGGGGTGCGCCGACGCGGGCGGCGGCGGCGAGGAGGGCGGTGATCCCGGGGATCACCACCACCTCGACCCGGGTGAGCAGGCCCGACTGCAACAGCAACTCGAAGGCTGGCCCCGCCATGCCGTAGACGCCGGCATCGCCGGAGGAGATCAGGGCCACCCTGGCTCCCTCGGCGGCGCGCCGGCAGGCGAGGGCGCAGCGGGGAAGCTCCTCGCGCATGCCGCTGCCGACCACCTCCTTGCCGCCGATGAGTTCCGCCACCAGCTTGAGGTAGGTCTTGTACCCCACGATGACCTCGGCCTCGAGAATCGCCTGCCGTGCTTCGGGGGTCATCTGGCGCTCGGACCCCGGTCCCAGGCCGACCAGGCTGATCCGGCCACGGGCGGGGGGCGAGTCGTTGGAACGGGTCTCGCTGATCATGCTCGGATTTCGCTCTTGGGGGTGGGCAGGTGCGGGGGATCGTCGCCACGGGAGGTGTCGGTGTCGACGAAGGCGACGGCGATGGTGAGGTTTTTCCCTTCCCGGTCGCGATGGCTCCATTTTTCCACCGCCAGGCGGGCGGATCCACCGCCGGCATCGCCGGCGGTGCCGGCGGCGGCGAGGAGGGCAGCCGCCTCGGCGACGGAGGGGGTCCCGACATGACGCATGACAGTCGCCGACGGGTTCGGTACGGTCACCGTCGCCAGGGATGCCGCCGGGAAGTGGCGCCAGGGGCGGTCGAGGAGATGCCCGAGGGCGAGAAGGCCCGGCTCGTCGGCCTTGAGGTCGATGGTCGCCAGGACGACGACATCCGCCAGGGAGAGAAAATGCGCGGTCAGGACCTCCTCCAGGGCGGTGCGGATGGAAGCGGCGGGGGTGTCGCGATCACAACCGATACCGACCGCGAGCGGGTTTCCCTGACCCGGGGGGGGGCGATAGTCGACGCGATTGGTCGGCCATTTCGCCTTCAGGGCTGCCGGGAGCGGACGCCGGGAGATCCAGAGGAGAGCACGGAAATA
>JADGCL010000107.1 GCA_015229005.1 Magnetococcales bacterium
ACAGAGCCCGTCCAGGTCCCCGTCACCGAGGAGGCGCCCGCAGCGGCGGTCTCCCTCGCCCCGACAGAGCCCGTTCAGGTCCCCGTCACCGAGGAGGCGCCCGCAGCGGCGGTCTCCCTCGCCCCGACAGAGCCCGTCCAGGTCCCCGTCACCGAGGAGGCGCCCGCAGCGGCGGTCTCCCCTGCCCCGATGGAGCCTGCTGCCCAGGTCCCGACCGAGGGCATGGAGACGTCCCCCCCTCCGGTCGCGGCAGCCTCCGAGCCGGCCCGGACGGTCGAAGAACCGGCGGCATCGGTGGAGTACCCGAATCAGGGGCAGGTCGTTGCCTCCATGGACGCCAGCACCTATTCCTACGTGCAGGTCGAGAACAATGGGCGGCAGTTCTGGCTGGCCGGCAACCACGCAACCGTTCAGGTCGGCGAGACCATCCACTGGAACCGCTTTTCGGTCATGAAGAACTTCTTCAGCCGGACCCTGAACCGGACCTTCGACGAGATCCTCTTCGTCGACGCCATTCTGCCCGGCGCCGCTCCCCCACCCCCGGTCGCCTTCCAGGCCAAGGTCGTCGAGCGGCTGCCGACCTCGAGCTATGTCTATCTGCAGGTCGAGGGGGGGGCCTGGCTCGCCGCGCCGATGAACACGGTCCAGGTCGGTCAGACCATTACCTGGACCGGGGGCGCGGTCATGCGGGATTTCGACAGCAAGGAGCTGCAACGCACCTTTCCGGAGGTCCTTTTTGTTGGCAGCGTGACCGTCATTCCCTGACGCGCCGACCTCCGGGGAACCGTCGGTGCGGAGAGGATCCCCGTGCCGACTCTCGGGTGTTTCCAGAAACAGCCTCCGGGGTGGCCTTCGCCCCGTCGGCGGAAGAGGAGAGAATGCCATGGATGAAGTCAAGTGGTCCGAATCGTTTGCGGTCGGCAATGCGCAACTGGACGAGCAGCATCGCCGTCTCTTCGGTCTTTTCCATTCCCTGGTGGATATCCTGAGCCATCGGGAAGACGTCTCCCGGCTGAACGAGATCCTGATCGAGCTGAAGCGTTATGTGATCAGTCACTTCAGCTTCGAAGAGCAGCTGATGCGCAATGGGGATTATCCGAAGCTCGAGGAACACCAAACGGAGCATGACCGGATCGCCGGGCGGCTCAAGGAATTCACCGAGCTGCTGCATGTGACCGCCTCCGAAGAGGAGCGCCTCAGGATCGCGAGCGAGTTGGGACGTTTCCTGGAGAACTGGTTGCGGGAGCACGTCATGGCCAAGGACAGGGACTACGTCCCCCATATCCAGGCGCACTGACCGCGGTCGCCCGCCCCTCCGGCCTGTCTCGAGGATGATGCGCGTGGCCCAGGAACTCTGGGAACCCGAAACGGTTCCGATGGTCGGTTTTTCCGTCGATCTGGCACAGATCGAAACCATCCTCGGACCCGCTCTCCTGGAGGGGGAACGGGCGCTCTGCGTCTTCCTCTGCCGGTTGGAGGAGCGCAGCGTTCCGTGGCTCCGCGACCTGGTTGTTTTGACGGATCGGCGGCTTATCCTCCTCCTGACCGGGATGCGTGAGACCAGCGTCAGGGATTTTGCCTACAGCGACCTCTCCCGCATCGAGCCCTACGAGGTCCGCAGCGAGGTCAACACCGGGGCTCTCGAGTTTCACGCGGGGCGGAAAAAGTATCACCTTGGCAAGGTCAAGCGTTCCAACCTGGACGTCATGTTGCGGGTTCTTCAGGGGCGTGTGGCCGGGGCCGAGAATCTCTCCCAGATCGAGGTCACCGAGAAGGCGACGCCGGCGGAGGGCAAGCATCAGCAGAAGTACAAGGAGCGCCGGCAGGCCAGGGGAAGGTTGGGGCTCTTCTCTCGTTTTCCGGGCGCTTCTTGAGAATCCGCCGGTGGTTCTTTCGGGTATCGTTGTTCCTGCTCGTCTTGTTGGGGGCCGGTGCCGGGGCCTGGGAATGGGGGTGGCCCTTTCTTCGCGGGCGCTATTTTCCCGAGGCTGAATTCGGGACCGTTGCAATCGCCCAGGGCAGGATCCGACTGCACCAGCCGGGCTGGGGAACCGGGATCAAGGCCCGGCGGCTCACCCTGGAGCCCGTGCGGCGGGATCGCCCACCCTTCGTCGGACTGGCGTCGATCGAAGCGGAGGGAGTGACCGTGACCCTTCCTCTTGCCGACGACGACCCCTCCCGCAAGGTTTCCCGAGAAAGGGAATCCTCTCTCTCCCCGACAGGGTTCGAGGTCCCGACCCTGCCGTTTTTCCTGGGGAAAGCTTCCTGTCTCGATTGCCGGGTCGTGGGCAGGACCACTGCTGGTCCCTTCACCGTTGCCGGCGATCTTTTCCTTGCCATGGAGCCACAATCCTCGAACGGGGGCCTGTCCCGCGTCAAACTCGACGCCGTTTTGGAGATTGATCTCCCCCTGGAACAGCACCTCGATCACCTGGTCCTGAGTGCCGAGGCCGAGGGCTCGCGCCTGACGCTCCATCACCTCGCCGCCGACCTCTGGGGGGGGGAGATCTCCCTGATGGACTCCTGGTTCGACCCGAATCATCGTGAGGCAAGGCTCTTTCTCGCCCTGAATGAACTGGATCTGGCTGAAATCCTTCGCCCCTTTGCCATCCCTGGCCTCACGGTGGAGGCCAGGCTGAAGGGTCAGGTGGCGCTCGTCGTGACCCGGGGGGAGTGGAGCATTCCCCCGGCCGAACTGGCAGCGTCTGGTCCCGGCGTGGTAGCATACGAAGATGAGAGCTGGCGGCAGAACGCCGTGGCGGCTGGGATCCCGGAGATCCTTCCCGAGGCGCTGCGGAACTTCCGGTTCGATACCCTCGCCCTGACCCTGGAGCGCCCCCGGCAGGGGGACCTCCGCCTCGTGGCACGGATGGCTGGAAGGAACCCCGACCTCCACGACGGTCACCCGATCGAGATCAATCTGGACCTTTCCGGACCGTTGGACGAAATCCTGCGGCGGGGGTTGGAGGCCCGGGAATGGGTTGCGAAGGGGTAGATGCCACAGAACCGGGGTGTGGCGTCCCGTTGGCGAACGGTGTGCTTCGGTCGGGTTCGGAAGGAAGGGTAAGACCGGGTTTTGCCTTTCCGGGTTGAAAAGTCCGTGGGTGGGTTTTTCAGCAGTCCAGCAGGGGGCATCGGTGAAGATAGCAACAGCTTGCGACGCGCACCCGCGCACCATCCGCCGACAGGAAATATCGGCAACGAGCTCTCCCCCGGTACGCACGGGGGTCGCCTTGGTGTTTGCGACGGCTTTTCTCGCCGGGGGGGCGGTCGGATGTTCCCCCACAGTGCGTGTGGAGGTCCCGAGGGAGCCTATCGTCATCAATCTCAATGTCAAGATCGAACATGACGTGCGCGTGCGTCTGGAGAAAGACGTGGAGGCAATGATCAAGAAGGATAAACATCTGTTCTAGGTTCGAGGTGCCGATGGGAATCCTGTTTCGGGGAGTTATCTTGGCCGGGGCCTGTTTCCTGGCCCTGCCGGCCTGGGGAGAGGATCTGGCGCCCCAAGAGGTGGTGACCTTCAGGAGCGCCAAGGCCGCCGGGATGTTGCGCGAAGGGGAGAACGGCTATCTGGAGCCCGGCCCGGGACTCGATGCCGGGGGGCGGTCACTCATGGAGCGGGTCAATGCCCTGCGGCGGGAGCGCTATGTCGAACTCTCCCGGCGCGAGGGGGTGCCCCTGGAAGCGGTCGAGGGCGCTGCCGCTGCCCGCCTGCGCCGCCCCTGATCATCACTACGGCAGGAAGCCGTCGACCGGTGGCGGCTCGGCGACCCGTCCACCGCTCCGGTCCGACCCGTCCGGCTTCCGCTGCCAGCGTTGCGGCCTTGGGCGATACCCTGGGAGTGGGCCAGCGTGGAGATGGAGTGAGCTAGCATGGAGACGAAGATCGCCCTGGTCGTGGACGACAGCAGTCTTGCCCGCATGATGGTTCGGAAAATATTCGAGACCCATTTCAGGGATTGGTCGCTTGTCGAGGCCAGGGACGCCGGGGAGGCTTTGCAACGGTTCGAGGAGATGACGCTCCACTTGGCGCTGGTCGATTTCAATATGCCCGGGATGAATGGCCTCGATCTCGCGGAAAAGATGCGGGGAAAACATCCCGGGCTGCCTGTGCATCTGGTCACCGCCAACATCCAGGAGAGCATGCGGGAGCGCTGTGAGGTGGCGGGAATCGGCTTTATCGAAAAACCCGTCGATCCGGGCAAGTTGGGGGTAATAATGGCCGGCCTCGCCGTGACCTCTTATGCTGACCGATCTTGAAGAGGACGCACTGAAGGAGTTCTTCAACCTGGGATTGGGCATGGCCGCCGATTCCCTGAGCCGGATGGTCGACAACGAGGTGCTCCTCTCGCTCCCCATGCTCAAGGTGGTCTCCCGTGGTGAGGCGTCACGGTTGCTTGTTGCGAGCCCGGGATCCGGAGTGTGCGTGGCGCCTCGGATTTGACAGAATGGCTTCGAAGGTGTCAGAGTGTCCCCTTTGTGACCGGGGGAAGGGGAGGGGGCCGGTTGCGCGGATCCCGCCCCGGGAGGGGGGGACGCAGTGCGACCCGTGCGGAGTCGGTCGTCGTCTGCCATGACGGCAACCGGCGAAGGCCGTTTGCTTCCGGGCACTTGCAGGGTCGATCCTTTGCGGCCTGTCGCCCGACGGGTCGCCGCCCGCCACGGATGACGGGCCAATTTCAACGGAATGATGTTGCCCGTTGAGTGAGGGGACGCCGATCTTGATCCTTCCTGACGACGACCATTTTCACGACGAGTGCGGCGTCTTCGGAGTCTATGCCCATCCCGAAGCGGCCAATCTGGTCTACCTGGGGCTCTATGCCCTGCAGCATCGGGGGCAGGAATCGGCCGGCATCGTCTCGGTCGAGGAGCGCTACATGCACATGAGCCGCGGTCGCGGCTTGGTGGCCGATGTCTTCAAGCCCGGTGATATCGAACGCCTCAAGGGTTCCTCGGCCATCGGCCATGTGCGCTACTCCACCGCCGGTGATAAGGGCAATACCCGCAATCTGCAGCCCCTGGTGGTCGATACCGCCCATGGCGGCATGGCCATCGCCCACAATGGAAACCTGGTCAATGCGGTCGAACTGAGGCGGGCCCTCGAGGCGCGGGGATCCATCTTCCAATCGACCATGGATACCGAGGTGGTGGTTCATCTTACCGCCCTCTCCCGCCACGCCCATTTCGCCGAGCGGCTGGTGGAGGCCCTGCATCAGGTCCAGGGGGCCTATGCTCTCATTGCCATGAACCAGAGTCGCCTCATCGGCGTCCGCGATCCTGCCGGCTTCCGGCCGATGGTCCTGGGTCGGGTGGGCAATGGCGGCTATGTCCTCTCCTCGGAGACCTGTGCCCTCGATCTCATCGGCGCCACCTTCCTCCGCGATGTCGAACCTGGAGAACTCGTGGTTATCGGCCCTGACGGGATCACCTCCTATTTTCCGTTTTCCCCCGGAGGCCCGACCCGGCAGGTGGCCAAACGCAACCTCTGCGTCTTCGAGTACATCTATTTTGCCCGTCCCGACTCCACCCTGGATGGGATCAGCGTCTACGACGCCCGCAAGCGCATCGGCTCATGCCTGGCCAAGGAGCATCCGGTGGAGGCCGAGGTCGTTGTCCCGGTTCCCGACTCCGGGGTCCCCTCGGCGCTGGGATTTTCCCAGGAGTCAGGCATCCCCTTCGAATTCGGGATTATCCGCAACCACTATGTCGGGCGGACCTTCATCGAACCGCAGCAGTCGATCCGTCACTTCGGGGTCAAGATCAAGCTCAACGCCAACAACCGGGTTCTCCAAGGCAAACGGGTGGTTCTTGTCGACGATTCGGTAGTGCGGGGCACCACCAGCCGCAAGATCGTCAAGATGGTCCGCGCCGCCGGGGCCAGGGAGGTGCATGTCCGCATCGCCTCTCCCCCCACGACCCACCCCTGTTTCTACGGGATCGACACCCCCAATCGTCAGGAGCTTCTGGCCTCCAACCATACGGTCGAGGAGATGCGGCAGTACATCACCGCCGACTCCCTCGCCTTCCTCTCCCTGGAGGGGCTTTACCGGGCGGTCAATGGTCGGGTGGGAGGCTACTGCGACGCCTGCTTCACCGGCAATTATCCGATCCCGTTCCCCCAGGACCGCCGACCGGTGCAGTTGACGCTCCTCAAGGGGGCTTGAACGGAGATGTCTTCTCTCACCCCGGGCAGGTCGCCCATGCTGTCGCCGACGATCCCCCCGCCGATGCTCAATCTCCTCCGCTGCCCCGCCTGTCACGGCGGGCTCGTCGCCGAGGACGGGGAGGAACTGTTACGCTGCAAGGCTTGCGGCCACGCCTATCCGATCGTGGAGGGGATCCCTGTCCTCTTCGTCGGGGCTTCGCACGACTCCCTCGGGGGGCAGGGAAAGCGCCACTGGGATCCCCCGAGTCAGGCGTCCCTTTATGATGCCAAGGTCGAGGGTGAGGGTGAGGAGGATCTCTTCGGCTCCTACGTCCACCGCTCCGAAACCGAGGCGGTGGTCCGCTTCTACCGTGATTCCAATCTCGATCTGGTCCTGGATGCCGGTTGCGGCAACGGGCGTTTTCTGACCACTCTCCCGGAGGGCAGCATTGGCATCGGCGCCGATGCCTCGCTCAATCTTCTCCTCATCGCCCGCGCTCGTCGGCGCGGGGCCTTCCATGTCTGCTGCGAACTCGAACGGCTCCCCTTCCACTCGGGTCTCTTTGGGACGGTCATCAACTGTCGGGTCCTGCAACATCTCGAACAACAGCGGGAGGCCGTCGCCGAGATGGCCAGGGTTACCCGCGATGGCGGGGATGTCATCATTCAGGTCTACAATCGCTGGAATCTCAAGACCCTCTACAAGGTGATCCGCCAGTCGCGGTTGCGGAAGCTCTTCAACCTTCCCTTCCGCCTGATCTTCCGCTCCATGTCCCCCTTCGCCGACTGGGGATTGGCCTACGACCGCTACAACAGTTGGCCGGAGCTTCGGCGCTGGATGCGCGGCGCCGGGCTGCACCGCCTTGCCGGGCGCGGCGCCGGGTTCGGCTACCACAAATTTCTCCTGGAACCCTTTTTCCTGAATGCGCTTCTGTCCCGAAAGGCCCCGCGCCTTCTGGAGGCCCACTACCGGGGGTGCCTCGGTTTCGAGCGGCGGTTCGCCGCCTTGCCCCCCTTGCGTTACCTCATGGAGAAGTTTGTTCTCACCGGCTCTCCGGGAGAAGGCCCCTCCCGGCCCTCGCCGGTCGGTCGCCTTGTCGCCTCCATCCGCCACCGGCTTTGTTCTTCTCCCCTGTGCAACCTTACCGCCTGGCGTGAGACTCGAGAGGGGCTCTGCCCTGATGCGGAGATCGGCAGCCACCGGCAACACCTTCTCGAAGCCCTTTCCTGGATGGAGAGGGCGCACGATGCGACCACCGACGGCGGGGTCAGTCGCGGCTACGGCGTTGGCTGGAAACCCCATTCGGCCCGCGGCTGGCAGCCTTCCTACCCGGAGACGACCGGCTACATCATCCCCACCCTCTTCGACTGCGCCGGACACCTGGGTCTGGCGAGGCTCAGGGAGCGTGCCCTGACGATGGCCGATTGGGAGATTGC
>JADGCL010000108.1 GCA_015229005.1 Magnetococcales bacterium
ACTCCCGCCATCCCCCGGACCGCCTCCAACCCCCCCCACCCCACCCCCCCCCGCATACGCAACCTCTCGACGACACCGCCGGTACTCCTCGCGCAGTCGGTGCAGCATCCCGGGATCCTCCCTTCCTCGGTACCATTCGCCACGGCGCCCCCCCTGACAGGAAAAGCAAAAACACAGGGGAAGACAACCGGATCCGTACTCCGAATCCATCCTCGACTCCCCCCTTCGATGGAAGCTACCAGCAATAAATGCTACCGACAAGGCGGTATCGGATCACGGTTGGCGACACGTTCCGACCCTCTTTCCCCTCGGGGCAGTTCTTTTCGAGGCAACCAGCAGACCCTTCCCGATCGGTGCGGAATCCCCCGGGCGTTCGGGATCCGTCCGGCCCCCGGGGACCCGCGACGCCATGACCGGCGCCCCGACAAGCCGAGGAGCCCGTCGCCTCCCGCGACGGGCTCCTCAGGGAGATCCGGATCACTGTCGAAGGCACTGCCCGGGAACCATCCCGGGGTTCGGGAGGCGCCGAACAGGAGGAGACCAGGTCAAAAACGGTCGAGGTCATCCTCCCCGGACCGCAGGGCGTCGCCTCCGGGGGCCGGCAACGCCAACGCCTTTGCGGGAGAAGCAGCAAGCCTCCGGGTCGGGGTGGCAACGTTGCCGCCCCCCGACCGGCGCTGTTCATGGCCGGTCTTGAAACGCGCCATCGTCTCATCCAGGACCGAGGCCTGGCTGGAGAGTTCCTCGGAGGTGGCGGCCAGCACTTCGTAAGAACCGGCATTCTGCTGTACAGACTGGTCCAGATTCTGGATCGCCCCATTGATCTGCTCGACCCCCTGGGCCTGCTCCCGGCTCGCCGCCGCAATCTCCTGCACCAGCTCGGCCGTCTTCTGGATGTTCGGCACCAACTGCGCCAGCATCTGCCCCGCCTGCTCGGCCACCTCGACACTCGAACCGGAGAGACCGCTGATCTCACCTGCCGCCGTCTGGCTTCGTTCCGCGAGCTTCCGCACCTCGGCGGCCACCACCGCGAAACCCTTGCCATGCTCCCCCGCCCGCGCCGCTTCGATGGCCGCATTCAGGGCCAGGAGATTGGTCTGCCGGGCAATCTCCTCGATGATGCCGATTTTCTGGGCGATCTCCTTCATCGCCACCACCGCCTGGGTCACCGCCTTCCCCGTCCGCTCGGCCTCCTCCGCCGCCCGGCGCGAAATCTCCTCGGTGGTCTGGGCATTTTCGCTGTTTTGCTGAATGTTGGAGAGCATCTCCTCCATAGCCGAGGAGGTCTCCTCGATGGAGGCCGCCTGCGTCGACGCATTCCCGGCCAACCGGTTGACCGTTTCGGAAAGCTCGCTCGAGGCCATCGCCACATTGGAGCCGGCCTCCTGGATCTCTCCGAAAGAGCTCTGCAATACCACCAGGGCCCCATTGATCTCCCGACTCATCATGCCGATCTCGTCCTGCATGTCCAGAGAACAGCGCGTGGTCAGATCCCCCTCGGCAAGACGGCGGGTCATGGCCCGGAAACGAACCAGGGGAGAGGCGATCACCTGTCCGACATACCAGGAAACCCCGATACCCAGCACGAAGAGGAGGGCGCAGATGCCAAGGGAGGTACGCACACTTGCATCGATCCCCTGCAGGGTCTCCTCCCGAGTGGCATCCATGCTCGCCTGACCATCCTTCACCAACTCCTCGACCAACCCCTCCACCTTGTGGACGCTTTC
The DNA here is from genome assembly GCA_015229005.1 of Magnetococcales bacterium. Classification (GTDB taxonomy): domain Bacteria; phylum Pseudomonadota; class Magnetococcia; order Magnetococcales; family JADGCL01; genus JADGCL01. The sequence continues at coordinate 1,728 of JADGCL010000108.1, forward strand.
CCGCATGGTCGCAACGGCAGCCTCGATACGACCATCCTCCGCCACCAGCGCCGCGAAAGCGGCCCGATACCGGCTCACCCCTTCGCGGATCGCCTTCCGCTCCTCCTCGGCAACGGCGGAGGCCTCCAGGTGTTGCAGCAGAGTCTCCAGGGAGGCGGCATTCTTCTCGACATATTTGGGATCGCCGCGCAGGAGGTAATCCTTCTCGTGCCGACGGGCAAACAGATAGTCACGCCAGGCATCGTGGACCGCATGGGCGTCCGCCAGCCCTTCGACCGCGCGTGCGGTCTCGCTCAGTTTCTCCGCCGAGGCCGCGCTGCCCCCGGGAGTCCCCGCCTTGTCTTCCGCCACCACCCGGGCAAAGGCCTCCTCGTAAGGGACAAGGACCTCCACGAAACGCGCCTTGAGACCATCGGCCAGCAGGGACTCCTTCACATGCCCACGGTACCCAGCAAGAATGGCCGCGTGCTTTTCGGCGTATTTCGCCTCGTGGCGGAGGCGAAAATCCTTCTCCGCACGACGCGCCTGAAGGATATCGACCTTGAGGTCGTCGGTATCGAGATCCTTGAGCAGGGACTCCAGGCCATGGGCCGCCTCCCGGAACTCTCCCTGGAAACCGCTCTTCTCATCCAGACCTTTTTTCTGCCAGCTTGTGGCCAGCGCCTGGAAGGCGGTTACATACCCTCCCATGGCCTCCTTGATCGCCTTGGCCTTCCCCTCCATCCCACTCCCGGCAGCATCGCCCCGGGAGAGGGCGAGAGGAGCAATCCGATCGGCGATCTGGGCGACCTCTCCCCCAAGGGCCACCACCTGGTCGATATACTTGGGGTCCCGGCGCATCAGGAAGTCCTTCTCCGACCGGCGCGACTGCAGCATCAACTGGCCGATGGTCATCGCCTGCGATTTGATCGCCTCATCCCGTTCGAGAAGGACCCCGATCTCGGTCCGGGATTCGGTCAGCGCCTCCCACTGAACGTAGATGACGACAACGGCCAACAGCCCGACGATACCGAAACCCAACGCGATTTTCTTGCCGATCTTGAGATTCCGAAAGAATTCCATCTGCCCATCCCCCCCCCGCTGTCGATGCCGACTCCGTTCCCGCCGCCGAGGGCTATCACCCCCCCGGCAACGGCGACCAACCCGGGCAATCGATCACCCGAACCGGGCCACCGATCACCCTGAACCACACTCATTCACCGCACAAAGGTAACCTTGATGTCAATAACTATTTGTCCCATACCTCCTCCCCATACCCGAACCGGTCGATGAAGGGCTGCAACAGAGGCAAGACCGGGGCAAGGTGCCGGTGGTAACGCCGCCAGCGATAGCGGGCCTCGCCATGGAGCTTCCGCGTCACCTGCGCCGCACTCGGGGTGCGGATGGTCCCCCGGGCCCGGGCGTGCCGGTCGAAGTCGAGGATCGCCGCATCCCAATCGACCCCGAGAAAGGCCAGCAAGGCCCGCGCCTCCGCCTCAGGGGCGGCGACGAGGTCTTCATAGCGGATCCGGTGCCAGGGAAGTCCCAGGCGCGGCGCCTCGGCCTCCCACAACCCCATCACCCCGGCATAGAGACGCGCCCCCGTCGCCAGCGCATGCAGGTGGGTCATCGCCACGTTCGGGGCGAAGTGTTGCATGAAACCGCTCAGGACGACATCGGCCGGGTGACGCAGGGCGACCACCACCCGGGCCTCGGGAAAGAGCTTCGCCGCCAAAGGCAACAGGCGAATGTTCAAGGGAAACTTGTCGACGAGAAGCTGCGGCGATCCCTGGAGGTATTCCGCCGCCACGCGGGTGTAGAGCTCCCTGAGGTGTTGCCTCCGGGAAGTGGTGATCTCCCCCAGGGCCCCGGGATATTCCCGACCGGTCAGGAGCGGCAGTCGCCCCTCCAGAGCCGCCAGAAGCGGCCGCTCCTCGATGACCGAAATCGCGGGATGGGCGTCGAGAATCTGGTCGAGCAGGGTCGTCCCCGACCGGGGAAAACCGACCAGAAAGGCCAGGCGCCAGGGCAGCGGCGGATCCTCGACCGCGACCTCGCCCACCCCGCCTCCGACGTCCCGAAGGCCACCCGCCGCCGCAGGCGCGGCCTCGACCACCTCCCTGACCGCCGCGAGAAGCGCCGGGTAACTCTCCGGGTCGATCCCCGCCTCACGATCGAGACGGGCCCCGAGGTCATTGCCGCGCCGGAAGTGGTCGAAGGCCGCCTCCGTCTCCCCCAGGGCATCCAAAAGGAGCCCCAGTTCGTTGTGGACCCGCGCCGCCAGGGGATCGGCGAGAGAGGAGCGAAGGAGACCCTCGAGACCTTCCCGCGCCGCCCCCGACTCCCCCCGGCGACGCTCCCATCGCGCCTGAATGAAAGCGAGTCGCGGGTGGCGCGGATCCCCCTCCCGGGCCTTCGCCAGGAGTTCGCCCGCCACCTCCAGGGCGCTCGCCCCGAGGAGGGCCTCGGCGCAGTCGGCGGCCAATTCCGCATCCCCGGGAGAACCGGCGAAGGCCCGGCGCAGGGCCTCGACCCCGGGGGCCACCGAACCGGTCGCCAGAAGCGCCTCACCCAGATGAAAGAAGAGCCGCGGGTGATCGCCACCCGCGGCAACAACCCCTTCGAGGAGAGTCCCGGCCCGCCCCGGGAGATTCAACTCCAGCAGGAGTTGCCCCAGGGCCACCCCCGCCCCGGCATGGCCCGGCGCCAGCTCCAGCGCCCGGGTCAGGGCGGCGATCGCCTCTTCCGCTCGCCCCTGACGCCGGCAGAGCTTGCCAAGGGCCAGGTGAAACCCGGCCCGATCGGGTTCAGCGGCGATGGCCCGGCGAAGGAGACCCTCGGCCTCGGCAAAACGCCCCAGGCGCCGGTGGATGGTCGCCGCCAACTCCAGGATCGCCGCCTCCCGGGGATGACGCTCCAGGATCCGGTCGGTCAGGGCCAGGGCCCGGTCCAACGCTCCCGCCTGGAAGGCCGCCACCGCCTCCCGCGCCAGAGGCGCAAGCCCCCCCGTCGACAGCCGCCGACGTTGCCGTTCGACCATGACCGCATCCTCCCGTCTCCCGGGAAGGGGGAAGCCCCCCCTCCCACTCTGCCGACCCGACCCGCGCAACCCGACCGCAACGAAATCATCCGGGTTTCGCAAGCCCCTCCTCCGCAAGCCGCGCCCCGCCCATCCCCGGCCCCCGCCGGTGGCGTCGCTGCCGCGAGGGAGGCCCCTCTCCACCCTCGCCCCCACCGCCTCCGCCCGGCATGGCGGCATCATGCGCCAGGAGCCGGGCGAATTCCCCCCCCTCCAGCCCAAGCACCTCCCCCGCCCCTTCCCGGATCAAGGCCACCAGACGCGGCAGGGCAATGGCATGGGTGCGACCGACCCGGGCATGGATCCAATCGCTCAGGGCCAGAAACCGGCGAAAGGGGGAATCCCCCAGCAGCCACGGCAGGCTTCGGCGAAACCGACCGGAGTTGCCCACCAGGCTCCAGAAACGGGCAAATCGCTTGAGTCGCCGCAAGGTGGCAAAGTCAAGGCGATCATGGCGCAGCAGGGCAAAAGGGGGCGAAGGGTCGAAGAGAAGAGCGAACTCCTCCGTCATCGCCGTGAGCGGCGTCCCCTTGAGGCGCTTCAGGATCCCCACCTGGATCTCCTGGACCCCAATCCCCCACAGGCGGTCAAAGCCCGCCGCGATCCCCTCCAATCCCTCCCCCGGAAGGCCGATGATGAGATCCGTATGCAGATGCACCCGGGTCCCGCTCAGGAGACGCCGGAGATTCTCCAGGGTCAGCCCGGTGTCGCGCGGGCGTCCGATCCTCGCCAGCACCTCGGGGTCGAGGCTCTGGATCCCGAGCTCCAACTGCACCACCCCCTCCGGAAAGCGTGCAAGCCTCTCCAGAAGTGCCTCGGGAAGCCGGTCGGCAACCATCTCGAAATGAAGAAAGAGCCCCGGAGACAGCCGCTCCAGGAAGAAATCCAGGATCGTCAAGGCCCGGTCAAGACCCAGATTGAAGGTGCGATCGACGAACTTGAACCGTCGCGCCCCCCGCTCGAAAAGTCGCGCCATCGCCGCCAGGAAAGGTTCGAGGGGAAAGAGCCGCACCCGACGCTCCAGGGCCGAGAGGCAGAAGGCGCAGCCGAAAGGACACCCCCGCGAGGACTCGACATAGATCACCCGTTCGCGAAGGTCCCGGGCATCATAAAGGTCATAGGGCAGGAGCAGCCCCGCAAGCTCCGGGGGAGCCGCCGGAAGAATCCGCTCGGGGGGCCACACTCCCGTCAGCAGCGACCCGCACAGTCGGGCAAAGGCCCGCTCCCCCTCCCCGACGACAATGAAATCGGCGAGCCTCGCCAGGGGCTGGTCCTCCAGCTCGTGACTCACCTCCGGCCCCCCCAACACCACGACGACCCCCGGAGCCAGGAGCTTCAGCAGCGCCACCAGCGGTTGGACCAGAGCCACGTTCCAGATCTGGACGGAGATCGCGACGATCCGGGGGGAGTCGGCCAGAAGAAGTTCCGCCATCTCCTCCGGCGTCCGCTCGAGATCGAACTCGATCAGCCGCGAACGGGCCGCCAACTCCCCGAGGTTGGCCTGAAGATACCTGAGTCCCAACGATGTGTGCCGATAGCGGGCATTCAAGGCCACCAGGAGGATCTCCCCCACGCCACCGCCTCCCGAAGAAATGGCGGTCATCCCGCGCCCCCCGGAATCCTCATTTCATTCCCGGGACCAACCGGCCCCATCGCCCCCTTCCCCAGGTGTCCGGCAGCCCTGACTGTAACGGAAGGTAACAGCCTCCATGACTCTTGGTTTCGCCCCAATCCCCGCCACCTCTCTCCAATCCCCCCTCTCCCATTCCGGGTCCCGCAAAAAACCGGGCAATCTCCCCCCTTGTCACCCTTCGTGACAATGGCCGGAAACACCCCCCGCAAGCCTCCGGACTTGCCCATTCCACCTCGTTGATCCAGCGGAAAGCCTCACTTTCTTGTTGACCTCTGTCAAGGAATCATGGTACATCCCTCGACCCATCCAGGGCCGTCAGCGTGGGTGGTCGGCTTCCCCCACCCGGGGGCGGTTCCTGCCGGGAGGTCCCGGGCGCACGATCCGCCGGATCAAGCGGGGGGGGGTGGGACATCAACCTCCCTCCGGCGGTTGTTCCTCAATCGGGAAACGTCAAACTGGCTGAGAGGATAAAGATTATGAGAAAGTTGTTTTTTGCGCTGAACGTCGCGGCTACCCTGGCCATTGTCGGTACCACCATGGCCGTCGCTCAGGTCCAGCCGGGAGGCCCCGGCGCACCCATGGGCTCCCAGCCCATGATGCGGCCCCAGATCCCGATGGGTTCCGGACCGATGATGGGTTCCGGACCGATGATGGGTTCCGGACCGATGATGGGTTCCGGGCCGATGATGGGCGGACACCCCCCGATGGGTTCCGGACCGATGATGGGCGGACACCCCCCGATGGGTTCCGGACCGATGATGGGCGGGCAACCCCCGATGGGTTCCGGACCGATGATGGGCGGGCAACCCCCGATGGGTTCCGGGCCAGCGATGGGCGGGCAACCCCCGCAGAGGCCCCCCATGCCCCCGATGGGTTCCGCGCCGATGATGGGCGGGCAGCAGCAGGCCCGGAAGGGCGCCGCGCCGGGGATGCGCG
>JADGCL010000109.1 GCA_015229005.1 Magnetococcales bacterium
CCCGGAGAGCCTCCGACCGCTTCTTCGGTGACCTCAAGATGTTGCCCCTCTTCCGGGAACTCCTGCGACAAAGACTCCCCGTCACCGTCTACAACCCTCCCATCCACGATCCCGCCCAGTGGGCCGACCTCTTCGCGGATTACCTCGAACTCGCCCGGGAAAACCCACGCTTCCGGTTCTGTCAGGGGCTCGACATCGACAAAATCATCCCCCGGCTCAACGGCGGCTTCCACTTCGGTCTCATGCTCTATCATTACGGGTCGACCCTCAAGGTGGGCAAGGATCACCTGGCGGGGGCTCTGCCGTCGAAGCTCTTCGTCTATCTGGCCGCAGGATTGCCGATCCTGACCAGCCCGGAGCTGGAGCAGGTCGCCGAATTCGTCGAGCGCGAGGGGGTCGGGGCGGTGATCGCCCGGGAGGATCTCCCGCGCCTGGGCAAGATCCTTGCAGGTGTCGATTATGCCGCACTCCTCGTCAACGTCACCCGGGCCCAACGACGCTGGGGGTTCGAGGAGGTGAACGCGGGAACAATCGACCACCTCCACGACCTCGTGGCCGCGTCGCCCCCGCCCTGAAAGCTCCCCGGTGAGTTCGCCCCCAACGGAAGAGGAGCGGAAGGGAGCCGGAAAAAACCGGAAGAGAACCACAAAGAGAAGAGACCGCCATGCCCCTCCTGACCGCCACGGCCTCCACCCTCGACCCGGGACCCGCCCTGATTGCCGATTTCGAGCGGGATTTCGCCCTGTTTCGCCAACAAGGCGGAGAAGCGGAGGCCGAAAGGGTCCGCCTCATCCGCGCTCTGGCCGAGCTGATGCAGAGGGGGCGCCTCCCCCATGACCCGACCGCCGCCGACCAGGTCATGGCGACCCTCTTCGCCCATCCCCTGCGGGAGCGCTGTCGCGAAACCTTTCCCGACCTCCTCCCCCGGGCCTTGTCCCTGGTCCGGAAGGCCTGCGCCCTCCCCTATCCCGAGGAGCTCCGGGTCTCACCCTGGTGGGCGGCCAAACAACGCCATTTCATGGGGTTCTGCAGCCGTCTGACCTCCCCCGTCGACCTGGTGGCCTTCGCCCAATGCACCTGGTTGAGCGGCAGCGACCGGCGCCTCTTCGACCGGACCCGACCCATCCACCGGGTCATCCTCGAACAGCTGCGCCAATTGGAGCAGGCCTTCGCCCTCTGTCCGCCCCTGACCCTGCCGTTGGAAGATTCCCCCTATTCCATGCAGGCCTCCCTCGTCCCCATCCACGGCAAGAACTACAGCAACAGTTTTCTCAATATGCTGGGCTATGCCCTGGGCAGCGTCACGACGATTCAACCCCGGAGGCCGGTTCGCCGGGTCCTGGAACTGGGAAGCGGCTACGGCAATCTCGCCCGGGTGGTCAAACTCCTCGCACCGGACGCCACCATCACCCTGATCGACCTGCCGGAAAGCCTCCTCCTCTGCCAGGTCTATCTCACCCTCAACTTTCCCGAGGCCAGGATCACCTTCCTCGACCACCCCGACGACTATGCCCGCGACGAGGCCCGCACCGCCGATTTCGTCCTGATCCCGGCCCAGCTGGCACGGGCCGTGGAGGGGAACGCCTTCGACCTGACGATCAATACCGGCAGCCTCCAGGAGATGCCTGCCCGAACCGTGGCCTACTTCATGGATCTGATCCGGCAGCGTACCGATTCGGCCTATTTTTACAGCTTCAATTATTTCATCAACGCCCGCTCGCTCCTGCGCGAGTGGTCGGAGGCCGACCAAAAGGAGGAGTCCGCCAACATCTGTCCCCTGATGGATGATCGATGGGAGCCCCTCCGGTTCCACCTCAATCCCGGCCACCTGACCGTCGACTGCCAGGGGCGCAACTGGCTGGAACTCCTCGCCCGCAAACTCCCCCGCCCGGCGGGTGCCCCCCCCAGGACAGGAGGGGTACATGGGACAGCTAACCCAAGAGAGAAAGGCCCGGGAGTAGCAGCCCCTGGGGTGGAAGGCCCGGGAGTGGAAGACCCTGGGATGGAAGGCCCGGGAGTGGAAGACCCGGGAGTGGAAGACCCGGGAGTGGAAAATGCCCCCGCCCAGGAGCAGGCACGTCAGGCCGCCCTCCACCTCGTCCGAGAGGCCGATACCTTCCCCGTGTTTTCCGATCCCTGGCTCGAACGCCTCTGGCGTTCGGTGTGGCTCCGCCCGACCAACGATGCCCTCGACCGCCTCCTGGGCGGCATCGAACTCTTCACCCTGGGATGGAGCCGGCCCAACCACATGTTCAGCGGTCGCTTCGGTTCACCCGCCGACGAGACCGCCGACCTCGCCACCCGCCAACGCTTCTTCGAGGCCATCGAGGAGGTCCGTTTCTACCGGGGACTCCTCGCCGATTTGGAGAAGGAACCGGCCACGAAGAGCGGCGGGGAGAGCGCCGGGCACAACCACCTCCCCGAACCGCAGGAATACCCTCCTCCCCCAGCCCCGTGCAGCAACCCGTCCGACGACCGCAGTTCGGACTACCACGACGGTCCGCCCCATGACCACGAGAGTCACGTCTTTTTCCTGACCTCCCACGGCTATGCGGCGGATCACTGGTTCAGTTGGGTCATCAAGGCCCTCAATGCCCACCCGGAACTCCTCGTCCTCCTGGGCAACGAAGGCTCCCGACCGAAATACTTCGCCGAACGCTCCCGCAAGGAACGACCCGATCTCGTCCGTTATGCCCGTTTCCTGGCGGATGTGGGACGCACCTATGGCGGCGTCGGCGACGGCTACTCCTATCGAGCGCATCAGATGGCCCCCCTGCAGAAGGCCTTCGGCGAACGCATCCGTTTCCTCAATCTGCTGCGCCATCCTTACTGCTGGTTGCGTTTCTACGTCGATTGGCGGGCAGGCAACATGCGCATGGCCGAGGGCGAAAACGGCCCCCTGGAACACGAGTGGCGGATCACCGCCCACGACCGCTTCGCCGCCCTGGGGCTCGCCCCCTACCAGAAGGAGGAGGTCGCGATCTGGAGTGCCTACCAGGGGATGACCATCCTCGACCGCATGGTCTCCGACGCCACCCTCCCGCCCGGAATCAACCAGCCCCTGGAGGCCCTGGTGCGCGATCCCGAGCGCTGGGTGCGCCTGGTCTCGTACCTGACCCATGGCCGCGTCCGCTATTCCCGGGAACTCCTCGACCGGGTCTATGCCTGGGTCTGGACCCCCTTCCGGGGGGAAGCGAAGAAGCGGGTCGTCGCCGAAGAGGAATTTGCCCTGTGGCCGGAGTGGAAGAGAACGGCCTTTGCCAAACTGGTCGGGAAACCGGCGCGGGACTTCTTCACCGCCATGGGGTATCGCCTGTGAACCCCCTCCAGGAGCGGCAGGAAGCCCCCATCCTCTTTCTCTCGGTCTTCAAATCCGGGACCTGGCTGGTGCGGCGCATTCTCGAAGTGATGACCGGACTCGCCTGTCACGAGCCGGTGATCCTCCCCGGTCGGAGCGATCCCGGAGACCCCGGGATGCTGACCCCGAGGCCCGGCTCCTTCTACTCCTGGCACCTGCACCCCACCCCGCCGGTGCGGGAGAAGATCCGCGGCATGAATGGCGCCCCGGTACTGCTCATGCGCAATGTCTACGATCTGGTGGTCTCCATGTACCACCACTTCCGGGACAACATCGATGGCGACATCGGTCGAGGCCGCAACGTCAGCCATTACTTCACCGATTGCGACCGCGAGGAGGGGATGCGGCGCATCATCGAAGGCTTCACCCGGCCCGATTTCCGCTGGCGCGGACTCTCCGGGCACCTGATGCAGATGGAACTCATGCTGACCCTGGCGGACGAGCATCCCTCCCTGGTCACGACCTACGAGCGGATGGCAGGCGACAAGGCCGGGGAGATCCGGCGTCTCGCCGCCTTCCTGGGAATCGGCCTGACCCCGACCAGGGAAGAGGAGATCCTGCGGCGCAGCGGCTTCGATCACATGCGGCAGGAGGCCGTGCGACAAAACGGCGGCTCCCATTTCCGTGTGGGACGGCCCCAAACCCACCTGGACGAGCTGAGCGAACGCAACCGGGAACAGGTGCGCACGATGGTGGCCCGGCAGGTCCCCCGACTCCCAGAGCTGGCCCGGCAGTTCGACCTGCCCGAAATCCTGGCAGGAGCGGACCCCGACTGAATCACGACGAACCCCGGAGCTGATGAAGCCCGTTCATCGACAGGCTGCTATCCCTTCCCCTCAAGAAGCAAAGGGATTTTGCCGGATGATCGTATGGCGCCGGTCGGCGCCGGTCGAGAGGATCGCCACCGGGACCCCGATAAGACTCTCCAGGCGATGGATGTAGTCGATCGCCTCCGGGGGAAGCTCCTCGAAACGCTCGACTCCGGCCGACGGTTTCTTCCAGCCCGGCATCTCCTCATAGACAGGCTGACAACTCTCCAGGACGGAAATCCGGTCGGGGATGTGTTCGAAGCGCTGCCCGTTGCGGGTATAGGCAACGGCAATCTTGACGCGCTCCAGGCCGTCGAGGACATCGAGCTTGGTCAGGGCGACGCTGCTCAGTCCATTCATCCGCACCGCATGCTGCGCCACGACCGCATCGAACCAGCCGCAGCGCCGGGCACGACCGGTGGTGGCTCCGAACTCATGGCCCTTCGTCCCCAACCAGGCGCCGATCTCGTCGGTCAGCTCCGTGGGAAAGGGGCCACCGCCAACACGGGTGGTGTAGGCCTTGACGACCCCCATGACGTGGTGGACAAACCTCGGACCAAGGCCGACACCGGTGCAAGCACCGCCGGCGATCGTCGATGAAGAGGTGACGAAAGGATAGGTCCCATGGTCGATGTCAAGGAGCGTCCCCTGGGCCCCCTCGAACAGGACAAGGCGACCCTCGGCCTGGGCCCTGGCCACAAGAAGAGAGACATCATCGACGTAGGGGGCGAGGATGTCGGCCATGCGCAGAAGATCATCGCGCAGGGTCTCGAAGGCGAAGGTGGGGGCTTCGAAAAAATTCTCCAGGACGAAGTTATGGTAGGCGAGATTTTCCCGAAGTTTGCTTTCGAACTGCTCCCGATCGTAAAGATCGCCGACGCGAATGCCACGCCGCGCCACCTTGTCTTCGTAGGCGGGACCGATGCCCCGACCGGTAGTGCCGATCTTGCCCTTGCCCTTGCGCCTTTCCCGGGCCTGATCCAGCTCCCGGTGATAGGGCAGGATGAGATGCGTCAAGGGTGAAATCTTGAGATTGCCGCCACGGATCGCGATCCCCCGATCCGTCAGCTCCTGGATTTCCTGGATCAGGGCCACCGGATCCAGGACCACGCCATTGCCCAGGGCGCAGATCTTGTTGGGACGAACGATCCCCGAGGGGACCAGATGGAGGACGTACTTGACCCCGTCCACGACCAGGGTATGGCCGGCGTTGTGCCCCCCCTGATAGCGGACCACCACCTCGGCGTGTTCCGTCAAGAGATCGACGATCTTACCCTTTCCTTCGTCACCCCACTGGCAACCCACAACGACGACATTAGACATGATGGATCCGCTGCCTGCCTTTCTCGACTGGATGGCTTCCGCGATGACCTCTCGCGATGATTGGCACAATCCTGGCGCGGGACGCCCCACACCGACCGGGGTCTGACCGGCATGAAGAGCGGCGCGCGGAACAGCCCCGCCGAACACCGACCGGACCCCCACCCCGGCCCCCAAGAACCGCCGCCAGCCTAGCGGAAAGGCCGACGAAAGGCAAACCGGTTGCCGCTCGCCGGCGAATCATCGGGGTTTGCCCCCCAACCCCGGGACAGGCCTTGGAGTTGGTGACTCCTCCCGGGGATTGCCCTATGATGGGGCATGATCGGGTGGTTCGGGCAGCCGGAGGTATGACCGATGACGAAAAGCGGGAAGGAGAGAGGGGGGGCAGGCCGCAAGGCCCTGGTGACCGGGATCACCGGGCAGGACGGCGCCTACCTGGCAGAGTTCCTCCTCGGATGTGGCTATGAGGTCCACGGGATCAAGCGCCGCTCCTCGCTCTTCAACACGGAGCGCATCGAACACCTCTACCAGGACCCCCACGTTTCCAACCGGAGGCTGATCCTGCATTACGGGGATCTTACCGATGCGACCAATCTCATCCGGGTGATCCAGCAGGTCCAACCGGACGAGATCTACAACCTCGCCGCCCAAAGCCATGTGGCGGTGAGCTTCGAGACCCCGGAATACACCGCCAACGCCGATGCCCTGGGGACCCTCAGAATCCTGGAGGCGATCCGGATCCTCGGGCTGGAGCGGAAATGCCGCTTCTACCAGGCCTCGACCTCGGAACTCTACGGCGAAGTCGCCGAAACCCCGCAGCGTGAGACGACCCCCTTCCGCCCGCGCTCGCCCTACGCCGCCGCCAAGCTCTACGCCTACTGGATCACCGTCAACTATCGCGAGGCTTACGGGCTCTTCGCCTGTAACGGCATCCTCTTCAACCACGAATCCCCACTGCGCGGCGAGACCTTCGTCACCCGCAAGATCACCCGGGCACTGACCCGGATCCGCCAGGGGCTTCAGGAGAAGCTCTATCTCGGCAATCTCGACGCCCTGCGCGACTGGGGACACGCCCGCGATTACGTCGAGGCGCAATGGCTCATGTTGCAACAGCCGGAACCGGATGATTTCGTCATCGCCTCCGGCGAGGCCCGCTCGGTTCGGGATTTCGTCGATGCCGCCGCCAAGGTGCTGAACATGGAGATCCTCTGGGAGGGCAAGGGGGTGGCGGAAAAAGGACGGGATAAGGAGAGCGGTCGCATCCTGGTGGAGGTGGATCCCCGCTATTTTCGTCCAACCGAGGTGGAAACCCTCCTCGGCGATGCGACCAAGGCCCGGGACAAGCTGGGGTGGCGCCCCCGTATCGGCTTCGAGGAACTGGTGGCCTCGATGGTGGCCGA
>JADGCL010000010.1 GCA_015229005.1 Magnetococcales bacterium
AGGGCGATCAGGGGGGGGGAGGCGTCCATTCCCGGGGGGGAGCGGCCTGTGGGGAAGGGGGTTGTTCCCCTTGCCGTGGTCATTGACGATCTGGGTTACAATCGCGAAGTCTCTTTGGGGATCTCGCGGCTGCCGGGCGAGGTCACCCTGGCGGTACTCCCTGGGGGCCCGAGTTCCCGGGAGGTTGTTCGGGTGGGTGGGCGCACCGGCAAGGAGCTCCTGCTGCACCAGCCGATGGAGCCATATGGTTACCCCGGTGTTCGTCCGGGTCCCGGGGCGCTCTTCCTCGGGATGGAGGAGGAGCGGATCCGCCAGATTCTGGTAGCGAACCTGGTCGCTTTTCCCGAGGTGGTCGGGGTTAACAATCATATGGGGTCGCGGTTCACTTCCAATGGTCGGGCCATGGACCGGGTCATGGGGATTCTCAAGGAGCGCGGTCTCTTCTTTCTTGACAGCCGCACCTCCCAGAGTTCCGTCGGCAGGGCTCGGGCGACTGCCGCAGGGGTCCCGTGGGCGGTTCGGCAGGTCTTTCTCGACAATGTTGCCAATGAAGGGGCCATCGGTCGGCAGCTGACGCTCCTGGAGCGCGAGGCCAGGCATCGAGGGGGTGCCATCGGCATCGGCCACCCCTATCGGGCGACGCTGAGGTCTCTGGAGCGGTGGTTGCCGGGATTGCGGGAGCGAGGTCTGGTCCTGGTCCCGGTTTCACAGTTGTTGCGTCCCGAGAGTGCCCGGGCCCATTACCGGGGTCCTGGGAAGGCACGGGAGGAGCCGGTCGCGAGGGCGGCGGTCGAGCCGACAGCGGGTGACAGTGGTGCCGGTGACGATGGGGGTGACCAGCGGTGGCCGGAGAAGGGGCGGGAGGGTCCGGTCGCGGGGGCGGCGACCGCTCCTGTTGAAGGTGGGGGTGGTACCGGTGATGATGGCGGGGTGGTATCCGGTACCGATGTTCCGGTTACCCGCCTGGAGGGTATGCCCGACAATGGTGAGGTCTCGTCGGATAGCGGGGGGAGCTGATCATGGAGGGGACTGGCCAGGCCGTGCAACGCCTGGAGCGGCTCTTGGGCGAAGGCCGGGCCGGAGCGGACGAGGCCCTGCACCTGGTCAAGGATCTTCTGGTCAAAGGGCCTTGTGGTCCGGAACTCGATCCCTGGCGGAATGCTTTCCAGGTATTGTTGGAGAATCTGCTCAAGCCTGCCCTGACGGGTGACGCCGAGAAGCAGGCGGTGGTCGATCGTCTTCTGCGCCGGGTGCTTCGGGCCGGTCCCCTCGAGGTGACGGCGATTCGCCAGGAGGCCGGGAGGATGGTTCCCTGGATGGGGGCATTGTCCGGGCGGCGACGGGAGCCGCCCTTGGCTGAGGATCTTCCGGCGACTCTGGCGAGCCGCCTGCTTGTGGCGCTGGCGTTCCTGGGGGAGGGGGAGGAATGGGTCGGCGAGGCGGTTGCCCCGTTGCAGGATGCCCTCTCCCGGGATCCTCCCTGGGCAGGGATCGTGGCGCTGCTGGCGCGGGTGGCCTCGACGGAGGCGTGGGCTGACCCCCCCCATGACCGGGAAAGGGAGGCTCTACGGACCCTTTCCCTGGAGTTGGCCGGGGGTTTTGCGACGAGTCTCGCGGGTCTTGGGCGTGCCGATCAGGAGATGGCGCGGACGGTGGCCGAGCTTCAGGGCCAGTCGGGTCCGGAGGATCTGGAGAAGTTGCGGCGGTTGTTGCTTCGGGAGGCGCACGCCTTTCAGCAACACACCCGCAGTTTGCGCCAGGGATTGGAAGGGGGGCAGGAGGAGATCGGCAGGGTCCGGGGGCGGTTGGAGGCGATGGACGCGGAGTTGCTCCAATCGCGGCGGCAGCGTTTTCTGGACCCGGTGACCGGTCTTCCCAACCGCCTGGCCTATTCCGGCCAGTTCCGGCGCCTGCAGGCGCGGCACGAACACCTTGGCGAATCCTTCTGTTTGACAGTGTTACAGCTCGAAAATTTCCACGGCATTCTTGGTCGGATCGGTCGCCACGGGGAGGGGCAGTTTCTGACCCAGGTTGCCGAGAGGTTGCAGGGGGTGCTGGAGGCCGATCTCCTGTGGGCGCGCTTGGCGCAGGACCGGATAGCGGTTCTGTCGCCGCGTGCGACGCTGGCTGACGCCCGGCGATCGGCGAAACAGATGGTGGAGGTGGTACAGGCGGAGCCTTTCAGCGTCGATACGGTGGTCGTCGAGCTTCGGCTCAAGGTTGCCACCGTTGCTTATGCCCAGGAGTTGGGGGAGGAAGGGTTGGTCGCGGCGGCCCTGACGGAGCTGGGGGTGGAGGTTGCCCCATGAGGCGCCGCATTGCGGACGGTGGTCGCAATTTCCGGGGGTTTTGGGGCGGTCGACGCGGGAGGAGGGGGTGATGAAGCCAGCCGCCGAACTCCTGGAACAGGTCTACGATCGCCTGCGGGCCCCGGGGCGGGATACGGACGGGGCCTTGCGACTTTTGCAAGAGCTGACGGGTCGGGATCCTTGCCAGGCGGAGCTGACCGAGGCCAAGGGATTACTGGCGGCTCTCGTTCGGCAACTCCTGGTCCCGGCACTGGCCAAGAGTCCGGCTGCGGAGGGGGCGTTGCAGGGCCTTCTCGTCCCCCTGGAGAAGGAGGGATCCCTGGAGGGGGTCAGGTTCGTGACCCGGCTCAAGGAACTGATCCCGCACATGACTGCCCTTGGCGAGGGCGAGAGCGTCGACCGGCGACCGCCGCCGGAGCTGCCACAGGTGACGGCGAAGGCCCTGGCCTCCCTGGCGCACTCTCATCCCTGGATCGTCAAGGGTTCCGCCCGTCTGGCCGATGCCTCCGGGACGGGGGTGGAGAGTTGGGAGGCGTTGTCGGCCTTTTTGGGGCAGATTGTCACCCGCGAGGAGCAGGCCCGCCGGGTCTGGCAGCGACAGCGGCAGGAGTTTCGGGCTGCCATGGTTCGGGTGGCCGAGAGTTTTTCCGGGGCATTGCGGGACCTGGGACGGACCGATGGTGAGTTGACGGCGGTGGCCGGTCGTATCCAGGAGGCCGGTTCGCTGGCCGATCTGGTGGCGGCCAAGGAGCTTCTTCTGGCCGAGGCGACGCAATTCCGGGAGCGGTCCCAGGTGTTGCAGGGTCAGGTCGAGCAGAGCCAGAACCTGGCCAGGAAACTCAGGGAGCGGGTTCGAGGGCTTGATCAGGCGATGGGGGAGTCGCAGGATCGGGCCTTGAACGACCCTTTCACCGGGTTGCCCAACCGCTATCTCTTTGCGGCCCGATTCCGGAGTTTGACCGAAGAGAAGGTAGAGCTGCGACCGCGGCGTTTCGCCCTGATCCTGATCAAGATGGACAATTACCCGGCCTTGGTCGAGGCGGTTGGCCGCCCGGAGAGTCATCGGCTGGTTGCGGGATTGGCCAAACGGATCCAGGGCCAGTTGGTGGGCGAGGATTACCTGGCCCGGATCGGGGAGAGTGCCCTGGGGATTTGGCTTGCCGATGCCGCCCTCAAGGAGGCGACCGCACGGGTGCGGGAGTTGGCGCAGGTGATCGCCCGGACCCGTTTCAAGCTGGCCGGTCAGAGCCTTGCGGTCGAATGCAGTTTTGGCGTCGTCTTTCACCGACCTGGGGTGGAGGACGAGGCGATGTTGGCAGCCGGTTTCAGCCTCGCCTCCCAGGCCCGGGAGGAGCGGCGGCCCATGTCTATCGGTATCCAGGCGAGTGGTGATCACCACTTCCCGGGGTAGTCCGGGTTCGGTTGTTGTCTTCTTGAAAATCAATAGGTTGGTGTGGCATGAGTGTTTTGAAAAGGGTCTCTGCGGTTGCCTGGAAGCAGTCAATTTTTCTATTGCTCGGATAGAATCGTTTATGGTAGGACGGTGCTCCCGGTTCTGGATCGGTGGGGTGCAGTTCGGAGGTGCATCCGGGTTGCGGTGGTGGTGTTCTGCCGGTCGCTGCGTTAAAGTTCGATAGGAGGGTGAAGCAGATGAATGGTGTCGGATTGGTTTCTGACGGGCTGTTGAATAG
Source organism: Magnetococcales bacterium (assembly GCA_015229005.1). Taxonomy (GTDB): domain Bacteria; phylum Pseudomonadota; class Magnetococcia; order Magnetococcales; family JADGCL01; genus JADGCL01. Next base: position 4,001 of record JADGCL010000010.1, read on the forward strand.
ATACTCCCCGTCCCCAGTCTTACTCCTTCGGATCTTCTCCCTGTATGGAGATGCTTGTGGCACCTGGTGAGTGTTACAAGGAATTTTGTCTTCAGAACTGTGTCTTGCCCAGTTTCAGGAATCTGGATCCCGATAAGATATGGGGCGCTCGCCACCTCCCCCCGTTGTAGCATTTCCTGCATTTTCACTGTCCGGTTTCCCTGATCGACTCCGCCTGGAGGGTGGAGATCTATCGGTCTCCGGGTGTTTTGCCTGGGGGTCTGCATGCGTGATGACTTCGGCGATAATCATCTGTTGTTCTCTATCGAGGCATACACTGAGTTGGCTTTGTCGGAAATGGCGTTACGGAAGCGCCTCGGATTGGCGACTTAGGGTGCCGTCTTTTTGTTTTTATTGTGAATTAAAGTAATTACACCGTCTTGTCGGAGTTTGTCGGTTGCCCGTGGACGGAGCTGTTTGTTGGTTCTGCAGCGGCACGGTTGGTGTCTCGACCCAGTTCGAGGAGCCAGTTTTCCAGGCGGTCGACGCGTTCGTCCCAGGTGTTCTGCAAGGCCACGGCGCGGCGCAGCTCGGGTGTGCCGACCCCCCCCCTTTCCAGGGCCTCGACGAGAGCGTTTTCCCACTCTCCGGTGGTGGTGGCGATGCGGGCGACGTGGGAGAAGTGGTTTTTCACCGACTCCTGGGCGGCGGCCACCAGGGGGCGACCGGTGGCCAGGGACTCGTGGAGTTTGACCGGATAGCCATGGACGACCCAGTCATCGGCCTCGCCTGCGGCGGTGTCAGCGATCCGGTAACAGATGGTGTTGACGTCCATGTGCTGGACGTAGGCCGGGACCGCCTCCCGCGGGCGTGATCCCAGAAGGTGGATGTTCTTCCGCTGGCGCAATTTCTCCCACAGGGCCAGGACCCCCAGTTCTCGCTCCCTTTCTCCGGTCAGCATGACCGGGCCGATGAAGACCCAGTGCCATTCCGGGCGACGTGTGCTCAGGGTGAGGATCATGCCGAGGTCGATCTTGGCATTGACTGTCCCGATATAGCCGATACGCGGGTGGGGGATGGCGGCGAGATCTTCGGGACAGGGGGAGTCGCGGGCGGCGAGGAAGCGTCGGGAATCGGCGCCGTTGTGGAGTACCCGGGCCTTGATCGGACCGGCTCCGGGAAGGGTCCGGGCCATTCCCTCCGAGGAGGTGGTGATCAGGTCGGCACGCTCGACCAGGGCCGCTTCCCAGGCGCTCCAGCGGGGGTTCCAATTGACCATGGCCGAATGGACGTCGTAGACGTGATAGACGACGTGGGCTGGCCGGAGGATCTCAGTATAGGGCCAGAATGCGGGGTGGAACAGGAAGAGGAGAATTTTTCCGTCGCCGGTGGCCCGCCGCAGCCGCTCGCCGTGGAGTCGGTGGGCGAGGCGGTCCCAGAGGGGATGGGAGGGCCAGGCGGGGGGCAAGCGACCGGGGCGGTCGACGCGGATGCCGTCCGTCTCTGCCAGATTTCCGATCCAGGGGGCATTGTCCCAAAGGGGTTTGCCCCGGTCCCAGAGGGAGAGGGGGCCGTGACTGTAGATGACCGGCCAGCCACGTCTCCCGAGTCGGGAAAGGAGCTGCTGTCGGCTCAGCCAGCGGTCCTCCCAGGAGTGCGGGGCGAAAGCGATGATGACGGGCCGGCGAGGGGTCATGGACCCTTCCCCGGGGTGATTTCCCCATGGTTCTCTCTCTTCTCGTGGACACGCTCGCTATTGCGTTCCTGCGCCTTTTCGCGGCCCTGCCCGCCATTGCGGCCCTGCTTGTTTTCGTGGTCACCCTCCCTTTCAGGGCTCTGAACCCTTTCGTAGACCTGGAAGTGATCGTTGGCGAAGCGCTGGACGAAGCGGTCATCGAGCCAGGAGGGGTCGAGGCGGCGCTCACGGCTCTTGGGATCATATTCGGTTTGCAACACCAGAAAGGGTGCGGCGAATTCGTCCATGACGGCGACCAGGAGGGCTGGGTCGTGATCGGCGAAGGCCTGCTTGAGGCGGTCGGCGGTGCGGATGACGGTCGGGGTGAGGTCCATGCGCCGGAGTTCGATCACCCTTTGGATGAGAAAGCGGTAGATCAGGAGGGGGCGTTCGCTGAGGAACATGAAGGGATCCATGACGTTGGTCGGATCGGCGACGAAGAGGGCGTCGACCGGGGTATGATCCCGGGCCCACCGGGCCATGGCGACGTGATCGGGGAACTCTTCCGTCACCTCGGGGGTGAATGGGTAGCGGGGCGGGGTGAGGGTCGGAGAGACGATGAGGAGCCAGCCGAGGGCGAGGCCGGCGGCGATGGCGGTGGGACGGCGCCAGGGGAGGCGACGGAGGAGGGCGACTCCGGTCAGGGCGGCCATCAGGTGGAGGGGGACGGTCATGCGGTTTTGGGAGAAGAACTTCGGCAGATCGAGATCGAGCGTGAGGGAGAGGCCGAGATTGGCGACGAGCAGGGTCAGATAGACCAGCCATGCCGCCCAGGCCAGACCCAGAGCGAGGCGTTCCGGGGCTGACCAGGCCTGGGAGGGGGAGGTCGCGCCCAGGAGGCGCCGGGGCAGGGTGGCGATCCGGGCGCGGAGGGCGTCGGCCAACCGACCCGGAGCGAGGAGGGCGAGGAAGGACGACGCGAGGAAGAGGGCAAGCGTCGCCTCCAGAGAGCGCCCGATGAGGTTGGCGCTGTCGCCTTTGTCGTGGAGGAGGTTCAAGGACCACCACGCCTGATGCCAGACCTTGTCACGCAGGGAGAGGATGGCAGCAACGGCCAGGAAGGGTCCCCACAGGGAGAAGAGGTAACTCCGGAGCCAGCGGGGAAGGGCGATGGCGTTGGCGCATTGTCCCTGGGCCAGCCAGAGGGCGCCGCCGACCAGGAGCAGATGATTGACGAAGGCCACCATGCGCCAGGGAGAGCCGCTGCTGTTCCAGAGGCTGTAGCGGTTGGGCCAGGTCAGGGAGTGGAAGATCTCCTTCATGCGCAGGGTCAGTTCGGGCGGGAAGGCGGCGGCGGTGGAGGCCGAGTCGAGGAGAAAATAGAGGAAGGGGAGCGCCGCCAGGAGGGTCACGGTCAGGAGAGGCAGGGCCTCGTGGCGGAAACGTTGCCAGCGGATCTCCCAGGGGATTCCTGCCGTGGCCAGTTCGAGGATGAGAAAGCCGAAGACGAGATTGAGAAGGATGACCCCCCAGGGGATGTAGAGTTCGATCAAAGTCCCGGTTCCGAGCCAGAAGAGCCAGCGCCACCTCCGGGGGGAGGGGCTGGTTCGGGAGAGGAAGAAGGTGGTCACGACGAAGGGGAAGAGGGCGAAGATCAACTCCCGGTGCATGGCGGCGCGCAGCTCGATGAAACGCAGGTCCTCCATCCACGGGACGTGGAAGGGGATGGCGGCGGCGATGAGGGTGGCGCCCGCGGCCCATGGGGGGGAGCGGCAGACCAGGAAAAAAAGGAGGTAGAGGCCGCTGAGATAGAGGCTATAGTAGAGGAGGGAGAGGCGCCGGTTGGCCTCGATGAAGCCGTCACCGGCCAACTGGTGGACGCCCCAGGCGTGCCAGCGGGCGGTGTGGAGGGGGAAGGCCATTTCGAGGTCGCTGGGGACGACGATCGAATTCCGGAACAGGGCAGGATCGTGATAGCTCAGGAGACCGATCAGGGAGAAGGATTGATCGGTGCTTCTGCCGCCGAGGTGGTTCAGGAGGGTGACCCCGTCGAACTGGAGATAGGGCATGAAGCGGATCACCCCGACGAGCCCCATGAGGAGCAACCACCCCAGCCAGATCGAGCGGCGTGTGGGCTTGCTTGGGGCGGGGAGCGGGGTCGATCCCGGCGGTTCGGTGCGGTGGGGGTCGGGGGGTGGGGCCTGGGTGACGGCGGTGACGGTTGCCATGGGCGCAGAGGTGCCTCCAGGTGGGGGGATCGGGTCGTTCGGATCCCGGGCAGGCGATCGGGGGGCCTTTGGGCGAGAGCCGGGGTTTCAAGGGGCGATTGCCCGCTCGCGCCGGTCGGATGCCTGAATCGGATGCCTGACGGGAGGGTGCGAGGGTACCATAAACCGGGAGTGTGGTGTAACTTCCGGGTGGCGGGTTCGACGGTTATCGGCGGGTGGCGGCGGGGAGGGGTGATGACTGCACAGGAGGGAGTGAATGTGGTGGGGGATTCCGGGGTTCCCGATATCTCCGTCGTCGTTCCTGTCTATCAGGAAGAGGAGAACATTCGTCCGTTTTTGGCCCGATTGCTGCCGGTGTTGCAGGCCATCGGTCGTTATGAGGTCATCTTTTGCCTGGACCCCTGTCGGGATCGTTCCGAGGCGGTGATTCGCGAGGCCATGGCGGAGGATCCGCGTATCGCCCTCCTCGTTTTCAGCCGTCGTTTTGGGCAGCCGGCGGCGACGATGGCGGGGATTTTCAACTGTCGTGGTGCCACTTGTGTGGTGATCGATGTCGATCTTCAGGACCCGCCGGAGGTGATCGCACGCATGTACCGGGCTCTGACCGACGGGGGAGTCGACGTGGTGGTTGCGCAGCGGGCTTCCCGCCGGGGAGAGACGCTCTTGAAGCGGGTGGTCTCCTACCTGGGGTACAAGGTGATCAACCGCATCTCGGAGATCGAGATTCCCCGGAACACCGGCGATTTCCGGATCATTTCCCGGCGGGTGATCGAGGCGTTGCGGGGACTCAACGAGGGGCATGGTTTCCTGCGCGGGCTGGTCTCCTTCGTGGGATATTCGCAGCAGGCGATCGTCTACGATCGGGACGAACGGGCGGCCGGCAGGGGGAAGTATAATCCCTTCACCGGCTCTTTCAAGATCGGACTCAATGGGGTATTCGGGTTTTCGACTTTTCCGCTCTCGTTTTTATTGTGGTCGGGTCTGGTGCTGTTTCTGATCAGCCTTCTGGCCATTCCGGTGATGTTCTATAATAAGCTGGTCCTTGGACAGAATTATCCGATGGGGATTCCGACGATCACGGTGCTGGTCCTGTTCATGGGTGGGATCCAGTTGATGAGCGTGGGGATTCTGGGTCAGTATATCGGGCGAATTTACGATGAGGTGCGGCGCCGTCCCCAGTACATCATCGAGAAGGCTGTCAATTTGCCGGTCAGGGACGACGGGTCGAGTACCTTTGGGCGTTTGAATCGTTAGCAAGATAATATTGAGAGTGGTTGGGGGAGGCTCCGCCTGCTCCCTCGGGGGGGTTCGGGGGCGAGTCTCCTGAAATAACAGGATGATATCCATGTTTATGCCCACATGAACGGTTGCAATTGGTTCAGGTAACAAATAGCGGTAATTGCGGTTGGCTGATTTGGAATCGGGGGACACCACGGAACAGGAGGCCATGAATTTGAACGACGCCATTGAATATGAACAGGAAGAGGACGGACGATGGTTGGCCGAAGTGATGGAACTTTCCGGCGTGATGGCCTACGGCGCAACCATGGATGAAGCCGTGGCGCGGGTGGAAGCCCTGGCTCTGCGTGTTCTGGCCGAACAACTGGAAAATGGTGAAACCGCTGGTCGTCCCTTCACCGTCTCCTTTGCTGCCGCATGAGCAGCCCTTGGCCTGCCTGCAAGGCGCGCCTCGTCTTGGCGGCTCTGCTACGTTTAGGCTGGAGGATCAAACGCCAGACCGGCTCTCACCGCACCCTGGAACGCGAAGGATGGGCCGATGTCGTCTTTGCCTTCCGTGACCAAGAGGATGGTGGCTTCATGATTTGCAAGGAAATGGCTGGAGAAATAACGATTTCTTGTGGACCAGGATACCATAAAACAGTTGCAACATCCCGGAAATTTTAGAAATTTTCATTTTGCGCGATCGACTACGTAACAGATGTCCTGCATCGCCCAATGCGGAAGCCTGTTGTAGGCGAGGAGCGACGGCATCCACCCCGACCAGTTCCATTATCCTGTGGGCATTCAGATACCAACATGTCAGGTTGAGAGGAATATCCACCGATCACTCCACCCCGAATACCTTCATCACCTCGTCGCCGAGGTGGTTGATGACCTTGACCGCGATGCGGCCGGATTTGGGTTTGTCGAATGGGCGGGAGGTGTTGCTGTGCAGGGACTCCCTGCCTCCTCGTCGATCTCCGCCCTGAGGGTGGTCTTGAGTGCCTTGTAGGGGTCATTGGCTCCCAGGAAGTAGGCGTGACGGACGAAAAAGCTCTCCTCGTTGTAGTCGGTATCGATGAACCAGCAGGCGATGCCGTCGGGACCGCTGGATTCCACCTCGCCGGTCTGGGGCTTGAAGACGTCCACGCCGTTGATCTTGACCTGGATCTGCCCGCCGCTTGCCTTGAGGATCTCGATATCCGGTTCGCCGAAGATGACGAAGAGGTTGCCCTTGCCGGTGTTCTTGAGGTCGTTGGCCATATGCAGGTCGGCGTTCATTCGGGCCTTGAGCACCGGGATGCGGCCCAGGCGGTCGAACTCGGCGGAGTGGGCGTCAAAGTTGAAAGCGCAGGCAATGAGGGTGTCGAAGCCGGCATCCCCGGCCTCACGGGCGGCACTGACCAGGTCGGGACGGGAGACGGTGCCGAACTCCGGGCCGATGAGGATGCCGGTGCGGCGCTCCTTCTCCTCCTCCAGGTAGCGGCCTTCGGCGCAGATGTACTTGCCCGGCCAGCCGGTGATGGCAGTGAAGTATATTTTGTCCTCTTTGTGGGCCTGCTGAACGCCAGAGGTCTTCAGGTTTTCCAGGATGACGGCGGCGAAATCAGTCTCGCCGCCTCGGGCTTGGTCCAGATCCACCAGCTCATCGTCCTGGTCCACGGTGAGCACCCGGTGGGGGGAAAGGCTCTCCACGGTAAAGGGGCCGGCGACCCGGACCTTGGACCGGTCCTCGTAGGGCTTGTCGTAGAGGTATTCAAAGTCCGCCTTGGCGGCGATGGAGGCGTCGATCTCCTGTTGTCTGGCGATACGCTTTTCCCACCACTGCTTATGCAAATCCTTGGCTTTGGCGGACCATTTCTTGTCCGCTTCGCGGGGAATCTCCCACTCCTGCCAGGATTGGCCCTGTTCGGCGTTGAGGGCTTCCCGCAGGGGTTCCAGGGATTCCTGGAAACGATCCCAGATGACATCGATCTCGGCGTTGTTGGCAATGGATTTCAGGGTGATGTGCGGGACCCGTTCGTAGACGAACCCCAGGCGTATATTGCCATGGGTGGAGGTGTTGGCTGGGGCTGTTCGGGTAACTTCCGCCTCCTTTTTCTGGCCTTCGGAGCTGTCCGCCAGTAGGTAGAAAGGATAGCGTGCCCCCATCACCCGGGCGCGGGCCAGGGCCAGTGCCACCCGGGAGGTGTCGATGGTGATCCAGCGGCGGCCCCATTGCTCGGCGACATAGGCCGTGGTGCCTGAGCCGCAGGTGGGGTCGAGAACTAAGTCGCCTGGGTCTGATGCCATAAGCATGCAGCGAGCAACCACATCTGTCACAGTTTGGACGACATATACTCGCTCTTCGCCAAAGCCACTAGGCTTAAGATCCGCCCAAGAATTGTTGATTGGCCGAATTTTTCCATGATCCCTATATGATTTCCAGACCAGTGTTTTTCCTACTACATAGAGACGGTTCGCTTTATCAATTCTTGGCAATATTGATCTTTCTACTGACCAGTGGCGAGAAGACGGTGGTTTGCATGAAACACCTCTGACAGTGATCGGCTCTTGATTTCCGGAACCTTGCGAATCAGTTGGGGATAACCTCAAAATTCTTCCTTGAGGGATTGGCTCATCCCCTGTCTTCTGTTTCATGCTTAAGTCAATTAACCTGCCATCCTCAGTTTCAACACAGACGTATCTCTCTTTTGGGTTGTCAATAGCAGCCGTCAATTGAAACAGCTTTCTGAACTTCGTTTTTAATTTGTTTCTTCCATGCCAAACAATGAAGTCATTAACATTGCCCAATAAAGTAGGAGTCATTCCACTCGTTTTGCCAAATGGGATCAGCGATACAAAATTATCCTCCCCAAACACCTCATCCATCAACACCCGCACCCGATGGACGTTCTCATCCCCAATCTGCACAAAGATAGAGCCTGAATCCGCCAACAAATCCCGCGCTACAGTCAACCGGTCCCGCAGATAAGTCAGATAGGAGTGAATGCCGTCCCGCCAGGTATCCCGGAACGCCTTCACCTGTTCTGGTTCACGGCTGATGTGGTCACGGTTGCCATCCTTCACATCCCGGCTGGTGGTGGACCACTGGAAATTGGAGTTGAATTTGATGCCGTAAGGCGGATCGATGTAGATGCACTGCACCTGCCCGCGCAATCCCTCCCGCTCGGCCAGGGAGGCCATCACCTGGAGAGAGTCCCCCAGGATCATGCGGTTGGTCCAGTTGCCTTCATGCTGGTAAAAGTCGGTAGCTTTCGCATCCTTGGGCAGGCCATTGAAATCGCCGAAGAGGTCCAGTTCCAGTTGACGGCCTTTACCCATGCCCGCCGCCTCCTGGGCGCGTCTTTCGCTCTCCTGGCGCAAATCCTCGATCAACACCTTGGGATGCACCTTCTCCTGGATGTACAGGGGCGGGGCATGGACCACCAGATCCGACCAGTCCTGCTCATCCTTGCCGCGCCACACCAATTGCGGGTCCAGGTCCCGGTTGCGGCGTTCATAGGCGATGCGCAGGGGGTGTTGTTCCTCCTTCTTCATCACCGACTGGAACTCTGCCGTGGGGATGTTGCGCCGGCGCGCCTCCTTGTGGGTCAGGGCATCGACTTCCAGGGTCTTGTCAGCGCTCTTGCCGGCCATCACTGGTTATCCTCAGATTGATCATTCTGGTTTCCTGTTTTAAAAACAGAAATCAAACCATCTATATGTTCGAGCAAATCGTCGTTCACGCTCTGCCGCATGGGGTCCAGAATGAACTCAACGCCTTCACGACGCGCCATCTTGGCCGCTGGGACAAAATCGCTATCACCCGTCACCAGAATGATGGTGTCCACCTGCTTCTTGAGGGTCGTCGAGGCGATGTCGAGGCCGATCCGCATATCGACGCCCTTTTGGCGAAGAATCAGACTCACGTCATCCTCACCAAAGCTCTTCCAGGTTGTGATCAGTTTTTCGAGGTTTCGGCGTTTCTCGTCCGTCAGGAGGGGCAATGCTTGCCCTTCATTCCCGCTCGACAGGAGTGATTCAAGGAGGGGTACCCACTCCCTGGTTTTGATGAGGGATTTTGTGAGACGCGAGGAGATCTGCCAATCGCCTTCTTTGGTCACCTTACCCAGTCGCAAGGCGAACTTCCGCTTATGCCGAAGCTCCTGAAAAAGCGAATCCCGGAACTGGGCCTGAGAGGTTTTTGCGTATTCAATGCGTCGGTTGGCAATGGGATGGTGGGCAATGCCATCGAAAGGACGAGCGTCATAATAGAACAACCGATAGACGTGATCCAGCCAGCGGCTGGGGTCCGTATCGTCGGTTTCCCCGATCAGCCTTTGAACATGGCGCTTGCAGAGAATTCGGGCGGTTTCTGCCACCGCTTTGGGGGTATCGTGAAAACGCGGCTCAACAACCTTTGGCAGCCTTTTAAGGAAGAAGCCGCCATCAATGAGAATTGCAATGCGGCGGATTCTCATATTTCCGCCCCTGCAATAAAAAAGCCCCAGGGTTTCAGCACACGCTCGGGATAGTTGAGCGGGCGTACTCCCAAGGGGCGGATACAAATGGAGCATACCTTTTGTCGACGGAAATGGCAACCTTTCATTGCATGGCTCCAGATTTGGTGATCACCTTGTCGATGGTTTCATGAAAGGCCTCGGCCACCTTCTGGCCAAAATCCGTCTCCATGGCGAACACCTCGGTAAACTCGACAAAAGCCCAACGCCCAAACTTGCCCAGGTTGTTCACCCCCGGCACCCAGTAGGCGCGCATGGTGTTGGCCTTGTCCTTGGCGACCTCGCCACGAAACCCCTTGATCTCGACTATCAGGTTCAAGGGATCCTCCCGGCCATGGCCATCATCCACCTGTACGATGAAGTCCGGGATATAGGTGTGAGGAACCGCGCCCATCAGATAGGGAACCTCCAATCCGAGATTCTGGTTCTTCACATAGGCCAGCACCCGGGGATGGGATTCCGCCACCCGGCAGAACTCCGCCTCCCAATCCCCATCACAGATCACCCAGTTGATGTGGCAGCGATCCGGCTTGGTCTCCCAGCGGGTCTCCTTGGAGGTGGTGAAGTTCACATGCATGGTGGATCCACGGGGATTGTAGGCATCCAGAATGGCCTTGACGGGACGTTCGCCCTCCAGGCTTTCGGTGATGGCCGTCTTGATTCGCTCGCAGGCCATGTCGGCAATTTCCTGAATGATCAATTGGGCCGGGAAGGTGCCGCCGGTACAGCGCAGATAACCACCATCCAGCCATTGGCGGATGATGCGTTTGAGCTGGCCAAACAGGTGCAGCTTGGGCTCCTCGCCCGGATCGCGGTATTTGGTGTAGAGCAGGTGGCGGGCCAGGCGAAACAGAATGGTGGAGCGCCGCATGTCCTCCAGATGCTTGACCGTCAGATCCACTTTTTTACCGATGATGCCCTGGTTTCTGGTGATCGCCGGACCGGTCAGAAGCGGAGTCAATTCGAGTACGGAATCCTCGGTGAACTTGGCCGTGAGCTTGTCATCGGGCAATTCCACCCGGTAGCCTTCCACCCGGGGGAAGGTGATCTCCAGATCATTGCGCTCAGGCTTGACCGCATGCACCCGAACCGTTTCGCGGGGGGGAACGGGTTTTGAGATGACGGGTTGAGCAGTGAAATCAAATGGAATACCCAGCACGTCGGCATATTCGACGTTGAACAGCCCTTCCTCATTCAAGTCATAAGACTGGCGACGCAGGGCGCGGCCCACCACCTGTTCGCAAAGCAACTGGGTGCCAAAGGCGCGAACGCCCAGAACGTGGGTCACGGTATTGGCGTCCCACCCCTCAGTGAGCATGGAGACCGAGACCACGCAGCGGATGGATTCGCCCAGGCGATCTTTCTTGCCGACTGTGTTCATCACCTCCCTCAGAAGGTCGGAGTCGGCTATGTTTTCGCCGGCGCGTTGATCGCCGGTTCTGTCTACGATTTCCCTTCGGAAGCGCTCGATCTCATCGGCTGCCATGTCGCGAAAGTTTGTATCCAACGCCTCACCGGATTCCAGCTGCTCACTGTCGATCAACAGCGTCCGGGGACGAGGAAGGCGGTTGCCGTGCTCGTCATAGTTGCGGAACAGGACCAGACGACCGTTTTCCAGTTGGGACTTGCCATCATCCCCTTCACGTTCAAACCCGGAGATGAAGTCATAGACCAGTTTGGAGGTAGAGGTGTTGTTGCAAACCACGATGAACACCGGCGGAACGCGGATGCCTTCCTTCTCCCAAAGTTCGAAGGTCTCCTTGTAGTGCCCGTAAAGGGCTTCGAGAGCCGTTTGCAGTTCGGCGGGCAAGCTCAGGGGATCGAGGTTTTTGGCGGTGCCCCGGCCCTTTTTAGGCATGCGCTTGCCGATATGCTCCCAAAGGTTGCGGAACTTAGGCATTTCCCCGCCGGGAATGTTGTCGGCGACCGGCACGCGCGGCAGCTTGACGATGCCGCACTCGATGGCGTCCATCAGGGAAAAATCGCTGCAGGTCCATGGAAACAAGGTGCCTTCGATATACCCTGACCCCCTCAGGAAGAAGGGAGTCGCGGACAGGTCGAACACGGTCCGCACCCCCAGCTTGCGCTTGACCGCCTCAATACCGGAAATCCAGAGCCGAGCAGCTTCGTTGTTCTTTTTTGCCTCATCCTTGTCGTCCCCTTTGAGGCCATCCACCTCATGAATGCCCGGCTTCTCTCGGTAGCAGTGGTGCGCCTCATCATTGAGAACCAGGATGTTCTTCATGCCCATCAAGCTGGGCATGACCCGTTGAAGCATCTGGCCTTCGGTTTCCAATGTTTCCATATCGGGGTCGCGACCTTGGAGCAGGGATCGGCCAACTGGAGTAACCTCCATTCGCTCACGAAGTTTGAAAGCATGGTAGTTGGTGATGACGATCTTAGCCCGATCCAGGTCCGCCAGCATGTCGCTGGTGACGATCTCCCTGCTTTTGTAGTAGCTGTCTGGATCGTTGGGCTGGAGCACACGAAGACGGTCACGAATGGTAATGCCCGGGGAAACGATGAGAAAGCCACGGGTAAATAGCTTGCTTTGGGGGTACCTTGCCGCGTTGACCGTCTGCCATGCGATGAGCATGGCCATGACCGTAGTCTTGCCGGCTCCAGTGGCCAGTTTCAGCGCCAAGCGGTAGATTTCAGGATTGGCTTCCAGATTAGCCTGTTGCAGGCGATCAAGATATTTCGATCCGCGTTTGCCCAGCTTGGGGGCAACCTCTGTCAGCCAGATGGCCGTTTCCACGGCTTCAACCTGACAGAAGAAGGGACGGATTCCTTGGAAGGGATGATGACGCCAATGCTGAAGCAGGCGAGCTGTCTCTGGTGTGACCAACCACTGGTCTGGTGAAGGGAGGTTCCTCCAACTTTCAACCTGGCTCCGGACCTCGTTGATAAATGGCGTCGGATCGTACTCTTGATCAGCCGTGGAGATATCATCAAAGACCATGACGCCTTGGTGTTTTGAACTGCGCCGTTTTTTTGGTTTTGGGACAGGCGTGATCAGATCCGAAAGGCGGCGGTTGGGGATGATCTTGTTGGTCGGCTGCCCATCAGCATCCAGCTCCCAGTGTTGGCTGGGATACTGGTATGGGGAGTTCAGGATGGGTTTTTCAAAAAAGCTGGCTGCCACTATGGTCTCCTCAAAACGCCAGATGTCGCTTATGCATTTTGCTCATATCCAGGGGCAATCACCAGCCCTTCCACCCCATACAGCGCAGGTCGGTTTCTGCTTAGTGGCCTGACAATCATCCAGATACCATCAGCTGAAAGCACAGTAATTCCATCACACTCCAAGAGTGGTCCGTCAACCCGGCCGCCATGGCAGGCGTTCGGTGGCGATAGCGCCGGTCCCCGAGGGGGAGCCGCAGGGTGCGTGGCTGCCAACAGAAATTGTAATGGGTCACCATCAACCAGCTCATCGCCTCATGTTCCTCGGATTGCTTTGAAAACGAATATGTTTTCCTCTGCTTCCTGGCATTGAAGTGGCGGGCGGATCCATTGTATCGCTCGACAAATGACGTATTGACCGTCCCGGAACAGGGTGAGGCATTCAGAACACCAGCCAGAGTCTCCTCGCTGCCGGCCACGAGGACGGTTCTCACCTCCACCACCCGACCCTTCTTCCGGGTCTTCTTGACGGTGGCGTAGTTCATGGCCCTCGGCCAGCGCTTCCTCAGCTTCTTCCTGGCCCATCCATGGCCTTTCCTCTCCCTTGGTAGATCGGAAAAGTCTTTATATCACAAAACATTGATTGCATGAAACGGTGTCAGGCCACCAAGCGAAATCGGGGGACACCACGGAACAGGAGGCCATGAATTTGAACGACGCCATTGAATGTGAACAGGAAGAGGACGGACGATGGTTGGCCGAAGTGATGGAACTTTCCGGCGTGATGGCCTACGGCGCAACCATGGATGAAGCCGTGGCGCGGGTGGAAGCCCTGGCTCTGCGTGTTCTGGCCGAACAACTGGAAAACGGCGAAACGCCTGTTGAGGCGCGAGCCGGTCGGATCCGGGTTGGATCCGACCGGGAAAGGTGTCCTCAGTAACCCTGAATGACGCGCACGGAGGAGCCGAAGGGGTAGGAGTAGGTGGAGACGTAGGGGTACCCCGTGAACACCGTGGTTTGACCGAACGAGGGCGTGACGACGACGGTCTCGGTCCGGGTCGTGGTCCAGGAGGAGTAGGGCTGGACGAAAACGGTGCTGGGCGGGTTGCTGACGATCACCGGCCTCTCCCGGTGATGCCGATGCCGGTGGCGGTGGTGGCGCGACCGCCCGGAGTCATCGGAATGCCTGGAGTGACGTGACCGGTAGCCGCCGTCGTCGTCGCTGTCGAAATGGCGGTCCGAGGCCTGGGCCGGGGCGACTTGGGAACCCAGGAGAAGCCCGGCGAAACCGCCGATGGCGGCATTCTCCAGGCGGTGTTGCTTGTCGGGCCCGAAGACCGAGCCGATAAGCGCTCCGGTGACCATCCCCTGGAGCCCCGATTCCAGGCGGAGCCCTTCGGCGAAAGCCAGCTGCGAAGTGCCCAGAATTCCCACCACCGAAACTGCCAATATCAGCCGCTTGCGCATGATGTCACCACTCCTCCATCGAACTCTGGCAGCGAAGGCGCGCCAGCCCCCACCGGTCCCATCGGTTCTTCCGTCCCCCGTGAGTGGCACTTCGGCAAAAAAAGTTCACTTCCTGTGGGTCCCTTGGGGTGGGACCGGAGAGGCCCCGTGCGGCGATAATTCTTTTGTTCAGTGTTAACTGTTTGATTTATAACAAAAAAACAATGAAACTTGGATTTTGTAAAAAAAGTGCTTGACACCCCGGGCGGGAGAGGGATATGTTGCACCGCAACAATGCTGCATTGCAGCAATACCGTGCGAGGAGGAGCTTGAATGGACACGAAAGTGACGAAGCAGATGACCGAGATGGCCCAGTCGATGATCGACTCGATGACGGCCTATCACAAGATTGCCAACGGCGCCTTGCAGAGTCTGGCCAGGCAGCAGCTGGCTGTCATCGACGGAATTGCCAGCATCGGTACTCGGCAGATGGAAGCCCTGAAGGATGTCAAGGACGTCAAGGATGCCCTCGCGGTTCAGGCGGATGCCGCCGCCAAGTTGAACGAAATGATGGTCAATTCCGCCAAGGCCTCGTTGGACGAGTTCAAGGCGAGACAGGAAGAGCTGGCCGGCCTCCTCGACAAGGGGGTCAAGGACATGCTGAAGCAGGCCGAGAGCCTGAAGCGTTGATGGGTTTTTTCTTCCCGAGTTTGTGATCTCTCTGGATTGATTGATTTTTCCCGTGCCCGGGTCCCGGTTTTCCGGTTCTCCGGGCAGGGAAGGAAGAAGGGGATCCTCCCCGGCGTGCCTCTCCAGCCGCCGCTCTCCCGGGATGTTCCCCTCGTCGGTGACCGGGTCTCTCCCCCGTGGCCCGGTCACCGGCACTCCCTCTGGGTGACTCGTGGTCTCCGCTTTTTCTGGTCTCTGGTTGTGTTGCGTTCTTTCCCGGTTGACGCACCCGGGTCCCCTGGCTCAATCTCGACAGGTCTGAAAAAGTCCGCAGTCGGCTTTCTCCGATGGACCGGCGCGGCATCGATGGGGTAGGAAAAGTCTGCGGGCGGACCTTTTACGTTCGGCATGCCGATGCGGTAGTTCTTGATAGGCCTCCCTGGCCGGGAGGGGAGGAGGGAAGAGTATGTGGCGGGATTTCATCCGTGAATTTGCCGAAACCCAGCCGGACAAGTTGGCCATCGTCGATCGGATTACCTCCAGACCCTACAGCTATCGGGCTCTTCGGGAGAGCATCGAGAGTTGGGCGGCTTGGCTCCACCACCGGGGGATCGGTCGAGGTGATCGTGTGGTCTACCTCGCCACCAACAGCATGGAGCATATCCTTCTGTTTTTCGCCTGTGCCCGGGTTGGGGCCATCCTTGTTTCCCTCAACCACCGATTGCCGATGCTGGAATTGGCGGGCATCCTGGAGTTGGTCGAACCGCAGTTGTTTCTCGGCAATATCCCTCCTCCCTTGGGGCAGACCTTCGTCTATCAATCGCTGGCTTCGGTCGACCTGACGCTTCCGCTGGAGGCGGCCCCTGCCCATGATGTCCGTCTGGAAGATCCCATGATGATGCTCTTTACCTCCGGTTCGACCGGGACCCCGAAGGGGGTCCTGTTCCATGCCGGGATGATCATGGCCAATATCCGGAACACCATCGACACCGGAGTTTTGTTCACTGATGACATCAGTGTTGTCAACACCCCCTTTTTCCACACCGGCGCCTACCACGTCTTTTTGTTGCCGCTCTTGTCGATCGGCGGCACCCTGATTCTTTTCGATCGCTTCGATCCCGGTGACCTTCTGGCGGCGGTGGAGAGGGAGCGGCTCACCATTTTCTGGGCCGTGCCCACCATGTTCCAGATGCTCCTGGACCACCCGGCGTTTGCAACCACCGATTTTTCCCGGATCCGGGTTTTGCTTTCTGGCGGGGCTCCTTTGAGTCTGTCCCTGATCCAGGGTTACCACCAGCGGGGGGTGGCGTTCAAGCAGGGTTTTGGTCTGACCGAGGTCGGGCCGAATTGTTTCCTTCTGGATACTGCCGACTGCTGGCGCTTTCCCGAATCCATCGGCAAGCCCATGCCCCTCTCCCGGACGCGGGTGGTGGACGAGGCGGGAAACGAGGTCGGGCCGGATCAGACTGGTGAATTGTGGTTGGCCGGTCCCCACGTCTGCCTGGGTTATTGGCGGCGGGAGGCGCTCTTCCGGGAGATGATGCACGATGGCTTCTTCGCTACCGGCGATCTCGTGAAGCGGAATCGGGAGGGGTATTTCTTTGTGGTCGGGCGGAAGAAGGACATGTACATCTCCGGTGGCGAGAATGTCTATCCGGGGGAGGTGGAACGGCAACTCCTGACCCACCCGGCGATCACCCAGGCGGTGGTGGTGGCGGTGGCCGATGGCAAGTGGGGTGAGGTCGGCTACGCCTATGTCGTCGCCACGGAGGAGGTGACCCTTCCGGCCCTTCAGGCATTTCTCCGGGAGCGTCTGGTCCGTTTCAAGCATCCCCACTATATGGAGCGCCTGCCGGCCATGCCCCTCCTGGCCAATGGCAAGATCGACCGCGTCACCCTCAAGGGAATGGCGGCTGCCGCTGTCGGGGTCTGACATGCCCGGTTCGCGACCGGGGAACCTTGGCAGCCTGTTGAAAAAGTCCATCCATGGACTTTTTCAACCCGGGAAGGCAAAACATGGTTTCGCCTTCCCTCCCAAATTCAACGGGTTACACCATCCCGTTGAATTTGGCCGGCCATCCCTGGCCGGCGCAGCCCGTTTATCAACGGGCTGTCAGCGGGAGGCCGTGATCAGGAAATCCCTGAGTATGGTTGCGGTCGCCTCGGGTTTCTCCAGGAAAAACATGTGGTCGGTCTCCGGGATTACCTCAAGCCGCGATCCCGGGATTTTGGCATGGAGGAGTTCGGCGTTCTCCAAGGGGACGAGCCGGTCCTGTTCGCCGGCGAGGATCAGGGTTGGTGCGCGGATCGATTCCAGAGGCAGGGGGTGGGCGAGGAAGTCGGCCACGGCCTCGTATTGGCGCATCACCTCGGCGACGTTCTCCGGGTTGCGCGAACGCATCTCCACCAGGAACTGATAGAGGGCGGGATACTCGGCGTGGAGTCGGGGAAGGAGGGTCGGATCCAGCGCCAGACGTGCCCGTTCCTGCGGTTCCAGGAGATAGATGGCACGCACCTGATCGGCGCTCATGACTGGAAAGATGCGCTGGAACTCCGGGCCGCCGGCGGTGGTGCAGAGCAGGGCGAGGCCGGTCACCCGCTCCGGGGCGGCGAGGACCAGGTGTTGGGCGACGAATCCACCCATGCTCAGGCCGAGAACCAGGAAGCGTTCGTGCCCCAGTGCGTCCATGAGTTCCCGGGCATCCGTCGCCAGGTCGGCGATGGAATAGGGGGCGGTGGTGGTAGGAGAGCGGCCCATTCCCCGGTGGTCGGGAAGGATCAGGCGGAAGTGCGGGGTCAGGGCGGGGAACATTTTCTGGAAGATCCAGTTGCTGTTGGCGAAGCCCGGCAGGCAGATCATCGGCGGGCCCTCGCCGAGTTCATCCCAGTGACCAGCAAAGCGACGGGTGGAGGAAGCGGAAGCTGACATGGCGGTTTCCCTGTCACGGGTGATGGTTGGGATCGGGGGCTGCGGTCACTCCCCGTCCGGTCGATTGCCCCGGGGGGCGACCTCGGACAGCGTAACCGAAGTGTTGCAATTGGGCAACATGTCCGGTATTTCGCATGGTGGGGATGGGTTGATGATCGATATCCTGGGAGCGGAAGTGAGGCGGAGGGGGAGAAACTCTGACTGCTCCAGGGAGAGAGGCGGTGAATCCAAGGGTGGCGTTGCAGCGGTTACGGGTCCCCATCGGGGGCTATCGGCCCCGGACTTCGGGGGGGTTGGGACCGGATATTACCTGGGTGGAGGTGGCATCGGCGTTGGCGCAGGTGGTGGAGTCGGACGGGGCGCTCCTGTTGCGGGCGAAATACGGGGGTCTTGATGACAGCCTGGAGCCGTTGCGCGAGGCGGTCTGGCGCCGGGTGTTGCGGCGGCGGTGGCGGTGCCGGGATCGGGGGACGCTGCGGCGTTTTTCCGAGCTGGCGCTGGGGGAGGCCCTGGAGCTGCGGGAGGATGCCTCTGCCAGCGACCGGGCACGGGCGCGAGCGATCCAGGTCGATCCGGCGACCTGGCGGGAGACCTGGAAGCCCCGCCTGGAACTCATGCTCGAAGAGCTGGATACCCTGGAATACGAGGCCCTGTGTACTCTTCGCGACCAGTTGACCGAGCTTGGCCCGGTTTGATTCTTCCCGGCACCGCCTGGTCGGCCCCCGGAATTGTCGGAGGCGGGTTCTGATCAGACCGCGCCGGCCATCTCTGGTCGGTGCGGTTCGTGCGTCGACGGGCCGCTACCCCGGCGAGGGGGGCGTCGCGGTGCCGCCGTGGCGAAGACGGTGCCGGAGGACGCGCAGCAGAAAGCGGGGGTTGGAGACGAAGTTGCGTCGCCAGAGTCGCCGCGGCTCTTTCAGGAGCCGTGGCAGCCATTCGAGTCCCAACGCCTGGAAGAAGGGGCTGGAGCGGACCACGCGACCGGTGAAGAAATCGAAGACGGCGCCGATGGCCCCGATGAACGGGACCTCCAGGGCCTGGCGATTGCTCTCGATCCATTTTTCCTGCTTGGGGGCGGTCATGCCCACCCAGAGGAGATTCGCCCCGGCGGCATTGATGGCCGCGACCATCTTCCGGTTGTCTTCGGGGTCGAACTCATCCTTGAAGGGGGGACTGTAGAGGCCCACCACGGCGATGGCCGGATAGTGTTCGTGCATCTTCTGCCGGAGCCGCTCCAGATTCTCCTCGGTGGAGCCCAGGAAGAAATAGCGCCCGCCTCCCTGACGGTTGAAGTGTTCGGAAAGTCCGTGGAAGATGTCGGAGCCGGTGACCCGCTGGCGGATCCCGCCGCCGAGCAGGCGGGAGGCCCAGAGAATGCCGACGCCGTCGGGAGTGATGAGATCGGCGGCCTCCAGGGAGCGGCGGAAGAGGGGATCGGTGGCTGCGACCTCGAAGGCGTGCGGATTGAGGCAGACGAAGCTCTTCCTCCGGCAGCCGGTCTCGATCCAGGAGGCAATTTCGGCGACACAGGCGGCAGCGGGCTCGGCGGCGACCGGGTAGCCCAGGATATTCTCGCGTTTCATGGTCCTCCCTGATCACCCCAGGAGATGGTGAGAGCCGGCCCCTCCCGTTTGCCCTCGGGTCTCTTGCCGGGGAGGGGATGATTGATATTGACTCGTTCTCCAAAATGGCCCACGCTCCTGAAGATGGATCCATCCTAGGTCACCTCGCCTCCCGGTGTCACCCTTTTCGTAATTTCAGGGCCATTGCTGGTCCGGGGTGGCCCGTCTGGTCGTATCCGGAGTCCGCCATGGTCAGCCGCAAGCCCCCCAAGGAAGAGTCCTCGACGCCCTTGTCCAGGTTGCCGGAGCTCTCTCTGGCCGATGCCGCTTGGCAGGCGGGAGTCTCTTCCGAGTTTCTTGAAAGGCTTCTGCGGGAGTGGCAGCCGACCGGATACGGTGTTGATGACCAGGGGGTTGTGCGGATCTCGCCGGAGGGGTTGTTGCGGTTCGGCTTTACCCTGGTGGGTCACAAGGAGTCGCAGTTGGCGATGCTGAAACTGGAGTTGGCCGCGCTCCGGCGGGCGATTCCGACCGCAGGCGGGTCGCCTTCCGTGGATATCGAAGCCTCTCCCGGTGGTGGTTCGTCCGGGGGGGGGGAGTCGATCCGGGGGGCCGACGCCCCGTGCGACCGGGTGAAAGGGCGGAAGAAGGACGGAGAGAAGAAGGGCGGGGAGAAGAAAAAGAAAAAGAAGGGCAAGAAGGGGGACAAGCCCGGGAAGAAGCGGGGCGGTTGACGGGAAACCGCCGCCGCCCCCCCGTCGGCGGTGGCGTCGAGAGGGGGGCGGGGCGCATACGGGGTCAGGCGGAGGCAGGCATCCGGAAGCTCTTTGCGTTGGGCAGGTACTTGAAGGGGTTGACCGGGCCCTTGGCAGTTTCGGACTCGGCTCCGACGATGGCAAGTCCCTCCTCATCCTGGTGCTGGCTGAGATTGATCCAGCGCCCCTCCTCGACCGCCTTGCCGGTGGCGTCGGTCAGGAGACGAACGACGGGGAAGAGCAGGGCATTGCGGTGGTTGCTGACCACGACGGCACGGCTGCTGTCCTTCAGATGGACGACGGTGCCGACCGGGAAGAGACCGACACAGGTCACGAAGAATTGGAACAGCCCCATGTTGTATTGGTAGTTGGAGAACTCCATCATCCGGCGCAGGGCCAGGTAATTGTCCAGGGGCTTGTGGTAGGGGCGCCAGGAGGTCATGGCGTCGAAGGTATCGATGATGGCGGCGATTTCGCCCTCGATACTCGTTTCGCGTCCCGTCTGACTCTTGGGGTAGCCGGTGCCGTCGAAGCGCTCGTGGTGTTGGGCGGCGACAAGCCAGGCTTTTTCGGAGAGGTTCGGGACTGATTCGAGGATTTGGAGGGTGAACTCCACGTGCTGGTGGCAAAGCTGCAACTCGCCGCGGGTGAGCCGGCCGGTCTTGCGGACGATGTGGAAGGGGACCTTGGCCATGCCGAGATCGTGGAGCATGCCGGCAACGCCGATATCGACCACCTCTTCTTCGCTCCACCCCATCAACCTGCCGAAGGCCTGGAGGTGGATGGCGACATTGACCGAGTGTTCGAAGGCCTGGTCGCTGCGGTTCTTCAGGAGGGCGATAGCGGTGAGGGCCTCGTGGTCGCGGAAGATCGACTCCATTGATCGCCGGGAGGCCGAGATCACGGTCGGGAGGTCGACCTGCCCGCCCATGCGGACGCTTTCCAGGGTTCTGTTGGCCTCCTCGCGGACGGCCTTTTCGATTTTGACGGCCTCTTCGAGTTCATGCCCGAGCCGTTCCTGCCAATCCGCATCGGGGGGGGCATGGGGATCGGTTTCTCCGCCGAGTTCCCGCAGCTGCCCCTCAAGGAGCCTTTCCACGTCCTCCTGGGTGGGCAGATCGGGCTCGCCCTCGTCGGCATGGACGTGGACATAGAGTTCGCGGATACCGACATCCGTCAGTTCGGTGATGGACTGTCGGTCGGGAACGGTCTTGCCGAAGAAGTGAAAAGTCTCGGCAGGCCAGTCGCCGACGAAGCTCTGGACCACCATTCCCGGTTGCAACTGGTCGATGGAGATTCTCTTGATCATGTTTCCTGATCCGCCCTTCGTCCCCTGGTTTGGACTCGACCGATCACGATGAGGGCCACCGGTCTCGTTGCCTGTGAGTCGCCCTTGAGCCGCTCCCGAGCCGGGCCCTGGTACCGGAGCGACCGGAGCCCTTCCCCGAGGACGACCGACTGTAGTGCCCCGCCAACTGCCTTTCGCTGTGCTTTTCGTTGTAGCGCTTTGCCGGTTGCCCTTATCACGATGAGCACCCCGCCAACAGCCCTTCGCCAGTGTATCAGAACAATTGCGCCGATGGGAAATGGTGCCGGAAGGGGTTCTCCTGTTTTTTCATGACCGGGGCTGTGCGGTGACGGGAGGATGGGGAGCGGACGTTGGCCCGAATGGCCAAGATGGCGTAATATCCCGGGCGACGGGGGATTCTGGATCTGGCTGTTCCGGGTGGGGGACCCTCCGGGTGGTGGCGCGAGACGCCGGGCGCAGGCATTCACCCCCGGGTTGAGTCTCCCGTGGCTCTGGGAAGGTGGCTGGAGGAGCGAGGTGAACATGAGGGATCAGGTCATCGGAATTGATGTGGGTGGGACGAAGATCGCCGGGGCGCTGGTGGATGGTGCGACGGGGGAGATCTCCCCAGCGGGTGTCTGGCAACAGCCGACCTTTGTCGATACTGGTCCCGGCGATCCCTTGGAGTCGATCTGTCAGGTGATTGAGGCGGTTCTTTCGCGGAACGGGGTGGGGGCGGGCGGCATTGGCGGCATTGGCGTCTGCATTCCGGCGCCGGTCCATCCGGAGACGGGATTTGTCTACAATCCGCCCAATTTGCGAGGTTGGCGGGACGTTCCACTGAAGGCACTGCTGGAGGCCCGTTTTCCTATGGTGGTCACCATCGACAACGACGCCAATGCGGCCGCCCTTGCTGAGACCCGCTGGGGGGCGGCCAAGGGGTATGGCCGTTCGGTGGTCTATGTCACGGTGAGTACGGGCATTGGCACCGGTTTCGTGGTCAATAACGCCCTGCTGCGGGGCAAGAACGGGGCGGCGGGAGAGGGGGGGCATGTGGCCATCGAGCCCCTGGGAGAGCGCCGCTGTGGTTGTGGCAACCTTGGCTGCATCGAGGCCCTGGCCTCTGGTACGGCCATGACCGCTTGGGCGATCGGAAGGATTCGCCGGGAGGGGATAGCCACCTCCCTGGTGGCCCTGGCCGAGGGGGACCTGGAGCGGATCACCATGACTCTGGTCGGCCAGGCGGCCCGCGAGGGGGATGCCTTTGCTCGGGAAATCATCGCGACCCAGGGGAAGTTCCTCGGGATCTGGCTGGGTGGCATGGTCAGCCTGTTCGATCCGGAGATCATTGTCATCGGTGGCGGTTGTGCCAACCTGGGCAAGCCCCTCTTCGAGGCCATCGGCGAGACGATGGTCACCCGGACCATCAATCCCTTTGCTCGGGAGATCCCCATCGTCCAGGCGGCCTTCGGGACCCATTCGGGGGTGATCGGCGCTGCCGGCCTTGTCCCGGGCCGGGGCTGACTTTCCGGGGTTCGGGGAAGCCGGGTCGGTCGCCGACCGGACCGGGGAAAATTCCGTGGATCCAGGGGGATAATGGGCTATCCTGCTTTGCGTGCCGTGCTTTTCCGGGTCGAACGTGTCCGTGGAGAAGGCCGGTCCGACACTCCGGCAGAGAGGGAGTCATGGGTCTTTTGCGCTTGGTTTCACCGGATGGGACCCTGTCGTTTCGCGGGGAATTCCGGAGCAGCAACATCGGTTGCACCGAGGTGGTCGTCCGGGCCGGGGAGATTTCCACGTTCTACCGCTCTTCCACGGGAATGGTGACCATCATCACCCCCGCGACGTCGGTATCCTTTGTCATGGACGAGGGAACCTCGACACTGATGGACCATCTCCTGGCGCTGATGGAAAGGGCCTGTAGGCAGGTGCCGTCAACGGTCGCGGAGGTCAGTGAGCCGATCGGATTCTGAATCCGGAGCATCCCGCCCGGGGTCACGATCGCGGACCACCTGTTTGGAGAAGGGACTCCTTCGTCAGAGAAGAAACCACTGGAGGATGGCGATCAGGACGAGCGTCACCAGGGCGGCGTGGTAGAGGCACCCCTTGGCTTCGCGGATTTCGTTGTCGAATTCGGCCTCATAGAACGAGTCGAGGGAGAGGCTGAGGTCGACGGACGGATCCAGGTCAGCATCGGACGGTTCCGGTGGCTTTCCGGCGGGGGGCGTTGTTGGTGTTCCCGGGGGGGCAACCAGGGACTCGGATTCGGCCTGCTTGCGAAGTTCTTCGAGGCGGAGCTGCCGGTAGAGAGACTTGGCGGCCACCCTGTTCTCTTCGCATCGGGCCAGGGCGGTGGCCCAGGTTTCGGGATGGGGGCGGTTCTGGGCCAGTTCGTTCTTGATTTGCGAGAGCAGGACGTCGTCGTTCATGGCCTGGGAACTCCCTGAATGCCGGGGTGGGGGCTCGCCGGCGGGGAGCGACGGGCCGGGTTGTTTCCCGGACGCGAGGGGAGGCAAAGGCCGGGGCCGGCGGGGGCTTCGGTTTGTCGAAGGGGCGGGCGGCGCCGGCCTGCCCGACGGCTCGTGAAGCCGGCGGCGGGGGTCATGCGGAACCGGGGGGATTTCCCGCCGGGCGGAAGCGATAACCGATGCCGCGGAGGGTCTCCACGTAGGGTCCTGCGGCCCCGAGTTTCTCGCGCAGGCGTTTGATGTGGGCATCCACGGTCCGGGTCTGGACGTCGGCCTGAACTCCCCAGACGGTTTCGAGAAGGGTTTCCCGGCTCTGGACCCGTCCGCGTCGGGAGATGAGGGTGTCGAGCAGCCGGAATTCGATGGGGGTGAGGAGGATCTCGTTGCCGTTGACCCAGGTCCGGTGGGCGGGGCGGTCGAGTTCGAGCAGGCCCGGGATGGCCTTGGCGTCGCTGACGGGGGGTGTGTGGGCGAGGCGGCGGAGGAGGGCGTTGACCCGGAGCAGCAGTTCGCGAATGGAGAAGGGCTTGACCACATAATCGTCGGCGCCGACCTCGAAGCCGGTGACCCTGTCGGCCTCCTCGCCCCTGGCCGAGAGCATGAGGACGGGGGTATCCCGGGTCTCGGCGGCGGCGCGGAGTTTGCGGCAGACCTCCAGCCCGGGGATATCGGGCAGCACGACATCGAGCAGGATGAGGGCCGGGCGGTCGTGGGGATCGAGGGCCTTGGTCAGGGCCGAGGCGCCGTCGCCGGCGACGGTGGTACGGTATCCCTCGCCGTGCAGGGTTCGGGTAAGAAAGGAAACCAGATCGCCGTCGTCATCGACGATCAGGACCAACTCCGCCATGGACAGCTCCCTGATTTTCCATGATTGCCCCCGTGCCCGGAAGAGGGCTTGCTTGCCCATCTGCCCGGGTGTGCGACCTCCGTCCCCCCACCGAGCGGGCATCATACCCCGATTTTCCCGGAGATTTCCATCCGGTGCGGAGAGGCGAAGCTCCGGATGCCGATGAAGGGTCGCCGGTGAAGTGGGCGCCGTGTCGGTGACCAACCTGGTGAAGGGGCGCTGTGTCGATGATCAACCCGCTGGAATTGACCAACTTGGTGGAGTTCGATGACATCTCTTACTGAAGCAGTGGGACGGCGACGGACCTTTGCGATCATTTCCCACCCGGATGCGGGCAAGACGACGCTGACCGAGAAATTGCTCCTCTTTGGTGGCGCGATCCAGATGGCGGGCGAGGTCAAGGCTCGCGGTCAGAACCGTCGATCGGCGCATTCGGACTGGATGAAGGTGGAGCGGGAGAGGGGGATTTCGGTCACCGCCTCGGTGATGACCTTCGACTACCAGGAGTGTACGTTCAACCTGCTGGACACCCCCGGGCACCAGGATTTCAGCGAGGACACCTATCGGACCCTGACGGCGGTGGACTCGGCGGTGATGGTATTGGATTCCGCCAAGGGGATCGAAAGCCAGACCTTGAAGCTTTTCGAGGTGTGTCGACTGCGCAACGTGCCGATCATCACCTTCATCAACAAGATGGATCGGGATGGATTGCCGCCGTTCGATCTTCTGGATCAGATTGAGCAGACCCTGGCCCTGGAGGTGACGCCGGTGACCTGGCCGTTGGGGATGGGGCGTTCGTTTCTGGGGTGTTATGACCTGTTGGCGGAGCGGTTGTTGTTGCTGGACCGTGGCGGGACCGATCTGGCGGGGGAGAGTTTTACGGGTCTGGACGGGGCGGGGTTGGCCGACCGGGTTCCGGCGGAGGCCCTGGCGACGCTGCGGGAGGAGGTGGCGATGGCGGGGGGGTTGTGCCCGAAGTTCGACCTGGAGAGTTATCGCCAGGGGCATTTGACCCCGGTCTTTTTCGGCAGCGCCATTCGCAATTTCGGTGTTCGGGAGCTGTTGCAGGGTTTGGGTCGCCTGGCGCCGTCGCCGCGACCGCAGCCGGCGGTGGAGCGGCTGGTGGACCCGGAGGAGACGAAGGTCAGCGGTTTCGTGTTCAAGATCCAGGCGAACATGGATCCCAAGCACCGGGATCGGGTGGCTTTCGTCCGTCTCTGTTCGGGTCATTTCCAGCGGGGGATGCGGTTGCATCACGTTCGCAGCGGCAAGGGTCTCAATGTTCACAATCCGATGCTCTTTCTGGCGCAGGATCGGGAGTTGGCGGAGGAGGCGTGGGCGGGTGACATCATCGGCATTCCGAACCACGGCAACCTCCGGATCGGTGACACGCTGACGCAGGGGGAGCCGTTGCGTTTTACCGGCATCCCGAGTTTCGCACCGGAGCTGTTGCGGCGGGTCCGGGCGGACGACCCGTTGCGGGGCAAACACCTGGAGCGGACCTTGCGGCAGTTGGGGGAGGAGGGGGTGGCGCGGATCTTCAAGGCGAACCTTGGCAACGAATGGATCGTCGGGGTGTTGGGGGCGCTTCAGTTCGAGGTGTTGGCGGACAGGATCCGGACCGAGTTCGATATTCCGGTGCGGTTCGAGGCGACGGGGTTCGTGACGGCGCGATGGTTGACGGCGGAACCGGCGGAACTCAAACGTTTCGGGGATGCGAACTCGGCGAGTCTGGCGGAGGATCACGACGGGGCGGCGGTCTTCCTGGCGCGGAACACCTGGCACCTGGAAGATACCATCAAGACCTGGCCGAGGATCGGTTTTCAGAAGACCCGGGAGATGATTTGGCAGCCGGCTGCATAGCGAAAGTGGTTGGGGGAGCCCGAGGGGGAGGCTCCGCCTGCCCCCTTGGTGGGGGTTCGGGGGCGAAGCCCCTGAAATAACAGGATGATACCCCTCCCCATGCCCCCCTGAACGGTTACTCCGGGGCTAGGAGGGTCTGTTGCTGGATGTGGGAGGTGAGCTGTGCAATATGTCTGAATTATCAAGGTTTCTTGGAATTGTTGTGTTCATGTATTTCAATGAACATAATCCGCCGCACATCCATGTGCGTTACAATGAGTTTCGGGCCGTGATGGACATTCGTTCATCCAACGTTTTGGATGGCCGACTGCCTGCGCGGGTGCTGGGACTGGTGGAAGTGTGAGGAGAGGTGCCGTGCCTGTTGCCGTTCGATCCGTGGAATATTTGGGTGACTACCGTTTGCGTTTGACCTTCAACTCGGGCGAGAGCGGTGTGGCGGATCTGGCAGAGCTGGTGCGTTCCACCCCAAATGCCGCACCGTTACGCGATCAGGAGGAGTTCCAGCGTGTTTTTCTCGATGAATGGCCAACGTTGGCGTGGCCCTGAGGGTTTGATTTGGCTCCAGAGTACGCCTATCAGTTGGTGACAGGAAAAATCCCGGTCTGGCAATTTCCGCCCATCGCGAAATCAGCCTGATTGAGGGAGCCCGAGGGACATGCTCCTGCGCACTCACGCCACTTCGCCATCCTCACTCCTCCAAAATCCCCGCCACATTGGCGGCGATGGTTTTTTCCAGTCCAGGCGCCGGGGCGGTCAATTCCAATCTACGGCAGATCAACTCGGAGACCTTATGCAGTTGATCGTCATTGGTCAGCAATACCGCGCCGTGGAGGGTGGCGCTGGCGGCAATGAGGGCATCCGGGATCCTGAGTCGATGGAGGCGACGGAACCTGATGGCGGTTTCCTTGATTTCATGGGATAAACCAATATGTTGAACATTGGCGAGGAATCGCGCCAACCAGGCTTCCTGCTCGCTTTGCAGCCCAGGGAAGCTGCGCAACTCGATTTCGGTGATGAACGAAATCGCCATGCGGCCCGGGGGCAAGGGATCCTTCAATAATCCCTTGTGCAGGAAGATGACGGCGTTGGTGTCGAGCAGGAAATTCAGCGATCCCATGGCCGATCCCATTCCTTGCGCTGTTGCCGTTGCCAGGCCACGGGATCATCCATGGGCCAGTCGATGGTTCCGGCAAACGCCATCAACCGTTGCGCATCATCCTGGTCAGGCTCTGCGCTCTCGACGGGTTCCGACAACAGCACGATGATCCTGGCCCTGCGTCCGAAGGCCGCATGGAATGCTTCCGGCAGTTTGCCATCGGCGGGCAGGACGACTTCTTCTTCTATGGCGTGCAACATGGATTTCTCCTCATCTCCGTGATTCCAAGACAGACTCTGAATGATTTCCGTCTTCATATCTCCAAGATCTCCGCGATGTTCCTGGCGATGGTCTCTCCCAACACCCGCGCCTGGGTGTTCAACATCTCCAGTGCCTCGTTCATGGCTTCACCTTTCGTGCCTCACTCCTCGGGCAACAGCGTATCCGGGTTTTTCAGCGATCTCTTCTCTTCGGAGGCAAGGCGTCGTTCCACCTTCTTCACGTCCTCGGCGGGCGGCAAGGATTCGGGGCGAATGCCACGTTCCAGCAGGGTATTGCGCACCGCCTGGTTGTTGGTGACGTGTTCGCGGGAGATGGCCGATTCGGTTTTCATGCCGTGTTCCCGGGCGTTGAAAACGGTGATCTCGGCGGCGAAGTCCTTGGCCTTGAGGATGATGGTGGGGGCGAAATCGGCGAGGGGGCGGCTGTCGGGCACCTGCCACTGCGCCTTCATGGCCTGGGTGGTTTTGCCAAACAAGGCGTGGTCGCCCTTGCTGCGGATGACCGCGAAGTTTTGGTTACCGCCGGTCTGCTCGAAGATGACGGTGGACAGCTCCTTTTCAGTGGCACCGAGTTTCTTGCGGGCGTTGATGCGCTCGGCCTCCAGCAAACGCTGCTCGATCAACTCCGCCCGCCGGGTCTGGATGGCGAAGTAGGTCTGAGCGAAGGCGATTTCCTGTTTGCGTGGGTCGCCGTTCTGGGCGATCAGGTAGCAGGCGTAACGGGTGAGCATGAGGTCGTCGATCTGGCGCTGGCTACCGGAGCCGAGATCGACCATTTTGTTGACGCCAACAAAATGGTCCGCCGCCGGATGGCCCGACCCCTCACAGGCCGTTTTGGCCTTGGAGATGGCGGTGTTGAAGTTGCGCCATTCTCCGTATCCCAGCAGGTGCTGAAGGTCGCGGGCCAGCCAGTACTCCACCCCGGTTTCGGTCTGCTGGGCGTGGTCCTCGAAGCTCCGGGTCAGGCTCTGAATGATTTCCGTCTTCATGTCTCCAAGATCTCCGCGATGTTCCTGGCGATGGTCTCTTCCAACTCCCGCGCCTGGGCGTTCAAGGTTTCCAACTCCTCTGGTAATCCAAGCGCAAGCTCAGTATACGGCTGGTGAAGCCTGCGGGGGAGGCCCCACCTTCCCACGCGGTTGGTGTCCGGGGGCAAAGCCCCTGAAATAACGGGATGATATCCTTGCTCACGTCCTGCTTAACGGTTACCGTCCAGACCGCAGTTCGGCCCCGCCAGCTTTTGGAACCGCTCTTTCGATAGCTATGGTTTCGGGTGTTGCGGAACCTGTTGCGGAATGCGACGGGACCCTGGGAGGGTTGATTGTGTTACCCGCTTTGTTTTCG
Source organism: Magnetococcales bacterium (assembly GCA_015229005.1). Taxonomy (GTDB): domain Bacteria; phylum Pseudomonadota; class Magnetococcia; order Magnetococcales; family JADGCL01; genus JADGCL01. Next base: position 33,277 of record JADGCL010000010.1, read on the forward strand.
TCCGTCAGAATGGAAGGGGTGGGGTTTTCGGCACCTCCCGAATCCGGCCCTGGGGAAAGGCATGAGTGACCCATATGTCGAAATCACCCGGTGTTGTCTGGTCGGGTCCTGGTCGCCTTCCGGGCGGTTGGACCGTGCACGCGAGCGGCGCTCCTTCGATCCGGTCGCCACGGTGAGGGGCGTGTGGTTGTTCGTGGCCGTTTCCCTCCTGGGGCTCGGTTGCGCACCGCCTGCGTTGGCTGATGAGGGCATCTCCACCTCTGCCCGTCCCGTTTTCGAGAAGGTGCGCGCTGCCGTGGTCAAGGTCCGGACCCTGGTGCGCGGGAGCGACACGCACAGCTCGACCGGCACCGGTTTTGTCGTCAGCAACGACGGAATGATGGTGACGAACTACCATGTGGTATCGGAATTCGTGATGCAGCCCGAGATCTATCAGCTCAACTATGAAACGCATGATCATCGGCAGGGTAAGCTGGAGTTGGTGGCGGTCGATGTGGTGAATGATCTCGCGGTCGTCAAGAGCGATTTGACCTCGGTGTCTCCTTTGGTCATTCGTGACGAGGCGCCGTCCCGAGGCGAGAACGGTTATTCCCTGGGGTATCCCCTCAACCAGGGGATCACGATCACGGAGGGGACCTTCAATGGTATTTCGGAAGATTATTTCATCGAGAGGTTTCACTTCACTGGCGCCCTGAACCCCGGTATGAGCGGCGGTCCGGCGGTCACGGCGGACGGCGCCGTGTTCGGCGTCAACGTCTCCGGGCGTCGGGATGCGGAGATGGTCAACTTTCTGGTGCCGGGGCGTTTTGCCGCCGCCCTCCTGCAGACGGCGCGGTCCGGGGGACCGCCTGTCGATTTTGCCGCCGAACTCTGGCAGCAGGTCGAGCGGCACAGCTCCCGACTCTTCCAGCGCCTGCACGATCAGGAGTGGGAGACGGTGGCGCTGGGGGGATTTCAGGTCCCGGGCAAGCTGTTGCCCGGAATGAGCTGTGGCCGGTCAGTCGATGTCGCTGCGGAGAAGAAGTATGAGTTGGAGAGCAATGCCTGCATCCTGAAGACCGACATTTATATCAATGACGAACTGAGACTCAACTCCCAATCTGCGGGATATTCATGGATCCGCAATCGGGGTTTGAATTCATTCCAATTTGCCAACCTGGTGGAAAATCGATTTCGTTCTGAAGTTGAGAAATCCAAGAACAAGGAGATATATTTCCCGGTTTACTGCCTGGACCGCATTGTGGCCCTGAAGGGGGCGCGTGCCAAGGTGTTGTTGTGTGCGGCAGCCTTTCGCAAACGCCCCACCTTGAGCGACTTTCATCTGACCGCGATGATCATGCCGGAGGTCGAGGAGGCTTTGTCGGTGACTCTGGCCCTTTCCGGGGTGACGACTGCGGCAGCGCTGGAGTTTATCGACCGTATTCTGGGAGGGATCCAATGGCAGCCGTCGCCTTCCTCGAAATAATCGATCGTGCCGGCGAGTTGGGTTCACGCCATGCCATCACCCGTTGGCCCTGCCGCGTCGGGCGGGGCTACGACATGGATGTGATCCTCGACGATCCCCATGTGGCCCCTGCCCATGCCGAACTCTCCCTGAATGCGGCGGGGGGGGTTGAGATCCGGGATCTGGGTTCGCTGAACGGTACCAGTCGTGGTCACGCCGGCAGGCGGATGATGCGCCTTGCCGAAGCCGACCGTTCGGCCCCTTTGGCCCCCGACGAGTGGGTGCGCCTGGGGCAGACGACCTTTCGTATCCGGCTCCCCGGGCAGGCGGTGGCGCCGGAGAGACTCCTTGAAAAAAGGCAGTGGATGCGCAGTTGGGTGGTGGCGCTGCCGCTGGTGATCCTTCTCATCTTGTTGTTTTCTCTTCAGACATGGAATCTTCAGGACGAACCGGAGGTCGCCGATGTGCTGTCGGACGCGTGGGGCAGACTCGTTCTGCTCCTCCTCTGGGTGGTCATCTGGGCCACATCCGGGCGAATCGCGACCGGAGTCTCCCTGGTGTCGGGACATACCATACTGGCCTCCGTAGCCGGCGTGGCTTGGGTCCTTGGGGATGTCCTGATCAAGACCGTGGCTTTTTCACTGGGGATAGGTTCGGAGCCGCACCTGACTCGCGTGCTTGGAATCGCTCTGCTGGTCGGTTTTCTGCTCTACAAGCATTTCCGGTTGATTTCGCGCCGACCCCGGATGCTTTTGCTGACTCATGCCTTCCTTGTTGCCTTGTTCTCGGTCGGGGGGGTGGGTGGGATGAAAATCCATCAGGAGACCACTCCTGATAAAATCCAGTATCAGCCGACGATCCTTCCCCGGGCGCTGTTGTTGACCGAGGGATTGAGCCGGGAGGAGTTTGTCAGGGAGTTCAGGCAAGAACTGCCAGTATGGCCACAGGCCGAATCCATCCCATCTTCTGGGCCATCCTGACCGATCGGATCCTGATTGGCATGGAGGTAGCCCTGGCCGGGGCCTACACGATTCATCCACTCCTGGGGTTCCGCTATCGCCCCTGGTTGCGGGGTGCCTGCATGGGCACGGTCGTTTCGCTTCCTCTGGCCGCCGGCGCCTTGAGCGGCCCGGAGGCGCCGGGGTACTCCCCGTGAATGATCTTCTTTGCGACCGTGATCGCCGGGGGTATCTACGGGAGCATCATCGACCTTGTGGCCACCCGTGCCGGCGGCGAGGGGGCGGACCTCATTTTCTGAGCGTTTTCCGATGTGCAAGAGGGCGGTGCCGTCAACCCGGAGGGTGAGCGTCAGAGAGAAACGTCCAGGCAGATCGCGAGGAAGAGCATCCCCAGATAGCGCATGGACCCCATGAAGTTGGCCCATCCCATCTCGGGGGTCGGCAGCCGCACCATCCGCCAGTTGCCAAGAAGGATCAGGGAGCCGGAAAGGATCGCTCCACCCAGGTAGATCCCGCCCAGGTCGCCCAGCACCCAGGGCATCAGGGAGGCCACGACCAGCAGAACGCTGTTGAGCAACACGAACTTTGCCGCCCTGGCCCGTCCCACCACCACCGGCAGCATCGGCACCCCCACCCGTCCGTACTCCTCTTTGAGGTGGATGGCGAGGCTCCAAAAGTGGGAGGGGGTCCAGAAAAAGAGGACCAGTGCCAGCATGAGCGGCAGGGTTCCCTGCCACTCCCCGGCCACCGCTGCGCCGGCCAACACCGCGAAGCTGCCCGCCAGCCCGCCAAGGACGATATTGAGCCACGTCCGCCGCTTCAACCAGACGGTATAGACGACCCCGTAAAAGAAGGCCCCCAGGAAGAGGTGCAGCGCGACGGCCCCATTGAATAGCCAGAGCGACAACCCAACCCCGATCGCAAGGAGCAGGGCCGCAAGCCAGAGGACCTTCCCAGGACTTCCCAGGAGATCCCGTGCCAATGGCCGACCGGAGGTCCGCGCCATGCGCCGGTCGATGTCCCGGTCGTGGTAGTGGTTGAACACTGCCGAACTGGCCGATCCCAGCAGCATGACGACGACAAGGGGAATGATCTCATCCAGGCGCACTGTCTCGGCGACGGCCACGTAGGCCACCACCGCCGTCAGGGCGATCATTACCCCGATCCGCAGCTTGGCCAACTCCACCCAATTGGCGAAGGTCATCACACCCCCCCCGGCCCGGCAGGATAGACATGAAAAGCCAACAGATAAACCACGATCCCGGTCACCGAAACAAAGGCCCAAACCGGGAGTGTCACCCGGGCGATCCGCCTGTGTTCTTCCCGCCTTCCCCTGAACGCCCTGAAGAGAGTCGCAACAAGCATCGGAACCACCAGGGCCGCGGTGACGACATGAATCGCCAGAATTGAAAAATAGACCGGACGAATCCAACCCGTTCCGGCAAATCGAGCATTGCCCACATGGGCATGATAAATCAGATAGGAAACCAGGAACACCGCCGAAACCGCGACCGCTGCCAGCATGAGAAGGCGGTGTTGCCCCTCATCGCCACCCCTCTTCCGCAGATACCCCAACCCCATGAGCGCCAAGGCGGAGGCGTTCAAAGTCGCCTGCAGGTGCGGAAGCCCCGCGATGATTCCGTCGTCCATGGTTTGCTACCCACCCCGCACGATCAGGGGCCGAAATGGGAGACCTTATAAAAAATCGAGACATACATGAACACTGCCAACAGGGCGAGAAAGGCCCCCCACAAATACTTTCCCCTCGACCGCCTCACCTCATCGTCCGAAGGTTTGCCACCCTTGCCGGAATCCATCTTGCCTCCCCATCCCACCGCAGCCAACAATCCCCCCGAGGCGGTCCCTGGCCCGACACTGCCTCACGGGTGTCGCTTCCCATCGCCGACCTCTTGTCCCCTGGCCCCCCCCTCCCTCCCCGGCGGCGCGAGAGGCGCCGTCGGGAAAGGAAGTTGAGTGAGAGCCTGGGGACCGGGTCGGTACTTCCTCAACGAGCTACTTTTTCCGACCGTAGTCGTAGGGGGTCCAGTCGGCGGTCACGACCACATCCTTGGGGAAGTTGCCCGGTCCCGGAGGGCTCGGGCAATGGGTCCATTCGAGAGAGGCGGAGTTCCAAGGATTCTCAGGAGCCCTCTCCCCCTTCGCGGCGCTCATGATCCAGTTCAGGATGGTGATCGCGATCCCGACCGCGATCAGGAGAGCCCCCACCATGGCGATCATGTGGTAGGTCTCGAATTGGGGAAACATCTGGTAGTCGAAGTAGCGGCGGGGCATCCCCTCGACCCCGATCTTGAACAGGGGGATGAAGGTGACGTTGACCCCGATGAAATTGAACCAGAAGCCGATCTTGCCGGTCCGCTCGTTGGCGATCTTCCCGGTCATCTTGGGGAACCAGTGGTAGACCGCCGCGAAGACCGAAAAGGCGGCGAAGATCCCCATGATGTAGTGGAAGTGGGCATGGACGAAGGCGGTCTCGGAGAGGTGCAGATCCAAGGCCGTCATCGCCAGCGGGATCCCCGTCAATCCGCCGATGAGGAAGAGGAAGAGACAGGAGACCGCATAGGTCATGCTGACATTGTAGGTGATGGCCCCCCGGAAGAGCGTCCCGAAGAGAGAGATCGTCAGGAGCCCGACCGGGACCGAGATCAGGAGGGTGCTGACCATCTGCCCGATCCGGATCCAGTTCGGCATCCCGGAGACGTACAGGTGGTGTACCCAGACCTCGCCGGAGATCAGCACGATTCCCCACATGCCGCCATAGACCGCAGCCTTGTAGTTGAAGATGGGGTTCTTGGACATCGTCGAGACGATCTCGAAGAGGATCCCCAGGGCGGGCAGCAGGATCACGTAGACCGCCGGGTGCGAGTAGAACCAGAAAAGATTCTGATAGAGCAGGACGTCACCGCCCAGGTCGGGATTGAAGAAGTTTGTCCCCAGGTACTTGTCGAAGAGGAGCATCGTCACCGCTGCCGCCAGAACCGGGACGAAGACGAGCTGAATGATGAAGGCGGTCACCGTCGACCAGACGAACATGTTGAGCTGGTTCCAGCCCATTCCCGGGGCCCGCATGTAGATGACCGTCACCAGGAAGTTCACCGCGCCGAGGATCGAGGCGAAGCCCATGAGATGCACCGTGAACACGTAGAAGGCCGTGTTCGCCCCCGTCTTGATCGAATAGGGGGGATAGCCGGTCCACATCACGTCCGGGCCGTCCGGGACCAGGAAGGTGAGGAGCGCCATGACGATACCGGCCCAGAAGAGCCAGACCGACAGGGCGTTGATCCGGGGGAAGGCCACGTCCTTGGCGCCGATCATCAGCGGCAGGAAGTAGTTGGCCGCGAACCCGGTCAATCCGGGGATCAGGAACCCGAGGATCATGGCGGCGCCATGAAAGTAGAGAAACGTGTTGTAGTGGTTGCCGGCGTCTTCGATAGAGCCGAAGACGGTCGGTCCGAGGCTCGACTGCTCCACCCGGATGAGGAGGGCCATGATCCCGGCCACGGCGAAGGCTGCGACGGAACCGATGAGATAGAGAATGCCGATTCTCTTGTGATCGGTGGTGAAAATCCACTCTTTCAGGCTGAACCCGTGTGACTGCGCGCTCATGAGACCATTCTCCCGCTGATAAGAACCTGAATCAGGCACCACCCTGCTTCTTCTTGTTCATCCAGGAATCGAAATCGGTCGCGGACACCGCCTTGACCGGGGCGTACATGTAGGAGTGCTTCATGCCGCAATATTCGGTGCAGGTGACGACGCTCTCCTTGACCTCCTTGGGATAGAACCAGATATAGGTGATGCGACCCGGCATGAGGTCCTCCTTCACCCGGTAGTCCGTCAGGCCGAAGGAGTGGACCACGTCGAGGGAGGTCATTCTGAGGACGACCGGCCTGCCGACCGGCACCACCAGACCGTCGCCCTTGGCCTCGCCCTCCTCCAGGGGGTAGAACTGGGTCGTGACCCCGTTCTCGTACTCGAACTGCCAGTTCCACATCATGCCGGTGACCTTCACCTCCATGGCATTTTCGGGAACCGTGCGGTAGATGTTCCACAACGTCCATCCCTTGGCCGCCAGGAAGAAGTCGTCCGCCATGAAGACGAAGGCGGGGACCAGCGCCCACGACCAGGTCTGGGCCCGCGAGAGCTTCGGTCCGCGACCGATCTGGGTTGGGCTTGTGGCCTTGTACTTGATCAGCCACCAGACCGCGAGCGCGGCGAAGACGCCGCCCATCACCGTCAGGTCGATCAGCACCTCGTTCCAGAGGTGATCCCATCCGGCAGCGGGATCCTGAATGGCCCCCGCTTCGGCCGCTTCGGCCAGCACCGGCATCCCGGGGAGCAGGCCCCCGACAACTGCCAAGATCCGCGCTTTCATCAAGCTTCCTCCCTTGTCGTGACCTTCTTCTTTTTGAATATCACCAACGATCCGACCAACAGCAAAATCCCGAGAAGCAGGGAGCCTGCTCCCACAAAGAGGGGGATGTTGTACACATACCGCCCGTCCTTGAAGCTGTAACTGAAACAGAGGCTTGCCACATAGTCCACGATCTCGTGCGGCTCGAACTGACTCTTGCGCGCCTCCAGGATCGCCATGTCCAGGTCCTGCCGATCGTTCGACATGGCGTTGAGGTAGCGCGCCACCCGCCCGTCGGGGGAGAGAAAGATCAGCACGTTCGGGTGGAAGAAGGTCATGTCCGGCGCCGACCAGAAAAACTTGAACCCCACCCGTCCGGTCACCCGCTTGATGTCTCCCGGGTCGGCGAACAGCGCCAGGGTCCACTTCTCCTTCCACTCCTCCGGCAAGTCGAGATCCGTCGCGAACTTCCCGAGCGTGACCGCATCGTCATGCTCGTCGAACGAGAGGGTCAGCACCCGAAAGCCCTGCCCCATGGCCATGCGCCCAGGTTCCTCCAGCAGGGCCTTGAGCGCCGAGTTGACCGCCGAACAGCTACCATCGCACCGATAGTACGAGAACACCAGGATCAGGGGGGTCTCCAGCATCTCCTTGAGGGTGAACTCCCTCCCCGTCCCGTCCTTGAGCTTCAGGGCCGGATCCAGCTTGACCCCGAGAAAGGTCTTGTCGTCGATGTGAAAAATCTTGGGGTCGATGTTGGACTCCCTCTGCCGGAAGTACTGGGAGGATGCTGGTGATGGCGCCACCAGCATCCACAGCAGTACCGCCGCCAGAAGGACTCGACCTCTCCCAGGCACCCCTCCCACCTGCTACCAGTAGTAGATCTGGGTGACGACGAAGAACCACACCACATCCACGAAGTGCCAGTACACCCCGGCGCTGAAGATGAAATACTTGTTGGTCTTGCCGGCCAGGGCCGCGAAGAGGACCGCGAGGAAGATCCCCAATCCGACCAGAACATGCGAGGCATGGAAGCCGGTGATCGAGAAGAAGGCAGTGCTGTAGGCGTTGGTCGAGGGGACAAAATTCTGGTGGATCAGGTGGCTGTACTCGTAGAGGGTGCAGCCCAGGAAGATCGCCCCGAGGAGGATGGAGAGAAAGAGCCAGAACTTGAAACCGCCCTTGTTTCCCGCGTCGAACTTGGCCTCGGCCACATGGTAGGTGATCGACGAGGTGACCAGGATCACCGTCATGATGAGCGGCAGGACGAGATTCATGTGGGCGGGGGTACCTGCCGGCGGCCAGGTGTCGGCGGAGAGGCGCATCGTCCAGTAGGCGGTGAAGAGACCCAGGAAGATGAAGACCTCCGAGATGATGAAGATCGGCAGGGCCGAGGGGGAGAGACCGGCGATCAGGGGCTTCTGGGTGTGGCCTTCGGCGACCCACTTGGCGATGCCCGCCAGGAGGAGCGGGGTCCCGACGCCCATGAAGATGTAGCTCAGGAGGGGGTTGCCGTAGACGAAATAGGTAGAGAAGGAGAGCGGCACCAGGAACAGAATGCCGACAGTGGCCACGAGGGGCGCCCAGCTGACTTCCCAGTGGTGCGCGTGTTCTCCTGAGGACATGGTTTACCTCCCGACCTGTGATGGAATCCTGAAGACACCTCCTCAGCGCGAGGAGTGCCCCCTTTTAGCCCAATTGCCACGGTCGGTCAACGGCTATTTACATTCTGCGATATATCTTTTCCCGAAGCGAATCGAGCCATTAGGGTAACTGATGTCGGCATAGTCCGTCCTTGTCCTTTGGGCTCTTGGGTATGAAGTTCCGTGGTTGAAGGCGAAAGGGCTCTCCTGGTCGCTGTGACTTGACCGGGGGGTATGACAGCGTTCACCCTGTCCCGTTGGGGGGCGGTGGCTGTCGAGGACCCGTGCGGGGAGTCGGGAGGGTGGGAGCATGGTCGTCGTTCAAGGGGTGACTCATCGTTATCCGGGTCGCCGCAAGGTTCCTCCCAGGACGGCGGTGGCCTCCCTGGATCTTCATGTTCCGGAGGGGGGGTTCGTCGTTCTGACCGGACCCAATGGCGGGGGCAAGTCGACCCTCTTCCGGATCCTCAGCGGCTTGCAGAGGCCGAGCGAGGGGCGGGTGCGGGTGGCGGGGGTCGATCTGTTCCAGGAGCCTGCCCAGGCCAGGAGGGCCATGGGGGTGGTCTTTCAGAAACCGGCCCTCGATCCCCACCTGACCGTGCGGGAGAACTGGATCGTTCACGGCGAGCTGTATGGCATGGGCCGGCGGCTGATCCGCGAGCGTCTCGACGAAAGCCTCTCCTGGTCGGACCTCGGGGGGAGGTTGGACGATCGGGTGGGGACCCTTTCCGGTGGTCTTGCCCGGCAGGCGGAGCTGGTCAAGGCGATGCTGCACCATCCGCGGCTCCTGCTCATGGACGAACCCACGACCGGCCTCGACCCGGGGAGTCGGGAGGCCTTCCTGACGACGCTGGTCTCCCTTCGGCGGGATCGGGGGGTGACGCTCTTCATGACGAGCCATTTGTTCAGCGAGGCCGAGGCGGCCTCGGCGGTGGCCATTCTTCACCAGGGACGCCTGCTCGCCCTGGAGACTCCGGACCGGTTGCGCTCGGCTCTGGGGGAGACGATGCTCGTGATCCACACCGATGACCGCCCGGGGCTTGCGGCAAGCCTTCGGGAGGAGGGGGCGGGGGTGACGGTGACGGAGCGCGGCGGCGCCTTTCTGGTCAGTGGCGTTCCGGAGCCCGCAGTGTTGATGGAGAAGCTCTGGGCGCGGCACGGGAAATCGATCCGTGACCTGGCCATCAAACGCCCCAGCCTGGAGGATTGTTTCATCCATCTGACCCGTTCCTCGACCTTCGAGGAGAGCGACCCGGAGAACCCGTCATGATCCTCGCCGTTCGTGCCCTGGCCTGGCGCGAGTTCCTGCGTTTTTTCCGGCAGCCGCATCGGGTGGTGGGGAGCCTGGCGCAACCCCTGTTGATGTGGGTACTCCTGGGCAGCGGTTTCGGCGCCTCGTTCCGGGCGCCGGGGCTGGAGGGAGTCAGCTACGCCGAATATTTCTATCCCGGGGTCCTCCTGATGCTGGCGCTCTTCTCCGGGATCTTCGCGACCATCACCATCATCGAGGACCGCAACCAGGGGCTCCTTCAGGAGGTTCTGGTGGCGCCGGTCCCGCGGCTGGCCATCGTCCTCGGCAAGGTGATCGGGGCCACCGGGGTGACCCTGGCCCAGTGTCTGGTCCTGGTGGCGGCGAGTCCTTTCCTCGGGCTTTGGCCGGGTTGGGGGGGGGCGGCGCTGCTTTTGCTCGGGCTCGTCATCGCCACCTTGGGCTTCACCGCCCTGGGGGTGGTCATCGCCTGGAACATGGAGAGCACCGCCGGCTTCCATGCGGTGATGTCGGTCTTTCTTCTCCCCATGTGGATGTTGTCGGGGGCGCTCTTTCCCCTGGATCAGGCCCCTGCGTGGCTTTGGTGGACCATGATCCTCAACCCGGCCACCCACGCCCTGGCGATCATCCGCATACCTCTGGCGGCCCACGCCGGGAGTTGGGTCCAGACCCCATATCTGTGGGCAATGACCGCAGCGGTGGTTTGGGCGCTTCTCTGCCTGTTGGTGGCTGCCCTCCAAGTCAACCGGGTACCCAAGGGCCGGTGAGTCGATGGGGAGGAGGTGACCCCTACCCCCCTCGAGCATGTTGGTACCCTCTTTTCCCTTCGGGCAGTGTGGTCGGGGCTTCAGTGACCGGCGGCGCCTCCGTGACCTGCGGCGTCATGGTCGCTTGGGCCCGTACCGGATTCCGGTGCGGCGGGGCCGTGACCTTGGTGCGGATCCTCACCGGCATTCTGGTGGGTCTTGTGGACCTCGAAGGTGACCTCCAGGCGGCTGCCGTCATCGAAGGCGAGGGTCAGGGGGACCTGATTGCCGGCCTTGAGGGGGGCTGGTCCCTGCGGGGCGATGAGCATGAGGTGGAGACCGCCCGGTTCCAGGGAAATCTGTCCTCCCGGGGGGATGGCCAGGTTCTTGACCGCCTGCATGGAGGCCTGACCGTCCTTCATGATCGTTTCGTGGATTTCCACCCGACCGAAGGCGGCCCCTGCGGCCCCGACCAGGGAAGCCGGCGTGGCGCCGCGATTCTCGAGTCGGAGGTAGCCGGCGAGGACCTGGGAAACCGGAGGCGCTTCGCGGATCCAGGCTTCCCGGGCGACGACCTCGGCGGCTTCGCCGCCGGCGGGGGCAAGGGCGAGAAGGGCGAGGAGGGCGAGCCCTTGGGTTCGGGGAAATCTCTTCATGGTTGCTTCTCCTTGGCATAAAGATCGCGGATGGCGACGAACCGCTCGGCGATGAGCTGGGTGTCGTGGGCCGGCGGGTGGAAGAGCGCCGTCAGGCGCACCTCGGGGTCGAGGAGGAAGACGGAGGTGGTGTGGCCGACTTGATATCCTTCACCCTCCTTGTCCGGGATTTTCCTGAACCCGGCCCCCAGGGCCCGAGTCAGGTTTTCGATTTCGCCGATATGGCCGGTCAGCCCCAGGAAATCGGCCCGGAAATAGGGGACGAATTGCTTCAGGGACTCGGGGGTGTCGCGGTCGGGATCGACCGAGACGAAGAGCATTCGGGTTGTATCGAGGAGCCCGGGATGTGCTTCCAGGTTGGTGAAGACGGCGGCCATGTCACCCATCGCCGTGGGGCAGATGTCGGGGCAGTGGGTGTAGCCGAAGAAGAGGAAGTGCCAGCGCCCGGCGAGGCTCTCGCGGGTGACCGTGGTCCCGTCGTGGGCGGTCAGGCGGAAGGCGGGGACGGGTTTGGTCTTGTCGAGGAGGATCCCCTGGAGCTGTTCCGGGACCTGGCGGGCCCGGGCGTGGGGGAGAAGCCAGACCTTGAGCGTCGTCGACAAGGCCCCGGCGGCGACGGCCACCGCCAGCACGAAGAGGAGGAATTTCGGCGAGATCGAGCGATTCTGAGTCATGTCCAGGAACCCCGGGTAACGGCTGGGATGGCAACCAAGCAGTGCGCCATTGTAGAATACTCCCGGGGCGAAGGCACCTCTTCCTCTGCTGCGATCGGGTCTTGTCATTGACGGCGAATCGTCTTAGTTTCTGGTCGTCGCCGTCCGTGACCGGGTGTGGCCGGGATACGTTGGCCTTTTTGCCCGGTGCGGCTTTTTTCCCCGCTCTGCGGGTGGGGGGCCGGACCCCGAGGGAGGGCAGTTCCTCCCGGAGGGGGACCGGGTCGCGGCGAGGCGGCCCCTGGTCGTCCTGAATTTCTGGCATGAATCTCAATCGGGAGCGAAGACGTGGACAAGTCATCCCTGGAAGCCCATGTGGAACCGGAAAAGGTGAGGCAGTGGATCGCCGAGATCGGCTCGGACACTTCGGCGGCGGTGCCCATTCTTCAGGCCATCCAGGGCGAGTACGGCTACCTGCCCAGGGAGGCGATGGACCTGGTGGTCGCCAATACCGAGATCAACGCCAGCCAGCTTTACGGGGTGGCGACCTTCTATGCCCAGTTCCGCCTCAACCCGGTCGGGCGGCACCTGATCAAGATTTGCCATGGCACGGCTTGTCACGTCCAGGGGGCCGATCGGTTGAATACGTCGCTGCGTCACATCCTGGGGATCGATGACCCCGAGCGGGACACGGCCATCAACGGCAGCTACACTATGGAGAATGTCGCCTGCATCGGCTGCTGCAGCCTGGCCCCGGTGATGGTGGTCGACGGAGAGACCTTTCCCAATCTCAAGGGCGCGGACGCACAGCGGGCATTGCGCAACCATGCCAGGGTTCACAACGAAATTCTTCCCGGTCAACAGTCGGATGAGGAGGCCCGGGCATGAGCGATCAAGGGATGTTGATCACCATCGGCGAGGGGACCTGCGGCATCGCCGCCGGCGCCAAGGAAGTGGCCAAGCTCCTCGGGGAGCGGTTTCCCCAGGCCACGTTCCGCTATGTCGGCTGTCTGGGCATGTGCCATCAGGAGCCGATGGTGGAGATCCGCAACGGCGACGGCAAGGGCTATCTCTACGGCAACGTCGACCGCAAGAATCTCACCAAGATCGTCCGCTTCCACCGGGGCGAGGGGCCACTGCCGGAGAAGAATTTCATCTGCGGCAGCGATGACCCGGATACCGAGAAGGGGAGTTTCCTCACCCGGCAGACGCGGATCGCCCTGCGCAATGTCGGGCAGTTGAATCCGACCTCCTTCGAGCAGTTCCGGGCCCGGGGCGGCTATGCGGCCATCGAGAAGGTGCTGCGTGGGGGGATGTCCCCGGAGGATGTGATCCAGGAGGTCAAGATCGCCAATATCCGGGGGCGGGGCGGCGCCGGGTTTCCGACGGCGGTGAAGTGGGGGTTTGCCCGCGGGGCGCCGGGCTACCCGAAGTATCTGGTCTGCAACGGCGACGAGGGCGACCCGGGCGCCTTCATGGATCGGTCGCTCCTGGAGGGGGATCCCCACACGGTGCTGGAGGGGATGCTGATCGCCGCCTTTGCCATCGGCGCCTCCAAGGGCTATGCCTACATTCGCGCCGAGTACCCGCTGGCGGTCGACTATTTCGGTCGGGCGATCCGCGATGCTCGGGAAGCGGGTTTCGTCGGTGAGAACATACTGGGTTCGGGGTTCTCCTTCGATCTCAAGATCAAGGAGGGGGCCGGGGCCTTCGTCTGCGGCGAGGAGACGGCGCTCCTGGCCTCGATCGAGGGGCAGAGGGGAATGCCGCGGATCCGTCCGCCATTTCCTGCCATCCAGGGGGTCTTCGGCAAGCCGACGATCATCAACAATGTCGAGACGCTGGCCAACATCCCCTGGATCATCAACAACGGCGGCGCCGCTTATGCCGCCATCGGCACCGAGAAGAGCAAGGGGACCAAGGTGTTCGCTCTTGCCGGGGCGATCCGCCGGGGTGGTCTGGTCGAGGTGCCGATGGGGATGACCATCCGCCAGGTCCTGGAGGATGTCGGGGGTGGTTCCGCTTCTTCGAGGCCCCTCAAGGCGGTGCAGTTGGGGGGGCCGAGCGGCGGCTGCATCCCCGAGTCGCTTTTCGACACCATCATCGATTACGAGGCGATCAACGCCACCGGCGCCATCATGGGTTCCGGCGGCATGGTGGTGATGGACACCAAGTCGTGCATGGTCGATCTGGCCCGCTACTTCCTGGAGTTTACCCAGATCGAGTCCTGCGGCAAATGCACCTTCTGCCGTATCGGCACCACCCGCATGAAGGAGATCCTCACCAAGATCTGCGACGGCAAGGGGACGATGGAGGACATCGCCACCCTGGAGGAACTGGCGCCGCAGATCAAGAATGCGAGCCTCTGCGGACTGGGACAGACCGCCCCCAATCCGGTGTTGACCACCCTCAAGTATTTTCGCGACGAGTATGTGGCCCACGTCAAGGAGCATCGGTGTCCCGGCGGGGTCTGCAAGGAACTCATCACCCACACGATCATCAACAAGGAGTGCTCGGGCTGCTCCATCTGTGAGCGCCAATGTCCGGTCAATGCCATCACCGGCAAGGTCAAGGAGCCGGAGAGCTGGCGCATCGACCCGGTTGTCTGCATCAACTGCGGGATGTGCGTCGAGGTGTGCAAACCGGAAGCGATCCTCGTCCAATAGCAGCCCGTTGATAAACGGGCTGCGCCGGCCAGGGATGGCCGGCCAAATTCAACGGGACGGTGTAACCCGTTGAATTTGTGAGGGAAGGCAAAACTGCGTTTTGCCTTCCCGGGTTGAAAAAGTCCATGGATGGACTTTTTCAACAGTCTGACAACTTCGAGGCAGCGTTCACGAACCCGAGGGAATCCCTCCTCTGCGAGGAAAGATGATGAGCGAAACCATTACCGTGACCCTGAACGGCAAGACCCTGGAGGCCAAGCCGGGCCTGACCATTCGCGATCTGGCGAAGTCCCAGGGGGTGACGATACCGACCTTCTGTCATGACGATCGCCTGAAGCCATTCGCCTCCTGCTTTCTCTGCGTGGTGCAGGTGGCGAATGCCCGCACTCTGCTGCCGGCCTGTTCGACCCGGATCGCCCCGGGAATGGTGATCGAGACCGACAGCGAGACGGTCACCCACAGCCGCAAGGTGGCGCTGGATCTTCTCCTGAGCGATCACGCCGGTGACTGCATCGCCCCCTGCGAGGCGACCTGTCCGGCCAATATCGACATTCAGGGCTATATCGCCCACATCGCCAACGGCAATTTTGCGGCGGCGGTGCGTTTGATCAAGGAGCGGAATCCGCTGCCGGTGGTCTGTGGCCGGATCTGCCCGCACCCGTGCGAGTCGCAGTGCCGGCGGGGGCTGGTCGACGAGGCGGTGGCGATCAATCCCCTGAAGCGTTTTGCCGCCGATTACGAGCTCTCCAACGGTCCCTTCGTGCCGACGCCCGGGGCGGAGACGGGCAAGAGGGTCGCCATTGTCGGCGGCGGGCCGGCGGGGCTGTCGGCGGCCTATTATCTGCGGCTCATGGGGCACGCGGTCGAGATCTTCGAGGCGCTGCCGCACCTGGGGGGGATGGCGCGCTACGGCATCCCCCGCTTCCGTCTCCCGTGGGACAGGATGGATCGTGAGATCCAGGTGATTCTCGACCTGGGAGTCACGGTCCATCACCATCAGCGTCTGGGGCGGGATTTCACCATCGCCGATCTCAAGGCGCGCGGGTTCGGGGCGGTGTTGCTGGCGATCGGGGCCCACAAGGCCAAGCCGATGCGGGTGGAGAACGAGGATGTGCCGGGGGTGATGGGGGGGGTCGATTTCCTGCGCAAGGTGGTCCTCGGTGAGACGGTCGAGGTGGGCAATCGGGTGGCGGTTCTGGGTGGTGGTGATACCGCCATGGACTGTGCCCGGGTGGCGCGGCGCCTCGGGGCGAGTGTGACTCTCCTCTACCGGCGTTCGCAGGCGGAGATGCCGGCGTTGCCGATGGAGCAGGAGGAGACCCACGAGGAGGGGGTGGAGATTCGTTACCTCACGGCGCCCTCCAAGGTTTTGGTCCGGGATGGTCGGGCCTATGCCCTGGAGGTGATCACGATGGAGTTGGGGGAACCGGACGAGTCCGGCAGGCGCCGCCCTGTTCCCATGGTCGACAGTGAGGAGGTGTTGGAGTTCGATCTCATCATTCCCGCCATTGGCCAGGATCCGGACATGGATTGTGTCGCCGGGGATCCGGCGAAACCGGAGACGACCCGCTGGCGGACCTTCGTCTACGACGAGAAGACGATGGTCACGAGCCAGGAGGGGGTTTTCGCCGCCGGTGACTGCGCCTTTGGTCCCGATATTTTGATTCGGGCGGTGGGCGAGGGGAGGCGGGCGGCGCTGGCGATCGATCTCTACCTCAAGGGGGCCGAGGTCCGGCTGACCAAGCCGTATGCCATCTCCCGGGGGCGTTTGCAGGATCTGGAGATGGCCGATTATTCTCCCCGCTTCGTCCACAAGAAACGGGCGACGGAGAGCACCTATCCGCCGGAGCGGCGTCTGACCGCCGATGACGGTTGGGCGGTGATCAACGTCGGGCTGAACGAGATTCAGGCCATGGCCGAGGCCACCCGTTGCATCGAGTGCGGTTGCAGTGCCCGTTTCGATTGCGAACTCAGGCGCTATTCGACCGAGTATGGGGCGAACGAGGCGCGGTTGGCCGGGGCCAGGCGCAAGTACGAGGAGGACAAGCGGCATCCGCTGATCCGGATCGAGGCCGACAAGTGCATCACCTGCGCCAGTTGCGTCCGGGTCTGTTCCGAGATCCGCGGGGTCAATGCCCTGACCTTCATCAATCGTGGTTTCGGCACCCGGATCGGACCCAACTTCGGCGACTCGCTGCAACATACGGGTTGCGATGCCTGCGGGATGTGTACGGATCTTTGTCCCACCGGTACCCTGACTCCCAATACGGGCAAGGAGTGCGGTCCCTGGAAGTGGGAGACGACGGTGACCACCTGCACTGCCTGCGACCGGGGTTGCGGGCTTTCGGTGAAGAGCGCCGAGGGGCGCGTGGTCAAGGTGCAGAGCGTCGATTCCGATCCGGTCAATGGGGCGTTGATCTGTGCCGAGGGGCGTTTTTCGCACCAGCTCATTCAGGGGGTTTCGGGGATCGTTTCCGCCGATTCTCCGGTTGGGCCGGCCGTCGCCCAGGCGCAGAAGCTGTTGGCCACCGGCGGCAACGTCACTGTGATCGTCTCGCCGAAGCTTACGGTTGAAGAGCTGTATGCGGCTGCCCGCCTGGCGCGGGCGCGGAATGCCCGCTTCCACTATCCGGCGGCGGAGATCGGGGCCCCGGGTCTTCCCGGATCCAAGATTGTCAACGAGGCGAATGTGGCCTTGTTGGACAGGCTGGGCGCCTCCCCTTGGGGCCGGATCGGCGAAGGGGTCATGATCCTGGTTGGCGTGGCCCCCAATTCGGTCAGGACCGGTACTGCCAAGGTCATCTCCATTGGCTCGGTCTTCATTCGCTCGGGCTCCACGGTGAATGTCCGGACCGTTCACCCGCTCCTGAGCGAAGGCTCTTTCCTCAATCGCGACGGCAACCTGGGGCTTCTTCGCGCCCCATTGGGGGATCCGGGCGAGCGCGCCTGCCACCGGGTTCTGGCGGCATTGGCGGGGGAGGCGTCGTTGGCGGACTTGGCGACCCTCCGCCGTGAACTGGCGGTCGAAATTCCGGAGATGGGGGTGTTGAATTCTCTCAATGGGGCCCGCCTGGTCGCCACGGAGCTGCCGGTGCGTCTTGCCGGGGTGATGCCCGATGGCCGGGAACAGGCCTTTGCCAATCAGATGGTGCGGATCGGTCTTTCGTGGGCGTGATGCCGGTTCGAGGAGTTGACCAGTGGGTTTCACCGGCATTTTCGGGTCGGTGAGGCCCGGGAAGGGGATGGGAAGGGATGGCCATGAACAGTTTCGAGGAAGTGATCCAGCACGCCATGGACCACGAAGAGAAGGAGGCCCAATTCTATCGTGAATTGGCCGGGCGGGCGGAGAGTGCGGACGTGCGCGAGGCAATGATGGCGCATGCGCGGGAGGAGGAGGAGCATCGCCGCCATCTGGAAAAGATCATGGCGAACCACCGGCTTCCGAGCGGCAAACGGCGCTACCCTGACCCGGACCTCAAGATTTCCGACTATGCGGTGGTGTCGACCTCTGCCTCGGGGCCTTTGAGCTACGAGGAGGCGCTTTTGATGGCGGCCAAGAAGGAGAAGATGGCCGAGCGCCTTTACCGGGATCTTGCCCGCAAGGCGACCGATCCGGAGCTTCGGAAGGTTTTCGAGTTCCTGGCCGACCAGGAGTCGAGCCACGGCAAGCGCTTGGAACAGCAGTACGATGACACCCTGAAGGAGGGGTAAGGCCGGCGACTACCAGAGGCGGCGGACCTTGAATTGGTCGAAGAGGGTCTCGTTGCTCACGAGGATCAGGTTTTCCGCCAACGACTGGGCGATCAGCATACGGTCGAACGGGTCGCGATGGCTGCTTTCCAGGAGTCCGGCCTGTTGGGCGTGGTCCAGGGTGATGGGCAGGTGGTCGAACTGCTGCGTCCGCAGGTGGAAGGCCAGGTTCTCGGCGAGTTCTCGGGCGTTGGGCAGTTTGCCGATCCGGGACTTGGTGGCGATCTCCCACGCTGAGGCGGCGCTGACGAGGACGGTGTTGTCCTCGTCAGCGATGGCGAGGCGTGCGGTCTCGGAGAGGCGCGGGTCACCGTAGAACCACCAGAGCAGGGCGTGGGTGTCGAGGAGGAGGGACACGGGTCACTCGCCGTTCCAGGCCTTCGATTCTTCTTCGGGCAGGGGGTCGAAGAAGCTGTCGTCGACCTGCCCCGAGGTCTTCAATGAACCGAAGACCCGTCCCTTGGGGGGTGGGGTGAGGGGCACGAGTCTGACCAGGGGTTTGTTGCCGCGAGCGATGACGACCTCTTCGCCGGAGATGGCCCGGTTGACCAGGCGGGAGAGGTGGGTTTTGGCGTCGTGGAGGTTGTAGTGGATCACGGTCGAATGCCTCGATTGGGACGGGGGTGGTCCGGCTTGGTCGGGCTGATTCAGCCGACCTGGTCGACCCGATTCGGCTGACCCGGTTGGCCCGATTCAGCCCAGTCGACCAGACTTGGTCGACTGGGCTTAGTCTACACTGTTTTCGTTTGGGGAACGGAGTTTTTTCCGCGCCCTGTTCGTCGCTTGTTTTGTTGTTAACGGTCCAGAATTTGCAATCGACCCGCCGTCACCTTTAGGGTGTCCTTCATTTGCGATGGGGAAGGCGGGGTTCCATGATCAGTTCCCGAAAGTGGTCGATCTCGCTGTTGTTGACGCTCGCCCTGGCCGGGTGCGGTGGGGGGGAGAGCGGCAAGGGGGGGACGTCCGCTTCCGCCTCGACCAAGTCTACGACCGCAGGATATCCTCCTGCTCCACATCAGGGGCCTTGAGGCTGATTGAAAGGCCATTGTCAGTATCCCCTTTGGCAAAGCCGGGGGCTTTTGTGTGAGCCGCTCAAAGTGGCCATGTGTGGTCGCTAACACGACCACCTCTATTGGACCGCCTGAAGGGGGCTGGTCGGGTCATGAAGTTCAACCCTGGATGATCCTGTTGGTGATCCTCCGCCTCCTGATGGCGGATGGTGTTTCGAATCATATCCTCATCCAGTCCCACTGTTGAAACGTAGTCGCCGCGTGCCCAAAAGCTCTGCTCCGCAAAGTTCTTGTTCTGTTCATTGTTCTTTCGTGCTAAAGGAAACGCACTCTGACCAGCCAGTTGAAAAAGTCCCTTTCGACTTTCCTCGCGCTGCGCCAGAGTCCGAAACACTTCACCCAAACACGCCGCAACTCCGCGTACAAGGCCTTGCGGCGCCCCTTGGGACTAAACACTAAATGGTATTTGCACTCCAGCCTGGAGTGGTTTAGTCTCTGAGCTTTGTCCATCAGGAATACCCACCATCGTGTGTTTGGCTGTTCGCGGTGTTTGAGTTTCCTGGTTGACTCCCTAAAATATCAAACTTCTACTGTTACCCAGGCATGGCCTGGGGACAAATCCTTGGATTTATGTTCTTTCAAAGCACCGGAAAAGCCTGCGGCCACACCGGATAGTCCGTCAACAATGGGCAGAGTGCAGCTTGTTTTCGTGGAATTTTTGCCCTGGATTTGGGACCCACCTCACAGACCAATGTCGCCGATCGCCGCCTGACCGAGCGCGGATCCGGAGCATCGGAAGGGGTGGTTGGGAATGAGACCTTGTTGATTTCTCGGAAACGGCTTCTGTGCGATCAACCACATCGTCCCGTTGGGGCTGCTAGCTATCCCTGGCCGGCGCAGCCCGGTTATCAACTGGCTGTTCAGGTTGTGCGCCTGACATGACAAGGATACTCCTGACCTTAGATGTTTAATGGGGGCGGCAATGCATATGTCTGAAAGTGTGGCGGCGCAGTTGGAACGCAGTCGGCTTGAGTTGCTTGACCTGTCCACCCGCAATCGGCTGCTCAACACACCCCGGCATTCCAATCGCGCCAAGACCGTCGATGTGGTGGACGAGACATCGTCGGAAGTCTTCCGCCTCCTGGTGGGGGAATCCAAGTCCTTCACTTTCCTCGCGGGCAAGGAGGACCCGTCCGAGGATCAGTACCTGGCCGAAGACGCCGATCCCGACTTTGCCCCTCTACCCCAACCCATGGACGACGAGGTGGATGAACGCGGCATCGCCAAGCGCCACTCCGATACCCGGCTTCAGACCACCCTTACCAGCAAGGCTCTGCAAAAGCGCCTGCTCGCCCTCCATTATGATTCGCGGACCTATTTCGAGGAACAGGGCGTCAATATTCTCTATTTGGCACTTGGAATGCTGAAGTGGTTCGAAGATGACAAGTCCGAGACCGAACGCTGGTCTCCGCTGGTATTGCTACCAGTTGGGCTTGAGCGCCAAAGCGCCGGCCAGCGTTTCAAGCTGCATGCTCTGCCCGAGGATCCCTCACCCAATATCTCGCTGGAGGCCAAGCTTCGGTCCGAGTTCGGGGTGAAGATGCCCGACTTCCCCGAACCCGACGATTTTAATATTGCCGACTATCTGGCTCAGGTGAAGGATGCCGTGGCTGGACAGGCCCGATGGGATGTCCACGCCGATGACATGGTGTTGGGCTTCTTCTCGTTCTCGAAGTTCCTGATGTATCGTGATCTCGACGCCGCCAACTGGCCTGAAGACAAGCGTCTCGATCTCAACGCCACCCTGGTCGGTCTGTTGCGCGACGGGTTCGAACCTGAGGACGGGCTGATTGGCGAGGACGATAAGATCGATCCTTATGTGCCGCCCTCGGCCCAGATCCACGTTATGGATGCCGACAGTTCCCAGACTCTGGCCATTGAGGAGGTGCGGCGGGGGCGCAATCTGGTGATTCAGGGGCCACCCGGCACTGGCAAGTCCCAGACCATCGCCAATCTGATCGCCGGTGCGGTGGCCGCAGGCCGCAAGGTACTGTTTGTCGCCGAGAAGATGGTGGCGCTGGACGTGGTGAAGCGTCGCCTGGACGCTATCGGACTGGGCGCCATCTGCCTGGAATTGCACAGCAACAAGGCCAATAAGCGTGCCGTGCTGGACGAACTGCGCCGCACCAAGGAATTGGGGCGCCCCCTGACCGACGGCGTCGAGGCCGGGGTGATCGACCGGCTAACTGCCTTGCGCGACTGCCTCAACAGCCATGCCGAGATGATGCATCTGCGTCACCAGCCCTCGACCCTGACGCTTTATGCCATGATCGGTCATCTCGTGCGGTTGCGGGGGCAGAATGTACCACCGCCTGATTTCGAGTTGACCGCGCCTGAGCGCTGGACGCCGGAAGACAAGCGGTTGCGGGAACGGCTATTGGCGGAACTGACTGGGCGGGTCACCGAGATTGGTTGTCCCGCCGACCATCCCTGGTGTGGAGTAATGGCTCCGGCCATCCTGCCCATGGACATGGAACGGCTGATGCCGCGCCTGGGCGCCTTGGCCCGGCGGCTGGAGGTGACCGCGGACGCCCGTGACCGGCTGGTGGCCCTGCTGGGGATCGATGTTGCGGATACCATCGAGGCGGCCGAGCAGGCGGTCGCCATCGCCGAAGCCATTGTCCAGGCGCCTGACATGGATCGCCAGGCGGTCGCTGCTCCCTGTTGGGGCGAGCGGATCAACGAGGTCGCAGAACTGGTGGAGCAAGGCGCCATTCACGCCCAGGCACGCCTTAACCTTGATGGCACCTTGACCGAAACCTCCTGGAGCGCCGATGTCGGTCTTGCTCGCCAGCACATGGCTGCCTACGGCTCGTCCTGGCTGCGCCTTCTCAATGGCGATTACCGACGGGCGGTGGCCGCTCTGCGGTCGCTGCTGGTCCGCGAGATGCCCAAGGCCTTGTTCGAACGTATCGCCCTGCTCGATACCCTGATGGCTGGGCAGAAGGCAGCCAGGCTGCTGGAGCGGGAGGTCGAGCTGGGCCGCAGCGCCTTCGGCGGCCATTGGCGCAATGAAAGATCAGACTGGGAGCGGGCGCGGCGCAAGGTGGAATGGGTCAAGGAGGTGGAGGGCCGAGGTCTGCCGAACGACTTCCGTTCCATCGTCGCCCGTGTGTCGGACCTCGGGCAACTGGCGATGGCGGTGTCCGAATTGCGCCAAGCCCTGATGGGTTTGTCCGACGAGGTGGCGGGAGTGTTCTTGGCCCTCTCGCTTGATGTCCCGGCGGCGTTCGGTGTCCCCACGGTACGCGATCTTGCAATGGCGTCGCTGCTGGGCCGACTGGGCTTGTGGCAGCACCACGGTGAGGATCTGTCGCGTTGGATCATCTATCGCCTGCGGGCTGACGAGGCGCGGGCGGCGGGCATGGGTCCGCTGGTGGAGCGTCTGCACGACGGTCGTATGACAGGCGGAGTACTTTCCACCTTCGAACTCGCTTATTACGAGGCTGTCTTTCGGGACATGGTGGCTGTCCATCCCGACATCGCTCGTTTCGACGGTGACGCTCGCGGCAAGCTGGTAGAGGATTTTCGCCAGACCGACAAGGCGCGCATCGAACTGGCGCGGCTTGAGGTACTCCAGGCCCATCATCGTGGCCTGCCCCAGGGCAATGCCGGCATCGGGCCGCTGGGTGTGTTGAACGGGGAGTTTGCCAAGAAAAAGAACCATATGGCCATCCGCAAGCTGATGGAAAAGGCCGCACCCGCCATCCAGGCCATCAAACCGGTGTTCATGATGAGCCCGCTGTCGGTGGCGCAGTACCTGCCTCCGGGTCTGGTGGAGTTCGATCTGTTGCTGATCGACGAGGCGTCCCAGGTCATGCCCGTGGATGCCCTGGGGGCCATGGCCCGCGCCCGGCAGGTGGTTGTGGTGGGCGACACTCGCCAGCTGCCGCCGACCAATTTCTTCGCCCGCGCTGCCGGTGACAGCCGTGCAGGAGAGGAGGATGAGGAAGAAGGCAGTGCAAACGCTACCATCAAGGCGGAGGATGCCGAAAGTGTTCTGGAACTGTGTCTGGCCAAGGGCATGCCGTCCCGCATGCTGCGCTGGCACTACCGTTCCAAGCATCAGTCTCTGATAGCGGTGTCCAACCGCGAGTTCTACGACAACAAGCTCTACATCGTGCCCAGCCCCTACACTGCCAAGGCCGGAATGGGGCTCTCCTTCTGCCATCTGCCCGAGGCGGTTTATGACGCGGGCAACACCCGCATCAACGCTGTTGAGGCCAAGGCGGTGGCCGAGGCCATCATCCGCCACGCCAAGGCGACGCCCCATCTGTCGCTGGGGGTTGGCACCTTTTCCAGCGCCCAGCGCCAGGCCATCCTGGATGATCTGGAGCATCTGCGGCGTCTTCATCCCGAGACCGAGGACTTCTTCAACGCTGACGGCGCCGAACCTTTCTTCGTCAAGAACCTGGAAAACATCCAGGGCGACGAACGCGACGTCATCTTTATCTCGGTGGGCTATGGCCGTACCAAGACCGGCTATATTCCCATGGGATTCGGCCCGGTGAGCCGCGATGGCGGCGAGCGCCGCCTTAACGTGTTGATCAGCCGTGCCAAGCGCCGGTGCGAGGTGTTCTCCGGCATCACCGACGAGGATATTGACTTGGTCCGCGCCAAGAGCAGGGGCGCCGCCGCCCTGAAGGCTTTCCTTCACTTCTGCCGCACCGGCAAGCTGCACATGCCGGTGATCACCAATCGCGAGATGGATTCCGTGTTCGAGGAGCAGGTGGCCAAGGCTGTCGCCGCCCATGGCTGGCAGGTGGTCCCTCAGGTGGGATTGGCCGGCTTCTTCATCGATCTCGGCATCGCTGATGCGGAGCTTCCGGGGCGCTTCATTCTTGGCATCGAATGCGATGGCGCCACCTATCATTCATCGCGCTCTGCCCGTGATCGTGACCGGTTGCGGCAGGCAGTGCTTGAGGATCATGGCTGGATTATCTACCGAATTTGGAGCACAGACTGGTTCAACCGGCCCGATGCCGAATTGCGCAAGGTGCTGGCTGCCATCGAGGTAGCGCGAGCCGAACTGGACGAGCGCGGCGAGCAGGGAAAGGAACGCGAGCGTGCCGTCCCCATCGAACTGGTCACCTGGGAACGTGACGAGTCGCCGGCCCCCGGCCCGTCCGAAGATGCTGTGACTGCCCTTCCTTACCGCGAGGCCGTATTTTCGGTTCCCAACCACCAGGAATTGCACGAGGTCCCCATCTCCACCCTAGCGACCCTGGCAGAACAGGTGGTTGTTGCCGAGGGTCCAGTACATAGCGACGAGATCGTCAATCGTCTGCGCAGCCTGTGGGGATTGCAAAGGACTGGTTCACGTATCAAGGCAGCGGTGGAAAGCGGGTTGAAGCGGGCGGTGATCAACGGTCGCCTGGTGGCGGATTCCGGCTTCTACGCCATCCCCGGTGCCGAGGTTAGTGTTCGTGACCGCGCCGATGTACAGGCCCCTGGCCTGCGCAAGCCCGACATGCTGCCGCCGGTCGAGATCCGCCTCGCCGTGTTGGACATCGTCAATGCCAATTTCGGCGCCACCCGCGACGAGGCTGCCATCGGTGTGGCGCGGCTGCTTGGCTTCAAGGCGACCAGTGTTCAGCTCAAGGCGGTGATCGAGCGGGAAATCAACTACCTGATTAGAAACGGGAAGATGGGGGAGAAAGAAGGGTTGTTGACCTTTCAAACCGGTTGACCCGACAGAGGTGGTGGCGGACAAGGGGTATCACTCCCGAGAGGCGCCGAGAGGAGTTTTTCGCGCCCTGGCTGCCGCTTGGTTTGTCATAAACGGTCTAGAAGTTGCATTCGACCTGCCGTCACCTTCACGGTGTCCTTCATCTGCGATGGGGAAGGCGGGGGTCCATGATCAGTTCCCGAAAGTGGTCGATCTCGCTGTTGTTGACGCTCGCCCTGG
>JADGCL010000110.1 GCA_015229005.1 Magnetococcales bacterium
GTCGCCTTTTCCGATGGCAGCCTGCTGCACGGTTTTGGGCAGCGCCTGGCGAAGGGGCAGCCGCTGGCGGCCCCGACCGATGTGCGCCGATACTTCATCTCCGCCGAGGAGGCGGGACAGATGTGTCTCCTGGCCGTTTTCCTTGGGGCGAACCGTGATATCTTCGTGCCCAGGCCGGTCGAGGGGCTCTCCTTGAAGCCCCTGGCGGAGGTGGCGGAGCTGTTTCTGCGGGCCCATGGTTTTTCCCCGATTCTCTGCGACAGCGAGGCCGAGGCACGAGCCATTGCCGCCGAGCCCGGGTTTCGGGAGCGCGGGGGGTGGCCCTGCTGTTTCACCCCGAGCGATACGACCGGCGAGAAGCCCTACGAGGAGTTCGTGGGGGCGACGGAGAGGGTCGACTACGGGCGCTTTGCGCATGTGGGGGTGATCGCCGGGGAAGAGCGGCTCGACCCCATGCCGGTGCGGCAGGCGCTCGCCGCGATCCTGCGGGTCCGCCAGGGCGAGGCCTGGAGCATCACTGCCCTGGCGGCGGCGCTCTCCCTGGCGGTGCCGGAGCTGACCCATCGTCCCTTGGGACGGGATCTGGATCGGAAAATGTGAAGGGGATGGAGGCGATCCGTTTCGGCGCGGGATGATGGCACGAAGAGGTGAGAAATCTGTCATGATCGAGATGACCAGTCTGACCCGCCGGTATGGGGAGGTCGTGGCCGTGGCGGAGCTGACCTGCCGCATCGGTCGGGGCGAAGTGGTCGGTTTGTTGGGGCACAATGGCGCGGGCAAGAGTACCGTTCTGAAGATGCTGACCGGTTATCTGGAGCCCTCCGCCGGTCACATCGTCGTCGACGGGCTGCGGATGGGAAGGGATACCCGCGCCATCCAGAAGCGGATGGGCTATCTGCCGGAAAATTGTCCCCTGTGGACCGAGATGAGCGTCATCGACCACCTGGATTTTCAGGCGGCCTTGCGGGGAATCTCCCCGGGGAGACGCCCGGGGCTTCTCCGTCGCGCCCTGGGGCTGGCCGGGTTGGAGGCGCGGGCCCTGCAGCGCATCGACACCCTCTCCCGCGGCTACCGGCAACGGGTGGGGGTGGCGCAGGCCATCCTCCATCGACCCGACATCATCATCCTGGATGAGCCGACGAACGGTCTGGACCCGACCCAGATCCGGCAGATGCGGGAGTTGCTGCGGAATCTCGCAAGCGAGGCCACGGTGATTGTCTCGACCCACATCCTGCGGGAGGTGCAGGCCGTCTGTGATCGGGTATTGATTCTGCGGGGGGGGCACCTGGTTGTCGACTCCTCCCTGGAGGGGCTCGACCGGGGCATGGGGGTATCGGTGACGATGGGAGAGTCGGGCCCCCCGGGGGGAGAAGTGGGGGCAGGCGGGAGTGCCGATGGGGCGTCGATCGTTCCCGGGGGGGATCGGGCGCGACGGGGCGGGGGGATTATCGCGGGAGTTCCCGGGGTGGTCTCGGTCACCCTGCGCCAGACCGCCGAGGGGTGGTCTCGTTATGCGGTGGAGGCACCCCCGGAGGTGATCCCGGAGATATCCCGGGCGGTTGTCGGGGCGGGGCTCCCTCTGTTGGCCATCGGACCGGATCGGGAGGACCTGGAGAGCCTCTTCGCCCGGGTCAATGATCCGGAGGCGGCGGTCGGGGTCACCTCCCCGGATTTGGTTGAGACCTCGGGCTCGGGGGAGACCAAGGCGGGGCTTGCCGGCGGAGGTGGGGGCCATGGCTGAGATCAGGCGTATCGCGGTCAAGGAATTCGGACTTTTTTTTGCGTCGCCGGCGGCTTTTTTGTTTCTGGGGGCGTTTCTTGCGGCCGTACAGTTTCATTTCTTCTGGGGGGAGGCGATCTTCTCGCGCAATATCGCCGACGTTCGCCCGCTCTTTCAGGGCATGCCGCTCATTCTGATCTTTCTGGTTGCGGCATTGACGATGCGATCCTGGGCGGAGGAGCGGCGCTCGGGGACCCTGGAGCTGCTTCTGACCTCCCCGGTCTCTCCCTTTTCCCTGATCTGGGGGAAATTCCTCGCGACTCTCTCGCTGGTGGCGTTGGCTCTGTCTCTGACGTTGCCCCTTCCGTTCACCATCGCCGTCCTGGGACCGCTGGATTGGGGGCCGGTGGTGGGTGGCTACCTGGCGGCGCTGTTTTTGGCGGCGGCCTATATCAGCATTGGTCTGGCGATGAGCGCCAGAAGTGACAACGCCATCGTCGCCATGATCCTGACGGCGGCGGTCTCGGGGGGCTTCTATCTGATTGGGGCCGAGGTCCTGACGCGTCTTTTCGGCTACACCTGGGGGGGATATCTCCGGCTCCTGGGGAGTGGTTCCCGTTTTGAATCGATCACCCGCGGGGTGGTTGATTTCCGCGATCTTTTTTACTACATGGCCCTGGTCGGGCTCTTCCTGATCCTGAATCGTCTCACTCTGGAGCGGATCCGCCAGGGTGGGGGGCGGCCGTTGGCAGGGCGTCTTGGACTGCGTTGGCTCGGGATTCCTCTTCCCCTTTGGGGGGTGATTCTGGTGGGGGGGAGCGCAGTCCTGGAAGTCCTGGGTGGAACTCTCCGGGTTGATATCACCGCCGGGCGGATTCATTCACTCTCTCCGGTTACCGCGCGACTGGTGTCGAGCCTTGAGGAGCCTCTCCTGATCCGGGGCTATTTTTCCGTCAATACCCATCCGCAGTTGGCGCCGCTGATCCCGCGAATTCGCGATCTCATGAGCGAGTACGGTGTGCTTGGCCAGGGTCGGGTCCAGGTCGAGTTCGTCGATCCGGAAAGTGACCCTGTCCGGGAACAGGAGGCCACGAACCGGTATGGTATTCGTCCGGTACCTTTCCAGATGGCGAGCCGCTATCAGAGCGCAGTGGTCAACTCCTATTTTACCATTCTTGTGGCCGATGGCGATGAGTTCGAGCGGATCGGTTATGAGTCGCTGATCGAGGTGAAATCGCGGGGAGAGGAGGCGGAGGCGGAGGTCCTGCTCCACAATCCCGAATATGCGATTACCCAGGCGATACGGAAGGTGATGAGCGCTCGCCGGGCCCAGGGAGACCCCCTGGAGAAGCTTTCCGGACCGGTGACGGTCCGGGTTTATCTCTCCGGGGCGGAACGGCTGCCCAAGGAGATGGCCCCGGTGCCGGAGATGTTGTCGGAGGCGCTTCGGGAGGTGGGTTCCCGGGCGGGGGAGCGGTGGCGGGTCGAGGTGATCGATCCGGATGCGGCTGGCGGGGAGGTGGCCGGGCAGTTGCGGCAATTGTACGGTTTTCGCCCGCAGATCCTGAGTCCGGCGGAACCGAATCCCTTCTGGTTCCGGATACTCCTGGAGGGGGAGGGGCTTGTGCGACCTGTGCCGATACCGCCGCAGCTCAGTCGTGAGAGTCTCATAAAGTCCCTGGAGGTTGGGCTGAGGCAGTTGGCTCCGGGATATCTCAAGACGGTGATCCTTTCCCGTCCCAGGGAGACCTTTTTCCCCGGAGAACGTCTCTACAGCCATCTCAGGGGGCGTCTTGGCGAGAGCTTCAGGGTCAGGGAAGATACCCTGGAGAGCGGTCGGGTGCCAGCGGACGCCGATCTCCTCCTGGTCTTGGGACCGATCTCCTGGAGTGACAGGCAGCGTTTTGCCCTGGATCAGTTTCTCATGCAGGGCCGGACAGTGGTTCTTGCAACATCTCCCTTCGATGTCACCGTGAACCGGGAGATTGCGGCCAAGAAGCTGGAGTCGGGGTTGGAGGGGTGGCTGGGGCATCACGGTCTGGCGGTTTCTCCCGAGATGATCCTGGACCCGCAGAATACGCCGCTCTCGGTTCCTGTCAAACGGCAGGTGGGGACGGTGGAGGTGCAGGAGCTTCACCGGGTTCCTTATCCTTTTTTCCCGGACCTTGGCGAGGGGGGGCTCGATGCCGCGCATCCGGTGACGGCTTCACTGGCGCAGTTGACGCTGGCATGGGCCTCGCCGCTGCTGGTGGATCCCGACAAGAACCGGGAGAGGGCGGTGACCGGATTGCTTACGACCTCGGTGGAGAGTTGGAGTTGGGCGGAACCGGTTGTGGTTCCGGATACGGCCCGTTTCCCGAAACTGGGTTTTCCCGAGCCGGAGAAGCGACAGGCTTTTCCGGTGGGGGTTTTGGTGGAGGGGCGGTTCGATTCGTTCTATGGCGAGGGTGGGGCGCCCGTTCCGGAGACGGAGCCTCCCTCGACGGCGGCATTCCGATCTCCTCCCACGGCCCGGTTGATTCTTTTGGGGGCCACGGGTTTTGCCTCTGACCAGACGATGATTCTGGCCTCGGACGGGATGGGGACGATTTACAGCAGACCGGTGGAATTTCTCCAGAATGTGGCTGATTGGGCGCTGGATGACGAGGGGCTCCTGGCGATCCGCGGGCGCGCCGGTTTTGCCCGGACGTTGCGACCGTTGGATCACTCCCGGCAGCTTTTCTGGGAGTATCTGAACTATGGACTGGCGATTGTGGGCTTGGCAGGGGTCTGGATGTGGCGGCGGCGGGTTCGCCTGGTGACGGCACGGCACCATCGCCTGGTTTTGGCCGGTTCCGGGGGGGATTGAAAGCGGGCGAAAGGCCTGGCGGATGGGGGGAGGGGTCGAGCGAGTTGTTCCGGGGGGCGGGTTGTGGGTATACTGGCCCGCGTGGGCTGTTTCCAGGGTCTTCTGCTGCCGGTAATCTACTCCATGAAACGTATCCTGCTGGTTCTGGTCGTCCTCGGGCTGGGAACATCCTTGCTTGCCGCCGCTCCTCTGGCCCTCGCGGAGTCGGGTCCTGCCGCTGCCGCCGCTGGTTCCGGGGCGGGGGGGGGCACGGGCAACCAGGAACTCGATGAGATCTATCGGCTGGCCGACCGCAAGGAGTTTGGCGCCACTCTGGAGCGGCTCGACAAGTTCCTCAAGGCCAATCCCAAGGATGCCCAGGCGCGGTTTCTCAAGGGCCTGGTCCTCACCGAGCAGAAGCATCAGGATGAGGCCATTGCGGTCTTCGAGGCGATGAGTCGGGACTTTCCCGACCTGCCGGAACCCTATAACAATTTGGCGGTCCTTTATGCCGAGAAGGGGGATCTGGAGAAGGCTCGCGAATCCCTGCAGAAGGCGATCAAGACGCACCCGAGTTATGCCACCGCCCACGAAAATCTGGGCGATATTTACGCGAAGATGGCCTCGGAGGCTTACAGCAAGGCCCTTTCCTTCAACGGCGCCAACAAGGCGGCGCAGGCGAAGCTGGCGTTGGTGACCAAGCTTTTCGGGGTGCCGCCGACGGTTGAGCCGGCTGCGGTACCGCAAGGGGCGCCGCCGCCGGTGCCGCCGGTGACTGCCGGGCCAACCCGGGCGGCTCTGGCGGCGGCGCAGGGGTCGGCGAAGGCCCCGGGAGCCGGGGGGGCGGGCGGAGCCGATGGCGCCGAGGTCGGGCTTCCGTCCGGTGTGGCGGAGCCGGCGGCGGTTTCACCCCCGGAGAATGCCGAGGGCATGCAGCGCCGCCTGAAGGCGGAGGTGGCGCGCGAGGTCCAACAGTGGGCGACGGACTGGTCTTCCGGGGATGTCAACCGCTACCTGGACCACTACGCCCGGGATTTTCAGCTTCCCTCCGGGTTTCCCAGCCGTGAGTCCTGGAACCAGAAGCGGCGGGCGGTGATCCGCAAGGCGAAGTTCATTCAGGTACAGTTGGGGGAGCTGGAGGTGGAGCTGGAGGGTGACAGCAAGGCCCGGGTCTCCTTTGTTCAGAACTACCAATCGGATCACTTCACCGACAAGACGGCGAAAAAGCTGGATATGGTGCGGGAGTCCGGTCGTTGGAAGATCCTCAGGGAAGGCGGGGGTGAGTAGGCGACCGACGCTGGCGTGGTTTTATTGCCTTCTTCTGGTGGCGGTGGTGATTGTGACCCCGGCCCGGGCGGGGATGTCGCAGGGGGCGGGGGCCCCGGTCTCCTGGGAGGTTTCCCCTTCCGAGCAGCAGTTTCTGGCTGGTATCGAGGCCATTTCCGCCAACCAGTTGGATGAGGCGGTCGGGCGTTTTTCCCGGCTTTCGCAGGAGATGCCCGATTTTCGCCTGGCCAATCTGGTCTATGGCGATTTGTTGATGGCGAAGGCGGCACCCTTGAGGGGCGAGGGCAGGTCGCTTCTGCTGGAGGGGGGTGAGGCGGCTCCGCTCCTGGACGAGGCGCGGTCGCGCCTGACCCATTGGCGGGAACGACCGGTGCCGGGCACCTTGCCGGTGGAGCTGGTCCACCTCTCTCCGGGGCAGGCGCGGGTGGTGGTGGTGGATCTGGCCATGTCGCGCCTTTACCTGTTCGCCAACGACGGAGATGTCCCCAGGCTGGTCGCCGATTATTATGCGACGGTGGGGTTGAACGGGGCGGGAAAGTTCCGCGAAGGGGACAAGAAGACCCCGGTCGGGCTTTATTTCGTGACCGGTGAGGTCCCAGCCTCGCGCCTGACGGCCTTTTTTGGTTCCGGGGCGCTGGCCCTGGACTATCCCAATGCCTGGGACCGGCGGATGAGCCGTACCGGTTCGGGGATTTGGCTGCATGGCTCGCCTTTAGGCCAGTACAGTCGCCCCCCCCGGGCGACCGAGGGGTGCGTGGCGTTGACCAACCCCGATTTTTCCGGTCTGATGCGCCTTGTCGGGGCGGGGACGCCGGTGTTGATCGCCGAGCGGACAGTCTGGCAGAGCGTCGATTCCTGGCGCCGGCAGCGGGATCTCTTCATTGGCGA
>JADGCL010000111.1 GCA_015229005.1 Magnetococcales bacterium
TGGGACGACAGCGGGGTGCATGTGGGCGGGGTGAGACCTGTGGTGGCGGTGGGGAGGCGGGGTTCACGCTGCTCGAGTTGATCCTGGTGATGATCCTGGTGGGGATTCTCTCCTATTCCCTGGTCTATTCTTCACCGACCTCGGCGGTGGAGTTGAGCAATGCCGCCGACATGCTCATGATGGACTATCGCCAGGCGCAGATGTTGTCCATCCGCAATGGCGGTGACTATCAGCTTGTCCCAGTGACGGCCTCCTCCTTCAAGGTTGTGGACGGGAGTGGCGTGGCGGTGAAAAATACGACCGACGTGAGTCCCATCACCATCAGCAGCCTCAATACCATCACCTTCGATACTCTTGGGGTCCCCAGCAGTTCCGGAACGATCACCTTCACCGGTTTTCAGGGTTCGACGATTACGGCGACCGTCTACAGCGAGACGGGGGCGATCCTCCGGGACTGATGGAATGATTACGGCTGCGGTTTGCGTTTCTTTCCTTTCGGTTTTTTCCGGGACCCGTTTTTTTTGAGTTCCTGCCTTCCTGGTTTCTGCTTTTCTGGTTCCTGCTTTTCTGGTTCCTGCTCCCCTGGTCCCTGTTCCCCTGGTTCTTGTTCTCCTGGTTCCTGCTCCCCTGGTTCCTGCTCCCCAGGTTCTTGTTCTCCTGGTTCCTGCTCCCGAAACTTCTGCAACCGGTCCAGGACGCGCTTGATGGGGGGAAAGCCGTTGAACCAGAATCCCCGGGTCTGAAACCAGACCGATTCCTGAAGGAGTTTTTCCAGCTCTGGGGCCTTGCCCAGGCTCCTCTCCACCCCGGGGAGGAGAGGAATCCCCGCTTGCGGGTTGGCGGCGAAGAAATGCAGCCGATCGACGAGGGCTTTGGCGTGCCAGCGGTGGAAGAGTTCAAGATGGATCGGTTCGTGGCCGGGGCTGGTGAAGGTGAAGTCGGGGACGGTAATCTCCTGGCCGCCGAGGTTGAGGAGGGAGGCCTCGGTGGCGATCTTCCAGGGGCTGCCGGTTTCGGCAAAAGCGGTCGCGAAGTGTTGGAACTCTTCGGGGAGATAGCCCCCCATGCGGGTATAGTGGGAGACCAGACCGCTCTTTTCGTCGAGTTGGAGGTTGGCCGCCTTGTGGTTGGGCAGGCGGACCTCGGCTTCCATGTGCCACCGGGCCATCTTGCAGACGGCCGGGAGGAAGGATGCCAGTAACAGCCCGTATTTCTGGGTATTGTGAAAGAGGCTCAGGGGGCCGTCGACGATGATGCGAAAGGCACCTTTCGGGAGGGGTCGGACGGTGGCCATGAGGCGGAAGAATTTGAGATACCGCAGGAGTTGCCGGGAGCGGGTGACCTTGGTCTCCTGGATTTCCACGGTCATGCCGGTGGAGAGGCAGAGGAGTCCCTGGGCCTGGGCGAGGTTGTAGCGTTCGAGCAAGGCTTTGGGCTCGATGGGTTTGAAGGTGAGCAGGGGCTGGCGGGCGGGGAGGTCGGCGAAGAGGCGTTCGGCGAGGTGATCGGGTTCCATCGAGAAGTGGGTGGCGACGGCGGCGCGAAAGTGGCCGAGGTCGCCGTGACCTCCCTGGCGGAGATAGTGGGCGGATCGGGTGAAGAGTTCGAGGCGGAACCGATCGTGATCGGGATCGGGTTCCTGGAAGGAGCATCGGTCCAGGAGGAGTTTGTTGATGCCCTTGGCGATCAGGGGACTGCGATAGGCGTTGATGAGGGGTTGAACGGATTCGGCGATCTCTTCGCTGCTCTGGCCGGTGCCGAGGGAGTAGACCTCGATCAGCTCTTGGGCGAGCGTTTCGAGGTTGCGATTGGCGACGTCGACGAAGCGGGGGAAGATTTCGCCTTTGTGGAGGTTGAAGCGGAGGAGGTCACGGGTCAACATGGATCAGGGGGTCCCGCGCTGATAGGCCAGGTGTTGCCGGCGGCGTTCGCTGGTGAAGGTTTCGGCGGTGTCGCGGGAGACCAGTTCGTAGAGGATGGCCTGTTTGCCGGCGCGTGGGCGGAGGATGCGCCCGAGGCGTTGGACGTGTTCGCGGACGGAGCCGCTGCCGGAGACGATGATGCCGACGGCGACGTCGGGCATGTCGACCCCCTCGTTGAGGACGCGGGAGTTGACGAGAAAGGGGAGGGTGGCGTCGCGGAAGCGATCGAGGAGGAGCTTGCGTTCGCTGGGGCGGGTCTTGTGGGTGATGACGGGGAGGAAGAAGGTTTCGCCGATGATGTAGGCGGTGGCATTGTCATCGGTAAAGAGGATCGCCTGTTCGCCGCGATGGCGGTTGAGGATGTGCCAGAGGGTGCGCAGCTTGGCGCGTGAGGCGCGGGCGAGGCGTTTTTGCAGGCGATAGGCGGCGAAGGCCTCGCGGCCCTCGCGGGAGCGGGCGCAGGCGCGGATGAAGAGACTCCAGCCGTCCGGGCGGGCGAAACTGACGCCGCTCGCACGGGCGAACTGACGATAATGGGCATAGGCGGCATCGTAGGCCTCGCGCTCGTCGTCGTCGAGGGTTACGGCGACCTGTTCGAGGTGGTAGGGCGCGAGGAATTCTCCTTCGAGATCGGGGATTTCGCTTCTGTGGCAGATGGGTCCGAGGAGGTCATAGAGATCGGCTTCGGAGCCGTCGGCGCGTTCGGGGGTGGCGGTGAGTCCGAGGCGGAAGGGGGCAAGACTCATGACGGCGGCGTTGCGGGTGGTGGTTGCGGGGAGGTGGTGGCATTCGTCGCAGATGAGGAAGCCGAAGCGGTTGCCGATGCGATCCATGTAGATCAGGGCCGAATCATAGGTCGAGACGGTGATGCGTTCGAGGTTGTGGTCGCCGCCGCCGAGGAGGCCGATGGTGACGTTGAAGGCCTTCTGGAGTTGCTCGTACCATTGGTGCATGAGATCGATGGTGGGGACGAGGATCAGGGAATCACGCTTGATGCGGAGGATGGCCATGCGGGCGACGAGGGTCTTGCCGGAGCCGGTGGGCAGGACGACGACGCCGCGCCTCTCTTGCCGCCACCAGGCGTCGATGGCGGCGACCTGGTGGGGTCTGGGACGCCACTCTTCCAGGGGCTCGACGGGGAGGTGATCGAAGGCCTTGGCCTCGTCCTGGAAGGGGACCTTCAGGCGGTGCAGAGTGAGGACGATTTCGCCGTAGTGGCGGGCCTCGGCGCGGTGGCAGAGGCTGCGTTCGTCCCATTGCAGCCACTGGGCGACGGGGGCGAGGGACCCCTCGGTCTCGGTATGGAGGGTGAGGGTTCCCCGATCGAAGCGGATGCGGATCATGATGGTGAGGCTACCTGCGGACCGGCGCGAGGTTGAAGAAGACCGGTTCGATCCCTTGCGGCGAGGTTCCGGTCGTGATTCGGGAGAGGGGTGGTCAGGAGAGGTTTTCCGCCTTGAGATCCCTTTCCATCAACTCGCGGACGACCTCGCGAGGGGTTCCCCCCTCGTAGAGAATCTTGTGGACCGCCCGGGTGATCGGCATTTCGATGCCGAGACGGGCCGACAGGGCGTGGACGCTGCGCGTGGTCTTGACCCCCTCCGCCACCTCCCGGCTCTTCCCTTGAATGACCTCCAGGGATTCTCCTCGCCCCAGGTCGAGGCCCACCCGGCGATTGCGGGAGAGGTCGGAGGTGGCGGTCAGGAGGAGGTCGCCCAACCCGGAGAGTCCGGAAAAGGTCTCCTGTCGGGCGCCGAAGCGGAGACCGAAGCGGACCATCTCGGCCAATCCTCGGGTCACCAGCGCCGCCCGGGCGCCGTGTCCCAGGTTCAGACCATCGGAAATCCCGGCGGCGATGGCGATGATGTTCTTCAAGGCGCCTCCCAGCTCGACGCCGGCGACGTCGTCGGTCACATAGGTGCGGAACGCGGGGGTGAAGAAGAGTTCCTGGATGCGTTCGGCCACCCGGGCCTCGCGACTCGCCACCGCCACTGCCGTCGGCAATCCCAGGATCACCTCCCGGGCGAAGGAGGGACCCGAGAGGAATCCGAGCCGTGCCGCGATCCCGGGGCCGAAACACTCGGCGTAGATTTGGGAAAGGGGGGTCAGGCTCTCGACCTCGATTCCCTTGCTCGCCGAGACCAGGATGGTCTTTGGGGGGAGGTCGGCGACCATGCTTTGCAGGATCCCCCGGGTGAAGGCGGTGGGGACCACCATCACCAGGATATCGTTTCCCCGGACCACGGTGGCGAGATCGGTCTCGGTGTGCAAGGCGACCGGCAGGGTCAGCTCGGTCAGGAAGAGGGGATTCCGCCGCTGTTCGCGGATCCCGGCGGCGACCTCCGCTTCCCGGCACCAGAGGGTCACCTCCGACCAGCGCCCCGCGAGAAGGACGGCCAGGGCCGTGCCCCAGGAACCGGCCCCGATCACGGCGATCCTGGGGGGGGCCTTCGTGCAGGTCGTCGGGGGTGCGGTCGGGGTCGACGCGGGGGCTTTGGTCATGGCCATGTTCTCAATCCGGCACAGTTTCACTCTTGCAGGGGTCCGGAGACCGTCACGGTCCCCGGTCGGAGCGATCGGGGGTCGGTCAACCCGGGTCGTCGCCTGAGTGGTAACGGATGGGTGCCAGTTCGGTCAATGGCCAGCGGGGGCGGGCATCGAGAGAGAGGTCGCTGCTCAGCCCCCTGGCCAGGCGTGCGGCGCCGGCGACGGCGATCATGGCGCCGTTGTCCATGCAGAGGGCGAGTGCCGGGAAAAAGGGCGCCAGCGACGCTTCCCGGGCCTGAAGGGAGAGTTTTTCGCGCAACCTCCGGTTGGCGCCGACGCCGCCGGCGATCACAAGGCGCGAAGCCCCGGTGTGATGACAGGCGGCGAGGGCCTTGAAGATCAGGGTATCGACGATGGCCTCCTGGTAGGAGGCGGCCAGATCTCGCAGGCGCTCCGGGGTGGCGCCGGCCTCGCCGTCCTTTTGCCGTTGCGCGCGCAGGGCGGTCTTGAGTCCGGAGAAGGAGAAGTCGAACCGCTGGCGGTCGAGGAGGATTCGCGGAAAGTGGACGGCCTCCGTGTTTCCCCCTTCGGCCAGGGCGGCCACTGCCGGGCCTCCGGGGTAGCCGAGACCCAACATCCGCGCTCCTTTGTCGAAGGCCTCGCCGACGGCATCGTCGAGGGTCTGCCCCAGGAGTTGGTAGTCGCCGAACTCGCGGGCGTGGACCAGGACCGTGTGACCACCGGAGACCAGCAGGGCGACGAAGGGGAAGGGGGGGACATCTTCGGGGCGGGAGAGGAGTGGGCTCACCAGGTGCCCTTCCAGGTGATGGACCCCGATCAGGGGACGACGGATGGCGAGGGCCAGCCCCTTGGCCAGAGAGATTCCGACCAGGAGGCCCCCCACCAGGCCGGGACCGGCGGTCACGGCGACGCCGTCCAGATCGCCGGCTTCCATCCCGGCCTGGGCGAGGGCCCCGCTCACGACCGGGTGAATGTGGCGAATGTGTGCCCGGCTGGCCAGTTCGGGAACGACCCCGCCATAGTCGGCATGGATCTGCAACTGCCCCTGGACGACATTGGAGAGGAGGTGAATCCTGCCTTCCGGCAGGGTCCCCTCCAGGGCGACCACGGCGGCGGCGGTCTCGTCACAACTCGTCTCGATTCCCAGGATGCGCATACGGCGGCGGTCGCTCCTTGCCAACGGGGGGGTGTCCGGACAACAGTCGGTTTGTCCCTGGTGAGCTGCCCCGAAACGCGGCATTGTACCGCCGTTTGCCTGGGGACGGAATCGTTGTGCCCGATGTTCTGGTCGTAGTGTTCGTTGGCGGGTTGTTGTGCCCGGTGGTCGGGTCGTTGCGTCCGGATGGCGGGGCGTTATCCTGGTGGTGGGATCATCGTGAAGGCCCTCGGCTCGTCGGGGGTCTTTTTGGGGAGGAGCGGAGGGTCATGGCAATCCTGAAGATCGGCACCCGAGGCAGTGCCCTGGCGTTGTGGCAGGCGCGCTGGGTCCAGGAGCAGCTCCAGGGGTGCCACCCCGGGCTCGAGGTGGAGTTGGTGACCATTCGCACCCGGGGGGACATCATCCTCGATGTTCCCCTGGCCAGGGTGGGGGGCAAGGGGCTCTTCGTCAAGGAGCTTGAGGAGGCGATGCAGGATGGCCGCACCGACATCGCCGTCCACTCGATGAAGGACGTACCGGCGGAGTTTCCTCCGGGACTCGGCCTGGGGGCCATCCTCGAACGGGAGGACCCGCGGGATGTTCTGTTGAGTACCCGGTACCGGTCGCTTGCGGAGTTGCCGCAGGGGGCGAGGGTCGGTTCCTCTTCGCTTCGACGGGCCAGTCAGCTCCTGGGGTTGCGACCGGATCTTGAGGTGGTCCCTCTGCGGGGCAACGTCAATACCCGTATCGACAAGCTGGTGGCGGGCCAGTTTGCGGCGATCCTCCTGGCGGCGGCCGGGGTCAGGCGTCTGGGGCTTGTCGAACATGTGGTGGAGTACCTGGATCCGGACCGCATCATCCCGGCGGTTGGCCAGGGGGCGGTGGGGATCGAGCTGAGGTTGGAGGATCGGTCGACCCGGGAGCTGGTTGCGCCGCTGGATCACCCGCCGACCTCCTGTCGGGTACGGGCGGAGCGGGCCTTTCTTGCGGCCCTGGAGGGGGGGTGTCAGGTCCCTATAGCCGGTTATGCGCGGCTGCAGGGGGAGCGGCTCACCCTGACGGGGCGGGTGGCCGGGGTCACCGGGATTCCCATGATCACCGCCGCGCGCGAGGGGGGGGTGGATGATCCCGAGGGGTTGGG
>JADGCL010000112.1:0-3961 GCA_015229005.1 Magnetococcales bacterium
CTGCAACAGAGCATCATCGCCGCCCTGATTAACCCCCGTCACCAAGCCTACCTCCTCGCCCGCCGCAACCGCTTCATGGGTCGCTGGCTCACCCACGGCGAGGGCTATCCCGACTGGATCCTGCGCCTCTTCCACCGCGACCATGGTCGCTGGGATCCCAGCCCCGTCCACGAAAAAGTGATTGGTGTCGACAACCCAGGACGTCTGCAAGGCGATCTTCTTCACGAATCGGAGCAGGGAATCGAACTCTATCTGGAAAAACAAAACCGATACTCGACCACCCAGGCAAAGGCCATGGTCGCCTCCGACCGAAAGGTCGGAGCGCGTCATGTTGTCATCAACCCCTTGCTTCGCTTCGGAAAGTTTTACTTCCTCCGCCTGGGCCTACTCGATGGTCTGCCGGGATTCGTCCACATCGTGACGGGAGCCTTCTTCACCGGAATCAAGTATGCAAAAGTCCTGGCCCTCCGCAGACGCCAGGGGTAAAACTGGCAGACGTTTGCAAGGGCAGTATCTTTTGGTATTGTCCCCCGTCGAGGGTGCCGGGAAAAGTGAGAAACAAAGCGTCACCAAAAGACGACCGCGATCCCCGGGTCCCTCGTTAATGGGGAATGGCCGGTGGTCACCCGGGTGTTCCGAGAATCCGGTCGGTCAATCCATCACAGCCAAATCAGGACACAAACCCGTGGAATCCATACTCGTGGTCGATGATGAACCGCAGGTCAGGAATGTTCTTAAACAATTGCTGGAACGTGAAGGATACGAAGTCAGCCTCGCGGACAACGGCACCAGCGGTCTCGAACTCTTCCGGGAACAACGTCCGGATCTCCTGATCACTGACGTGCTGATGCCGGAGAAGAGCGGCTTCCAACTTATCCGGGCTTGCAAGCGTGACGAACCGGAACTCCCGGTCATCGCCATCACCGGCGGCGGCGGCAAGTACGCCCCGGAATTGCTGGGCGCTACCGCCAAGGATTTCGGCGCAGATGTCTGTCTGGTCAAACCGTTCACCAACAACGAGGTCATCGCCGCCGTTGCCCGGTTGCTCTCCCCAGGAAATTCCACGAAATGATGATAGGGGCCTCCTTCATCCGACCGGAGTCGCCTCACACTCAACCAGCGAAAAAAAGTAGTATATCTCTCACATTCTCACCGTGTTGTGGACTGGGAAATAAAGGATGATTTCAGGCGTTGCAATTCGAACGAAGAAGTGAGAAAGTGGAGGGAAGCGAGAGTGTTTTTTCCGAATCATCAGCGGAGAGGAAGCCCATGTCAGCCGCAGAACAAACAGTTCGTATCCTGGAAGCCTATCTTTCAGGAAATCAATCCATGAATCCGGGTGAGCTGCCGGGTCTGATCAGTAGCGTCCATGAGGCCGTGACCCGCCTCGCAGACCCCAGCCTGCCCCAATTCCCGCCCAAGGCCACTGCCCAACCTGCACAGAGTGGCGGAACCAAGCCTTCCTCAGCACAACCCGCCGAGGAAAAGGCCCCTGTCCCGGTTATCGCTATCGAGCAGGCCGTCACAGAAGACACCGTGACCTGCCTTCTCTGCGGTAAACCCGCAAAGACCTTGAAGCGGCACATCACCACCGCCCACGGCATGAACGACCGCACCTATCGTGCCAAGCTCAACCTCCCCAAGGACTTCCCCCTGGTCGCGCCTTCCTACTCAAAAATCCGCAAGGAAGCTGCCATCCGCAATCAACTCGGGGAAAAAATGAAAGCCGCCCGCGCCGCGAAAAGAAAAGGCTGACCCCACACACCCGTCCAACACCCTGCCCATACCGGAAACGATCCCGGCGCAGTCGCCCCCGGGTCGAGCCCCCCAGGTGCTACGAACCAGACCTGCCGCAAGGAAAGGGGGGAGGGCCCTCAGCAGCCCGTTGATAAACGGGCTGCGCCGGCCAGGGATGGCCGGCCAAATTCAACGGGACGGTGTAACCCGTTGAATCTGGGAGGAAAGGCAAAACTTGTTTTTGCCTTTCCGGGTTGAAAAAGTCCATGGATGGACTTTTTCAACAGTCTGTTAGAATGGCGGAGTATTGGACATGATCGTTCGTTCCTTGAAGATGCAAAATTATCGCGGAATCGACGAGCTTCATATCAATTTCGATCAACGCATTAACGTATTCGTTGGAATAAATGGTTCTGGAAAATCCTCCATATTATCATGTTTGGCGAAGATGCTTTCTTCGGTAATATATCCTGTTTACACAAAAAAAAGGCAGGGCATTCCGTTTTCGGAATTTGATATCAGGAACGGGGCTGAAAAACTTGATGTAGAAATTGCGATCGGCAGTGATGAGGGAAATTTGTATTCATGGAAAAGGGCTCTTGTTCGCAACGGACCGAAAACAACAGAAACACCTGAGCTGAAGGAATATATTAAATTCGTTAATACTTGTATCGAAAAGGACGAATCCTTCCCCATCCCCGTCATCGTTTTTTATTCCGTTGGCAGGGCCGTACTTGACATCCCTCAACGCATTCGGAATCGTCACAGTTTTGACACGAGATATTCCGGTTTTGAAAGCTCCATTCAAGGCAGCGGCGACTTCAGGCTGTTTTTCGAATGGTTTCGAGAAAGAGAGGCTTATGTTAACGGGATGATTCTTGACGGAAAGCAGGATGTTACGGATCATCAATTCAGTTCTGTCTGTGCCGCAATAACAGCTCTGACAAATTTCGAAAATTTAAGAATTCGTCGCTTCCCGCAGAGAATGATCCTCGAGAAATACGGGGAAACACTGGATCTCGATCAGCTCTCCGATGGAGAAAAATGCCTCATGGCCATGGTAGGCGATATGGCCATGAGACTGTCAATAGCCAACCCGTCGCACCAGGATCCGTTGAAAGCACAAGCTGTCTTTCTGATTGACGAGGTTGATCTACATCTTCATCCGGAATGGCAACGCATGGTCTTGCCTAAATTGTTGGAGGTTTTTCCAAACAGCCAATTCATCGTTTCAACCCATTCGACGCAAATCCTTACACATATCAAGCCTGAGAATATATTCCGCATAAAAAGGTCTGGCAGTGGTATTGTCATGAATCATCCGGCTGACTCGTATGGGCAGACTCAGGATAGTCTTTACAATGACATTATGGAAGTACCCATTCGTCCGGATTGTGTTCAGAAGCAATTCCGCAACCTTTATGACGCCATTGACCGCAAAGATCTGAAGCAGGCAAAGGAAACACTTGATGCGTTGTCGAGCGCCATTGGAGACGATGCCGAATTGGTAAAGGCAGAGATCCAGATTAAACGAAGGGGACTCGGCCGATGAAATATATATGCAAAGGTTCGCCTCCAAAACAGTTCACGGATTGGCTGGCAACGGCGAACGACGCATGGAAACCAGAATTCGACAGCATGTATTCCAACATCAAAACACCATTAAAACAATCCCTCATGAAAGAGCAAGGATATATTTGCTGTTACTGTGAAAGACGCCTGCGTGAGAATGACAGCCATGTTGAGCATTTCAAACCACAGAAAAATTTCAAGAAATATGCGCTTGACTATGGCAATATGCTATGCTCATGCCAGCTTGAGCTTGCCAGAGGAGAGCCAAGACATTGTGGCAACAGCAAAGGCGACTGGTTTGATGAAAAATTATTGATTTCACCCCTGGACCCGAACTGTGAAAGGAAATTTCGTTACACCGTGGACGGCAAAATCCTTCCCGCAGATAACCAAGATGCCGCCGCCATGGAAACAATCAAGGCCCTGGGGCTTGATCTCGAAAAATTGAATAAATTAAGGAAAGCCGCGATAGATGAATTTGCCGAAGATTCCTGGAATGAAATAGTTGGTACTTTGAGTTCGAGCGGAATGCCTGAATATTATCCATTTCACACTGCGATACTCGGTTATTATCGAGATGTTTAATTTTGTCCTCATATAGCAGCCCGTTGATAAACGGGCTGCGCCGGCCAGGGATGGCCGGCCAAATTCA
>JADGCL010000112.1:3970-6484 GCA_015229005.1 Magnetococcales bacterium
CATAGCAGCCCGTTGATAAACGGGCTGCGCCGGCCAGGGATGGCCGGCCAAATTCAACGGGACGGTGTAACCCGTTGAATTTGGAAGGAAAGGCAAAACTTGTTTTTGCCTTTCCGGGTTGAAAAAGTCCATGGATGGACTTTTTCAACAAGCAGTCAGGGGGGGCAGGCAGGGTAACACCTACATCGGGCCAGAGGCCTCCTTGGGTCCGTCGCGAGAGGGATCCTCCTCCTTACCGCCGGGGTTCAGCTGCTCCTTCATCTCCGGGAGCTTGGCACAGGCCTCGGCCAAGGTCCGGTAGGAGAGCTCCTTCCCAGGCCCGACCAGGGTGCGTAGACCGTCCACCGCCCCAGGCGTGATCCCCATCTCACGGAGGCCAGGGGGAGGGTGGTCGAGTCCGTACTCCACCGCCACCGACCCGATGCTCAGCAGGACTACCCATAAGAGAAACCGGAAACCGTTGGAGACGATCTTGAAAAAACCAAACAGGGTCAGCAACCCCCCACCACCAAGGGCGATCCAAGAAAGCAAGTGATTCGACTCTTCCATAACTCCCCGCCTCCAGGATAGCCCCCCCGCCGACACTCCCGGTCGATGCCCAGTCCGTCAGGAGAGCGTCAGCTGCGAAACCAGGCGCTGCAACTCCCCGGACAACTCACCGACCAGCCCCCGCAAGCGTCGGTTCTCCGCCTCCAACGATACCCGCGAAAGCTCTGCCTCATCAACGGCAGCAACCGCCGGCAACCGCCGCTGCCACCGCTCCAGGATCCCTTCACTCACCCCGGCACGCGCCGCCACCACACCCACCGGAGTCCCCCCCTTCAGGGCACGCAAGGCAGCATCCATCTCCCTCTCGGTCACTCGTTTCACGCTCATAGCCCGTTCACCTTACCCCGACAACCCCGAAAAGACCACCCTTGACCAGAGGGCCTGTGGTGGTATAAGCCTCCTCGGCCCGGCGTGTTCGCCCCGCTCCCGCGAACCCGCAGCAACAGGGACGGAAACCAAACCGGGAAAAGTGACGGTCATCCATGAACACCCCCCCCCACGCCCAGGTCGAGGAACTCCTGGAAAAGGCCCTCGAGCAGGAGATGATTTCGACCGGGCAGCTCATGAGCGTGGTCAGTGCCGAACTGGCCGGCGTCATCCTCCTCGACATTCGCACACCGACCGAGTTCGCGGAGGGAATCATCCGCTCATCCCACCTCTTTCCATGCGATCACAATCTCGTCAATCGCGAGGATGTCAGCCTCTTCCGGGCCTGCTTCGACAAAAAATTCGACCCCGGGCAATTCGACCCCGACCTGCGCTATGTTCTCATCTGTCGGTCGGGACCGCGAACGGAGATCGCCACCGAGCGCTTCGTCGCCTGCGGGCTCCGGGCTTGCGAACTGGTCGGCGGCATCGAGGAATGGAAACGACAGGGCTTCCCCCTGGTTGCGGCCACTCGTGCCCCGCTCTATCCCCCCGATCAGGCCACCCCGCATCCCCCAATCAGAGCGGGTGACCGCCTCCCGGAACCTGATCGGGGGCATCCTTGACCATGATCAACTTGCCGTCACCATCGCGATAGAAATCGACCAGCACCGCCTCGCGCCGGTAGCCGGCGCGGTCATAGAAGCGGCGCGTCGCCTCGTAGGGAACCGAGGTCGAAGTGTCCAAATAGATCCGCCGCCCCCCCGCCCCCCAGATGGCCTCCTCCGTCGCCTCCAGCAACCGTTGCCCCAGACCGCGCCCCTGGCACTCCGGAAGCACCGCGATCCAGTAGAAATCGAACCGGGCATCCGTCCCCTCGATCGGACCGAAACAGGCATACCCCAGGAGATCGCCCCCGCGCCCCCTGGCAAGAACGAAGCGGTATCCCGAACGCTCACCCAGCGAGATCCGCATCTCCACCAGTTCCGCCGCCATGTCGATCTCTTCGCGGTTGAACTTGCCCGTGGCGGCGACCAACCGCCGGACCCGCTCCACATCCTCCGGGCCTACCTCGTCAGACCAGGCCACCGGCCCGCAATCTCCCGCACGCGACGCCGGGGATACGATGCTCACAGCCCCGGTCATGACGCCACCCCCGACGGAGTCGCCAGGGCCGCATCGACGAGATACCGAACGACATCACTCAGTTCCAGACCCGACCGGTTCGCCGCAGCCATATACCCGGCATCCGCCGCCAGACAAGGATTGACGTTGATCTCCAGGATCCAGGGGACCCCTTCCCCATCCACACGAAAATCGACCCGCGCATACCCCCGCGCCCCGAACAGCGACCAAACCTCTTCCGTCAATCGTCGGAGTCGCCCCAGAAGCGGCGCATCCCCCGAATCAAAATCGAACCGACGCACCGTATGGG
The DNA here is from genome assembly GCA_015229005.1 of Magnetococcales bacterium. Taxonomy (GTDB): domain Bacteria; phylum Pseudomonadota; class Magnetococcia; order Magnetococcales; family JADGCL01; genus JADGCL01. The sequence continues at coordinate 6,321 of JADGCL010000112.1, forward strand.
AAAAATTGAAGCTCTCGGGATGCCACTTGGCGGCGTAATCGACAATCCGACGCCGTTCGGGGCCATACTGTGCAAAAACCATCTCGGCCATCGGCAGGATCCGGGGTCGACCCTCCACCTCCAACACCGCGATATTGAACTCGCGCCCGTCAATGAAACGCTCG
>JADGCL010000113.1 GCA_015229005.1 Magnetococcales bacterium
GAAGGCGATGACGAAATCGCGGCAGCGGCTCATGAGGAAGCGGGTGACGATGGCCTGGAGGGGGTAGCCGGCGGCACAGGCCAGGGCGAAAGTCAGGGGCCGATCCTGGATCCAGGGGATGACGAAGGCGCCGACGGCGACCCCGGGCCAGAGATGGTAACCGTGGCGAAGGAGGGCGGCGGCGCCGATCCCCGCGGCAGGCCAGAGGAGATGGGGCAGCGTTGCCATGAGCGGTATTGCCTGCCAGGCCACGCCGACGGCGGCGAAGAGGATCGCCAGGAGGAGATTGTCCCGGAAGCGGGAGGGCGTGGGCCGCTCGATCATTCACGCCTTCCCGATTGGCCGGTCTTGCCTGGACCCGATTGGCCGGTCTTTCATGGACAAAGTCGCCACCATTCCGGATACGCTACTCCCGAGCCGTTTCGGAACCGTTCAGGGAAGAGAGAGGCGTTCGTTGGTCTCCACCCCTCCCGGGCCGTCAGTCTACCTTGTTTTCATCCTTTTGGCTTGTGTCAATATCACTTCCGGGGAATTGTCCGGCAGGGGTGGTCGGGGGCTGGTGTGACTGCTCTCGCAATTTGTGCCACCAGGCCAGGCGCCGGGCGATCTCCCGCTCGAATCCCCGCTCCACGGGTTTGTAGAAGCGGCTGCCGCCAAGCTCCGCCGGCAGATATTCCTGGGCGACGAAGCCGTGTTCGTAGTCGTGGGCATAGCGATATTCCTTGCCGTATCCCAGCTCCTTCATGAGTGCCGTCGGGGCGTTCAGGACGGCCAGCGGCGGTGACAGATGGCCGCTCCTGGCGGCGACGCGTTGCGCCTCCCCGTAGGCGCGATAGAGGCTGTTGCTCTTGGGGGCGGTGGCGAGATAAACCACGGCCTGGGCCAGGGCCAGATCTCCCTCCGGGGAGCCCAGAAAATGATAGGCGTCCTTTGCGTGCAAGGCCAGAGCCAAGGCCGACGGGTCGGCGTTGCCGATATCCTCGGAGGCGAAGCGGATGAGACGCCGGGCGATATAGAGCCCGTTTTCGCCGCCGGTGAGCATGCGGGCCAGCCAGTAGAGGGCAGCATCCGGATCGGAGCCGCGCATGGACTTGTGGAGGGCGGAGATCAGGTTGAAGTGAAAATCGCCGTCCCGATCGTGCCGGGCGGCGCGTCGCTGGAGGCAGCTTTCCAGCTCTTTTATTCCCAACTCGCCGCCGGCGGCGATGGTCGCGGCGGTGAGGTCGACCAGGGTCTCCAGGAGGTTCAGGGCATAGCGACCGTCGCCTTCGGCCAGTTTGGCCAGGGTTGGGAGCAATTCCGGACTCAGGCGAAGGGGGAGCCTCCCCAGCCCCTCTTCCGCATCGCTGACCGCCCGTTCCAGGATTGTCACCAGCTCCCCTTCCGCGAGGGCGTTCAGGACCACCACCCGGCAGCGGGAGAGGAGGGCGCCGTTCAGGTGGAAGGAGGGGTTTTCGGTGGAGGCGCCGACCAGGGTGATGGTGCCATCTTCGACGAAGGGGAGGAAGGCGTCCTGCTGGCCCTTGTTGAACCGGTGGATTTCGTCCACGAAGAGGATCGTTCCCGACCCTCCCCGACGGATCTCCTCCCCTGCCCTTTCCATCACCGCCCGGACCTCCTTGACCCCGGCGGTCACTGCCGACAGCGCTTCGAAGCGGCGGCTGGTCTCGCGGGCGAAGATGCGGGCGATGGTGGTCTTGCCGGAGCCGGGAGGTCCCCAGAAGATCAGGGAGGGAATCCGGTCGGCGGCCAGGGCCTCGCTGAGGATTCGACCGGGACCGATGAGGTGTCTCTGCCCCAACACCTCGGCCAGGGAGCGGGGACGCATGCGGTCGGCCAATGGCGCCGGAGAGTGGGGACCGTCGCGTGAGGAGGACACGGGAGGCGCTAGATTTCCAGAACTTTGGGGAAATCGGTGAGGTTGCGACAGCCGTCGCGGGTTACGACGACGACGTCCTCCAGGCGCACTCCCCCCAGGTCAGGGTAGTAGAGACCTGGTTCCACCGTCACCACATGGCCCGCCTCCAGGGTCTGATCCCTCTTGCCGATCCGGGGGGCCTCGTGAATCTCCAGACCGAGACCGTGGCCGGTCCCGTGGAAGAAGCCCCCCTGCCGACCATCGGTTGTGGGACCGGTGGGGAAGCCGGCCTGGGTGAGGTGGTCGGTCACGGCCTGGTGTACCTGGGCCCCGGAAGCGCCGGCGCGGATCCGGGAGAAGGCCACCTCCTGTCCCTGGCGGACTGCCTCCCAGGCGGACTTGAGACGTTCCGGCGCCCGACCACGACAGACGGTGCGGGTCATGTCTCCCCAGTAGCCGCTTCGTTCCACCCGGGGGAAGACGTCGAGGATGATGCCGCGATGGGCCGGCAGGGGACCGGATCCCTCTTCGTGGGGGTCGGCCCCCTGGTCGCCGCCGGCGACGATGGTATGTTCCGGGCGGGCCCCGGCCCGAACCAGGGTGGCGTTGATCTCGCCGCGGACATCCTCGCTGGTGAGGTGCTGGCCGTCGGACCGGCGGAGCCAGCCGTCTTCGCCGATGGTGGCGGCGCGGATCAGGGCGATCCCGGCTGCCATGCCCTGACCGGTGATCCGGAGCGCCTCGGTGATGGCGGTGATCTCAGTGTCGCGTTTGATGGCCCTTTCCGGCCAGAAGGGGCCATCTTCCACCAGGACCTCGATCCCGATCTCCTGGAGGTGGCGGGCCAGGCCGTGGGGGAAGGCGTGGGGAACGGTGACCTGCTTCACTCCCTGCCGTTGCAGGAAGAAGAGGGTGAGATCGGTCTCGGAGGGGTCGGTGTTTTCGGGATCGTGGCGGCGGCAGGCGGTTCGCAGGTCGGACCAGTCATGCACCTCATCGACCCGTGCCACGCGCCTGGCCCGGTCGATTTCCAGGGACGAGATGACGACATGGGAACGACCCTCACGGTCCCGGAAGAAGAGAAAGGGGTCCGGGGCGAAGAGGCCGGTGGCGTAGTAGAGGTCCGCGGAACGGACGCTGTCGTCGCAGAGGAGGCGGCAGCTCATGAGCCGACCAGGGAAAGGAGCCGGGAGACCAGCTTCTCGATGCCGAGGCCGACCTCGGCGATGCCGGCGGCGCACATGTAGGCGGGGGAGGTGATCACCCGATTGCCGGCATCGACGACGATCTCTTCCACGCCGCTCTCCTGGTGGGCGTTGCCCATGGCGCGGATGGCGCCGGCGGTGTCGGCGTCGCTGCCGATGGTGAGGGTGATTCCCCGGTCGTGGAAGACCCGGGCAAGGAGGGCCGGCGAGATGCAGAGGGCGCCGATGGGTTTGCCGGCGGCGTGCATCCCCCGGAGGAGCTTTGCCAGGGAGTCGTCCACTCTGGCCTTGGGGCCATCGAAGGCGATGCTGGAGAGGTTCTTCGCGGCGCCGAAACCGCCGGGGAGGATGATGCCGTCGAGATCGTCGACGCCGACCCTGGCGAGGTCGCGAATCTTCCCCCGGGCGATACGGGCCGATTCGATGAGGACGTTGCGACTTTCGGCCATCACCTCCCCGGTGAGGTGGTTGATGACGTGGTGCTGGGTCATGTCGGGGGCCATGACGACCGCCTCGGCGCCACTCCGGGCGAGGAAAAAGAGGGTCAGGACTGCTTCGTGAATCTCGGCGCCGTCATAGACCCCGCAGCCGGACAGGACCACCCCGATGCGCTTCTGTTTCATGATTTGCCGTCGACCTCCCGTGACCAAATGTGGCGGTCGGTGCCCTGGGCGCTACCGGCACGGAACTCCTCTGCGGGGGAGTTCCGATATCCTCACCTCTCCTGGCGACCGACCCGGTTGTCGGTGAAGGGACCGTCGCCTGCGCACACGGCCCCGAAGGGTCATTCCGCGCCGTTGGTCGGCCAGCCGAAGAAGTTGCGGAATCGCTTGCCGGTTTGGATCCGGTTGGTGAGGAAGTAGGCGTCGACGCCGTCGCGCTCTTTCCCCAGGCGGTAGGCTCGCATGACGAACCAGGCCAGGAGGCCGATGGGGATCAGGTTGAGAATTTCCATGCCGATTCCTTCCGTCCGACAAGTGGCGGGGCCGGGGATCGCGACGGGCGGGGAACGCCCGGGGTGGGGAGGGGGCTCCCTCACGACCACCCCGCCATTATGAACCGATCGCCGACGGATGCAAACGGATCGAGTGTATTCCCCGAGGGGAGCCTGCCGCCGGGGGCGGCGGGCTCCCCTCGGGGGTGGGAGGGAGTTGCCGGAAGAGTCGGGGGAGTCTGTCGCTCAGGGGGCTGGCAAGGCTTGGGTGGTACTTTGGTGGGCCTGTCGTGCGATGGTTTCGCGGGCCTTGTGCCCGGTGTCACCCGGGTTCCACCCGAGGAGCATCATGATCACGGCGAAGCCGGCGACGTAGCCCAGGGCAACGTGCCAGCCATTTTTGATCCACAACCAAACCGATTGGGACTCGGGGTGGAGGCTGGAGAGGGCGACGCCGGCGGAGGAACCGAACCAGATCATCGATCCCCCGTAGCCGACTGCGAACGCGAGAACTCCCCAGTCGAATCCCCCCTGCTGGATGCACATGGCAGTGAGGGGGATATTGTCGAAGACGGCGGAGAGGAATCCCAGTGCCAGGGTCGAAACCCAGGAGGCCTCCGGCAATCTTTCGACCGGCATCAACGACGCACTGAGGACCAGGGAGAGGAGGAAGGCACTGCCCTTGAGGGTGTCCGGCAGGATTCCCCATGTGGGCTGGCGGAAGAAGGAGAGGGCGAGGATGGAGACCATGACGGCAACGCCGATGACGGGGAAGGCGTCTGCCATCCCCACGATGACCACGTTGGCGAAGAGATTGGAGAGAATGGCGATCACGAGGACGGTGAAGACGACGGCGACACGTCCCCAGTCCAGGTGGGCATGGGCGTTTCTGACCGGTTGTACCGGGGAGTGACGATGCTGTTGGATGGCGGCGGGAATACCGCAAACCACCAGGGCGACCACGGCCGCGACGTAGGCGTGGAAGACTTCGGTGGGAGATATGCCGTCGATCCACATCATGGTGGTGGTCGTGTCGCCGACGACGCTCCCGGAGCCTCCGGCGTTGGAGGCTGCGACGATGGCGGCCAGGTAGCCGATGTGGATCTTGTGGTTGAAGACGATATTGGCGATGGCGCCACCGATGAGGGCGGCAGCGATGTTGTCCAGGAAACTGGAGAGGACGAAAATGCCGGCAAGGAGGACGAATCCCCCGAACCACCCCCCGGAGAGATATCTGGGCAGAAGTTCCGGGATATAGCTTTTTTCGAAGTGATCGGCCAGAAAGGCAAATCCGATCAGGAGGCAGAACAGGTTGGCCAGCGTGACCCATTCGTGATGCATGTGGCGTGCGAACCCGGCCACTCCCGGGCCGGTGGCGAATCCCCCGAGCGTCAGTTTGTAGGCCAGAATGATCACGAGGCCGATAAATGCGACTCTGAGGGTGTTTTTGCTGAAGACCGCGACACCGATGAGGGTCATGGCGAACAGGATGAAATCAAGGGGCGCCCCAAGCAGCATGACCGGGGTGGCGAGGGACTCGGCAGCGACGGCAGTTTCTGAAAAAAGAAACAACGGTGGAAGTAACAACGCCAACATTTTCAAAGTCAAGCTCCTTTTATCGTGTAAGACACGGGACCCAAACGACCAGCCCGATGCGACCGCAAAAAAGCGGTTGCAGAGAAGGGTTGCAGGGCTGTTTCGGGTTGCTGTTGAATTCAGATGGTCGCTTTGAAAAATATTCAAGTCATAAGCATTCCCCGTTCATTGCTACAGGTGTGGAGGAAGTCGGTGCGTTCATCCGTGCCGGCGAGTCTGCCTTTTGGATGACAGGCGAAGCGCCCCCCGTCGAACTGCCGACCACGGGAGGAGAGACCCCGGGAAGCAGTTGGAAACGGGATGCCGGCGGAATTCCCGGGGGATTGCCCGGGGGAACGAACCTGGGACGACGTTCCGGAGGATTGTCCGGGGAGGACTGGTCGCTACGCTGCCAAGAGAAAGCCCGACAAGACCAGCCCGCGAGATACGGGCTCCGGAGGGTTGTCCGGAAGTCCGGATTTTTGCCCGGGAGGGGGTGGCCTCCGCCTGTTCGCGTCTCCATTCCTGGGGTGTACCGCAGGCATGGAAGCGACCGATCGGCGAGAAGGACGACCCGAGACTGCTTTTCCAGGTTGGAACCTGGAGAGAAGGGACCTGCGCCACGGACCTGTGAAAAGGGCCCCGAGCCCAAGCCCCGCCCCTGCCGGAAGCTTCTCTCAACCGGAAGTGGTCGCTCATTATGGAGCAGTTCTGTCTTTTTTACAAGATCGAAAACAGCTTTCTCATTCTTGGTCGAGGTCTCTTCCGGCCCTGCTCCGCCTGCCGTTGGGGAGCTTGGTGGGGTATTCCGCTGGACAGTCGGAAGATTTTCCGGAAGAATCTTTCGGCGACGTCACGTTTGAGCCCCATCCC
>JADGCL010000114.1 GCA_015229005.1 Magnetococcales bacterium
CGACCCGTCGACCGACAAGGCCGGGGAGAAGTCTGACCCGGTCGCTGGGGAGACCGGGAAGGAGGGGGGGGGAACCTGCGGCGGTGGGTAATGATCGGGCGGCGGAGTCACCTGAAGGAGGGGAAGAGGCCGGTGGGGCGGTGGCGGATGATCTCCCCGATTCCCGTGAGCTGGAGCGGCGGCAGGCGTTGGAGCAGTGGCTGGGTCGGGTCCCGGACGATCCGGGAGGGCTGCTCCGGCGCAAATTCGCCCGGGAGGCGAGGCGACGCCGGTAGCCGCCCGTCGAGGCGTGCCGGGGTCAGCCGATGGAGCGTCCGAGGATCATGAAGCCTGCGAGGGTGCAGAGGGCGAGGACCGCCGGTTTGACCCGGCCGCGGTCGATCCAGGGGGTGATCCGCCCCGAGGCGAGGAAGCCGAAGGCGATCGGCGGCATAAGCAGGACGCCGTCGATGAGTTCGCGCCGACCGAAACGACCGACCATGGCCAGGGTGGCGAGGGAGATGACGACGCCGATGGTGAAGTAGGCGGCGAGGGAGCTGCGCAGGGTGGGTCCGGGGCGATTCTGGTAGAGGATGGCCATGGGGGGGCCGCCCATGGCGGTGGTGGTGCCCATGAAACCGGAGAGGGCGCCGGCGGCGATCAGATTGGGGATGGTCGGTCGGACCTGCCAGCGACCGGTGCTGAGGGGGACGGCGATGAGGATGAGGATCCCCATCAGGAGATCGATCTGTTGGGTTGGGAGCCAGGCCAGGGCGGCGCCGGCGGCGAAGGTCCCCGGCAGCCGCCCGACGAAGGCCCAGCCCAGTTCGCCGAGACGGGCCTCGTGCCGTTCCCGCCACCAGGTGAGGAGGGTGAGGAGGAAAATGCCGAGCATCAGCGGCCCGGGCATGAGCGATGGCGCCAGGAGGAGGAGAAGCGGCGCCGCGATCAGGGTGATGCCGAACCCGGCGACCCCCTGCACCGCCGCGCCCAGGGCGAGGATCGCCCAGATGGCGCCCCACTCGGCCGGGTGCAGCAGGTCGGTCAAGAGAGCCTCGACTTGTTGGCGAGGATGGCGTCGACGGCGGTGACCAGGGCCTGCATCTCCTCCGGGGTGCCGATGGTGATCCGGAGGGCGTCGGCGAGAGCCGGATCGGCGCCGAAGTGGCGGACGAGGATCCCGGCCTGGCGCAGGTCACGGACCCAGTCGGCGCCCGTGCCGCTGGCCGGGGGGATCGCGGCGAGGAGGAAGTTGGCCTGGCTTGGGGTGATGGTGAAGCCGCGATTGCGGAGCGCCTGCGTGAGCCGGTCGCGCTCCGTGCGGATGCGGGCGATGGTGGGGGCGAAGGCGGGGAGGTTGTCGAGGGCGGCGACGGCGCCGGCCTGGGAGAGGCGGTTGACGTTGTAGGAGTCGCGCACCTTGTGGTACTCCCGGGCGAGTTCGGGGGCCATGAAGGCGAGCCCTACGCGCAGGCCGGCGAGCGCCAGGGATTTGGAGAAGCTGCGGGTGATGATCAGGTTGGGGTGGTCGGCAAGCAGCCCCAGGCCGTGGTCGTGGCAGAAATCGACGTAGGCCTCGTCGAGGAGGACCACCCCCGGGGCGGCCCGGCAGAGCGCAGCCACCTCGGCGAGGGGGACGGCGTGGCCGGTGGGGGCGTTGGGACGGGTGAGGAAGATGAGTTTGGCGCCGGTGGCGGCGAGGGCGTCGACGGGGGTTGCGAGCCGCTCTCCCCAGGGGACGGCGCGGTAGCTCCCCCCCTGGAGGCTGGTGAGGGGGGCGTAGAGGGTGTAGGTGGGATCGGGGGCGGCGACGACCTCGCCCGGGCCGACGAAGAGGCGGAGGGTCATGGTGAGGAGGTCGTCGGAGCCGTTGCCGACCACGACCTGATCGGGTTCGACCCCGTATGCCCGGGCGGCGGCTTCGCGGACGGGGCGGGAGGAGGGTTCGGGGTAGAGGCGGAGGGCGGCGCCGGTGGCGGCGGTGATGGCTTCGATCACTGCCGCCGGTGGTCCGGAGGGGTTTTCGTTGGTGTTGAGCTTGATCAGAGGGCGGCCATCCGCCGGCTGTTCGCCTGGCTGATATCCTGCCATTTCCAGGATTTCCCGACGAACCCAGCGGTGAATCTCCACGCCATGTCTCCCTTGAGGATGGTTTCGTTGCCGAGCCGGCGCCATTGGAAATCGGCACCGATTCCCATAAGATGATCCAGTGTAGAACCGGAAACCGGGGGACGGGAAGCCTTCCATCATGAAATTTCACTTGGCCATGGCCCAGGTCGACTCCCATGTGGGGGCCCTGGAGAAAAACCTGGAACGGCTCTGCCGGGCCGCCGGGCGGGCGCGGGAGATGGGGGCGGATCTTGTGATATTTCCCGAGCTTGTCCTGCCGGGTTACCCCCCGGAGGATCTGTTGCACAAGCCGCTGTTCCTGGAACGGCTGGCGGCGGTCGAGGCGGAGCTGCCGGGGATTCTGGCGGGGATCGGGGTGGATGTGATCTACGGCAGTGTCCGGCGGCACCAGGGTGGGCTCGGCAACGCCGCCGTCTGGGTGGTGGAGGGGGTGGAACGGGCGGTGGTCTTCAAGCGCTGTCTGCCCAACTATGGGGTCTTCGACGAGCGGCGCTACTTCGTCCCCTGTGGCGGCAGCGGACCCTTCCATTGGCGCGGGGTGCCGGTTGGGCTCACCATCTGCGAGGATCTCTGGCAGGAGAGCGGCCCCCTGGGGGAGCTGGTCGAGGGGGGGGCGCGCCTGGCCATCAACATCAACGCCTCGCCCTATCGGCTTCACAAGCAGGCGGAGCGGGAGTCCCTGGTGACCCGGCGGGTGGCCACCCACGGGGTGCCGGTGGTCTATGTCAACCTGGTGGGGGGGCAGGACGAACTGGTCTTCGACGGCAACTCGTTCGCCGTCGATCCGGTCGCGGGGATCGTCTGCCAGGCGGACCATTGTCGCGAGGATTTGCGTCTGCTCTCCCTGTTCTGGGATCCGGCGGGGGGTGCGCGCCTTGGCGGGCAACCGGGGGGCCAGGGAGAGGCCATGCGGCTTCGGGGAGTGGAGGGGGCGTCGGACCCGGATCGGGAGGTGTACGAGGTCCTGCTCCTGGGATTGCGGGATTATGTCCAGAAGAACGGGTTCAAGGGGGTGGTGCTGGGACTTTCCGGGGGGATCGACTCCGCCCTGACGGCGGTCATCGCCGCCGATGCCCTCGGGGCGGAACGGGTGGAGGCGGTGATGATGCCCTCCCGTTTCACCTCGCCGGAGAGTCTGGAAGATGCCGCCGAAGGGGCGAGGCGACTCGGCCTTCGCCTGGTGACGCTCCCCATCGACGCGATCTTCGCCGCCTTCCGCGAGGAGCTTCGGGCGGAATTTCAGGGTCTCCCCGAGGATGTCACCGAGGAGAACCTGCAACCCCGCATCCGTGCGACGCTCCTGATGGCGCTTTCCAACAAGAAGGGGTCGCTGCTCCTCACCACCGGCAACAAGAGTGAGGTGAGCGTCGGTTATGCGACCCTTTATGGCGACATGGCGGGGGGATTTTCCGTTCTCAAGGATCTCCTGAAGCGGATGGTCTACCGGCTGGCGTATGCCCGCAACCGCTGGGCCCGGGAGGCGGGGGAGGAGCCGCCCATCCCGGAACGGGTGTTGACCAAGGCCCCGACGGCGGAGCTGCGCCCCGATCAGAAGGATACCGACTCCCTGCCCCCTTACGATCTTCTGGACCGGATCCTCGCCTTGTATGTCGAGCAGGAGTACGGTCTCCAGGAGATCGTCGACGAGGGGTTCGACCGGGAGACGGTGGTCCGGGTGATCGGTCTGGTGGATCGGAACGAGTACAAGCGGCGACAATCCCCTCCCGGGGTGAGGATCACCCGCCGGGCCTTCGGCAAGGATCGCCGATATCCCGTGACCAACGGGTTTCGGATCCTGTGATCGTCGGCAGGTTTGCCATCCTCGCGGGGTTTGCGCTCCTTGCGGGCGGTTGCGGGGGGGGGACGGCGCCGGCAAAAATGCCGCCCACGCCCGCCGCTCTCCAATTGGCCAAGGGCGAAGCCTATCTGGCGCGGGATAACCCGCAGATGGCGCTCATGGCATTGCAGGCCGCCGACGCCCTGGAACCGGACAATCCACGGACTCTGGCGGCCCTGGGGCGGGTCTACGACCTGCAGGGGCGTCTGCCCCAGGCCCTGAGTGTCCTGGAGCGGGCGGCCCTCCTGGCGCCGGACAACAGTGACATCGCCCACAATCTTGGGGTGGCCCTCCTCAAGATGGAGCGGCTGGATGAGGCGGAGGCGGCCTTTCGGAGGGTACTCGCCGATCCCCGTTTCGCCACCTCGCCCGATGTTCATTTCAACCTGGCGCTCCTGTACCAGCGTCGGAACGATACGGCCCGAATGGTGGCTGCCCTGAAGAAGACCCTGGAACTCGTTCCCAACCACGGACCGGCGCACATGATGCTTGCCGTCCGTGCGCGTGAAGAGGGGCGCTTCGAGGAGGAACAGAGCCATCTGAAGGCCATTCTGGCAGCCAATCCCACGCCCGTGGAAGAGGCTGTGGTCTTGGAACGTTTGGTGGAGTCCTTCATGCAGAGCGGTCAATCTTCCCGGGCCCGGGCCCTGTTGCGACGGTTGATCGAGATTCTGCCACCCGGCAGCGAGGAGGGCAGACGCGCCGCCGAACGGCTTTCCCGACTGGGGGGAGAGGCACCATGAGCAATCAGTTCAAGGGTCGGTCAGGACTGGGACCGGAGGGGGATGACGACCCTTCGTTCCAGGTAGTGCTGGTGACCGGGAGCGATGAGGCCGGGGAGGAGGAGGGGGTCCGTTCCCTGCGTCCCGGCGAGGTGAAGGCCAGGCCGCAGGCCGCAGTCGGGGCGGATTTCGACATCATTTCCGGGCGGGGTTTTCGGGTAACCTCGGGCGAGGCGGCGTCGGTCGAGCTGGAAGAGGGGGCGGATTTCGATACCGCCACGGGTCGGGGGCTGGGCCGGGAGAGGTCGTCACCGCTCGGGGTCGCCAGGGCTGCCGGGGTTGTCGATGAGGTTGCCGGGAGCGTCGGGGTTGCCGACGGGGTGGCCGGAACGGGATCGGTGCGGGAGGGTGCGGCGGTCGCAGGGGAGGACGAGTCGGAGGACGAGTCGGTGGTGCCGGTCTCTCCCCGATCCGGGGCGTCGCCGGTTCTGCCGCTGCCCGCCGGGGGCGGCGGGGAGGCTGATATCCGCTGGGTCGGAGAGGTGTTGCGGCAGGCGCGGGAAGAGGCGGGGCTCTCCCTGGAGGCGGTGGCCAAGGAGACGCGGATCCGCGTCTCGCATTTGGCTGCCCTGGAGGCGGGCCGGGTCGACCGTATGCCCGGGCTGACCTTCGTGGTGGGTTTTCTGAGGATCTATGCGCGGTTTCTCAATCTGCCGGAAGGGGAGGTCGTCGAGCGGTTTACCGCCGCCGTGGAAGGGAAAAGGAGCCAATTGGCGCCGCAGGTCTTCGATCCACCGACGCCGGCGCGCAGCCGTCCCGGACAGAGTCTGGCGTTGGGAGGGCTGCTCCTTCTGATTGTCCTGGCTGTGGGTTTCGAGCCGCTGATGACGCTCCTTTCCGGGGGGCCGGAGAGGCCGGAGCGGACGGAAGGGACGGCGGAACTTTCGGAGGCCTCTCCCCCCGGGGATCCCCTTGCCGCCGATGAGGAGGCGGTGGCGGGGCAGGAGGTGCGGTTGCCGAGCGGGCCGACGGAAGTTGTCTCCGGGCTGGGGTCGGCGGCTCCGTCCGTGGGGGGTGATGGCGTCCCGGCGCCGCCGCTGCCGCCCGCAGTCAAGGAAGAGAGCGTCGCCGATGGTCGTCGGGCCGGGGGAGTCGTCCTGCCGGAGGGGGCGGAAGAGGCGGAAACTCTGCCGCCGGATGGGGGGGAGAAAGGGGACGAATCGCCCGCGCCGGAATCGCGGGAGGGCGGGGGGTTGCTGGGGTGGTTGGCGGCCAAATTGGGCCTGGGTTCCGGGGATTCGGAGGAAGCGGTCGTTTCCGAGGAGGCCTCTGTCGAAGAGGATGAGGCGGCGCCTTCCCTGCGTGAGGAGTCTCCCTCGGGGTCGGTTGCCCTGACGCCGGCGGCGACCGTAAAGGGGAATGGGGAGAAGTCTCCAGCGCCGTCGATGGCGGCGGGCAAGGCGGGGGAGAAGAAGCCGGCGGCGGTGACGGAGCCTGTGGCGGCGGCGGGCAAGGCGGGGGAGAAGAAGCCGGCGGTGGTGACCGAACCGGTGGCGGCGGCAGGCAAGGC
>JADGCL010000115.1 GCA_015229005.1 Magnetococcales bacterium
ACTTGCATGTGTTAAGCGTGCCGCCAGCGTTCGTTCTGAGCCAGGATCAAACTCTCCGAATCGATTCTTCTTCGTCCTGTACCCGTTTACAAGGTCGCTGTCCTGTGTAGACACCGAACAGCTCCCTCAGAAACGGCTATTACTTGCCGTCCCGGTCGCCTTCAGCGTCCACATCAGTGATTATCGATTGTCAAAGAACGAAGAGGGCCGCAGCTTGACTTCCCTCCAGCCCATCATCCGAGGGCCATCTGCCCCGGACTTTCTTTACCGATACCAACCTTCCCGGCACCAGCATCTCCAGCACCAGCTTTCCTACCCAAAATCCCCTTGCCGGGCCATTCATGAAACCTTGCCCCTCACCAGGGAACCCGGAGCATACTCCCCGACCGGGGCATCGTCAACAGGGAAAAATGCACCCCTCGACTTTTCGCCCCGTGCGCCGCCAGGGGCAGGCCGGCAGCCGTCGAGCGCCCTACTTCGACAACAATACCTGGGCCACGAATTTGACCCCCAGATACCCCAGCACCAGGCACAAGTACCCCCACAGGGTCAACCTGACCGCGTATCGTCCACGCCATCCTCGCCAATGCCGACCCACAAGCAAGGTTCCGAAGAGAATCCAGGTGATCCAGGAAAAAACGACCTTGTGGTTCAGAATCAGCCAGTGCCCGGAATGCTCATGCGAAAACACCGCCCCCGTCACCATGCTGAGGGTGAGCAGAACAAAGCCGAACCGCAGCATGAGGAAGAGCCTCTCCTCCAGCCGATCCAGGGAGGGAAGCGTCACCAGCAGGGGATGGGGCCGCTTCGATTTCAGGGAACGCTCCTGCAGGGACTCCAGCAGCGCAAGAACGGCGGCAACACTGAAAAGACCATAGGCCAGGAGCGAGATCCCAAGGTGCGTCACCAGCAAGGCATCCACCGGCTTGAGATCGGGAACCGAACCGGGAAGCAATCGCGCCCCAACCAATAACACCACCACCAGGGGCAACAACAGCAATCCGACCGAGCGCGCCTCGTGCCGGTTGACCCGCCAGCCGACCAAGTAGAGCAACGCCGTGACCCAGGAAACCAGTTCCAGGGAGGCGGAGAGATTCACCTCCAGTTGCCACCCCTCGTCGGCGAAGCGCCCGAGCTGGACATACCCCTGGATTCCCCAGGCAACCGCCACCATCCACCAACTCAACAAAGAGGCGACCGTCAGCCGGTTGAGATACCGGTAGGCGATCACACCACCGGCAACGGCATACATCCCCACAGAGATCCAGAAAAAAAGGGTGATCATCCTTTCCCCGCTGGCAATCGAGGCCGCATCCTGCCCCCCCCCCGGAAACACTTCCGCGCTCACACCCACGTCGGGAGGGTACCCACCAACCCGACCCCACTCAAGGGCAATCCTGACAAGCCCGGAAAGATACCGTAAGATCGGTCCTTCGGGGGTTCGTACAACCGATCCAGGAGCCATTGACGCACATGTCCGACCACTCGACCGTGCCATTCATTGTCGTTGCTGCCGGCAGCGGTCGCCGTTTCGGGGCCTCGCTTCCCAAACAGTACCAACCGCTCCTGGGACAGCCGCTCCTGGCTCACACCCTGAAAAACCTCCACGACGACCCCCGCATCGGCCCGATCCTGCCTGTGATCGCACCCGATGGTACAGCCCTCTGGGACCAGTGGATGGCCCCTTGCCTGGCAGAGCTTCCCAAACTCCTCCCCCCGATCGCCGGCGGCGAGGAGAGGCAGGCCTCGGTCTTCGCCGGCTTACAAGCGCTTACTCACCTTCGCCCCGAATGGGTCGGAGTCCACGACGGCGCCCGCCCCTTTGTCACCTCTGAAATGATCGGGCGCCTCCTGGCCGCTTGTCGTCACGACCTCGCCGGCGTCATCGTCGCCCTCCCCGTCGCCGATACCGTCAAGTGGGTCGATGCCGGGCGTCGCATCCAGGAGACCCTTGACCGCGACCGGACCTGGCTGGCACAAACCCCGCAACTCTTTCGCTATGAATCAATCGTCCGGGCTCACAACCATGCCCGTGAAAACGGCTTTCTCGGAACCGACGACGCCTCCCTCCTGGAGCGCCTGGGATTGCCGGTGGTCGTGGTCCCGGGAGATCCCCGGAACATCAAGGTCACCCGCCCGGAAGATCTCGCCCTCCTGGCAACCTTTCTTGAGGCACTTCCATGAATCTTCGTATTGGCCAGGGAATCGATGTACATCGCTGGATCGCCGGACGACCGCTCATGCTGGGAGGAGTCCACATCCCCCATGACTACGGTCTCCTGGGGCACTCCGACGCCGACGTCCTGCTGCACGCCATCATGGACGCCCTCCTGGGAGCGGCGGGGCTCGGCGACATCGGACGTCACTTCCCTGACTCCGACGCCACCTATGCCGGCATCGACAGCAAACTTCTCCTCGGACGTATCGCCACGGAGCTGGCCCGCCATCATTGGCGGATCGTCAACATCGACGCCACGGTCATCTGTCAGCGCCCCCGTCTCTCCCCACATTTCGCGGCCATGCAGGGGGTCATCGGCACCATTTTGTCGTTGCCGGTCTCCAGCATCAACCTCAAAGCCACCACCACCGAAGGTCTCGGATTTACCGGTCGCGACGAAGGAGTGGCGGCCACGGCCGTCACCATGATCGAGGGAACTGCCATAGCCAGGGAGTAGAGTGGCTCTTTCAGGGGGAAATGGGCAGTTTCGAAGACCGGACCCGCCCCACGGACCGGCATCAAGGGATCAAAAACATGATTCCGATCGCGGCGATCGTGACCAGGATGAGAGAAACACTGAGGCGATCCCCCTTGCGCCGGAGGCGCCTGCTGCTGAGCAACAGGCCGTAGATCGACACGACCAGTGTCAATATCAAAAAAACCCAGCAAACCCTCAACAACCCCTTGTCCCAGTACTTCGAAACGGTAACATGGAGAATCCTGTGGAAGAAATTCTCCGTCAAAGGTTTGGCGCTTTCCGCAATGAACACGGCCACACTGAAAAGGATCCAGCTCAGCCAGTTGCACCAGAACAGCGGATCCTGGGCGGGACGCGTGCCCATCTCCCGACGATTCTTTTGCTTGGGTGCCTTTGTTTCGGCCATGGCGACAAGTCCTGAAAGTTGTGTTCCGAAAGCCCACGCTCACCGCTGCGGTCACACCCCACAGCCCGATCGACGACCTTCCCCGGAAGCCTTATCCGCTTCGCCCCCGTCTGGAATCAAGGAACAATCGGGCTCACGATCGGCGGGACCTCGGCAGGTACCTCCGACTGAAGCTCCCCCATGCCCTCCGCCGACTGCCGCAAGATGGCAATCTCAATAGGAACAGATTCCCCGTCAGAAGATCCCTTCCCCTTTCCTCCCGCCTTTTCGCCATAGGAAACGACCCGGACGCGCCGACCGTCGATCCCACCCTCGCCGACCAGGAACGCAGCCACCGCCTGGGCCTCCACCATCCCCGAAGCCCAGGGGTTCAGAAGACCCGCCAAAGGCGGCGGCGGCGAGTGATCCGGCCCCCCCCGTATCTGGACCTCATTGCCAATACCCTGCAGAAGTCCCGCGATAACAGTCAACTGATCCCGGGTCACCTTGTGCAGCTCCAGCGTACCGGGCTTGAAGAGAGCATCCCGAGGCAGGGTCATGTAGATTCCGCTCTCGTCCTCTTCGACCGCCGCCTCGCCGTTGTCAACCAGACTGTTGGCCATGATCTTCAGCTTTTCGACCAGTTTGACCAACTGTACCTCCTTGCGGAATTCCTGACTCACCACACTGATCCCCAGAGAAACCGGGTTGAGCGAGGCCGATTTCTCGACACCGAAGGCATCCTTCAAGGACCCCTTCATCTCCTCGAACTTGGTGGCATTCAAGACCGACATGGAGTACAAAATCACGAAAAAGCACAACAGAAGCGTCGCCATGTCCGCCCAGGAGATGAACCAGAGGGGAGTCCCCTTCTTGCATGTTGGACATTTTGCCATCCTGGCTACCTATCCCCTTTCTCTCCAAAGCGTTTCTCGTGATCTCCAAGCGTTTCCCGTGGTCGTTCAGGGGGGCATGGCTCCGGGTGATCAGGCCCGGATCCGACCAACCCCCGTCAGTGGAGCATCTCCCGCTGCTTGCGCGACAGGGCCACAAACAGCGATTGCTCCAGAATGCGCGGGTTCAGACCACTCTGGATCCCGGCAATCCCTTCGATGATGATCTGGTAGTTGATGCACTCGTGGGTGCTGTAATGGTGCAGCTTGATCCCGAAGGGAATGACGATGATGTTCGCCACAATGGCCCCGTACATGGTCGCCAGCAGGGCCGTGGCCATGGAGGGACCGATGGAAGAGGGATCATCCAGATTGGAAAGGAGCTCCACCATCCCGATGAGGGTTCCGACCATGCCCATGGCCGGCCCCGCCTCGCCCATGCTTTCGAACATGACCACCCCCACATGGTGGCGGGTTTGCATGTACTCCATCTCCTTGGTCAGGGCATCCCGCAGAAACTTCGGGTCGACACCGTCGACACAGTAATTGATCGCCGATTGCAGAAAGTGATTGGGGGTCTTGACCTTCTCCAGCGCCAGAATACCATCCTTCCGGGCAATATTGGCACAATCGGAGACCGTGGCGATGATATCCTGAGGATGTTCCGTGGGAACCTTGAACAATTTGGAGAGGATCGCCCCGGTTGACATGACGTCAGTAATGTTAAACTTGATGAAAGTACTCGCAATCAGCCCTCCCACCACCACGATCATGGCATGCGAACTCCAGAAAAGGGTGATGTTGTGCCCCATGAGTCCGAGGACGATCAGGGCCCCCATGACCAGGCCAATCACAGTCGAGATATCGAGTTTCATGTTCCCTCCAGGACCCGAACCGCCACCATTCCCCGACCAAAAGCTGACGCCGGCAAGCCGACCGGGGAAACTCGTCCCGTCAAGAAGCAAAACTCGAACCAATTTCAGCAGGAATGCGAAAGGAATCCCGCCCCGTCCGGGATTCACCGGGGGGGCAAGAAAGATCATCAAGGAAACAGGCCGGCACCGGGGGAACCGACACCCCGGACGGCTCTTCAACGACGCGGAACTTCCCGCCCGCAACAGCAGACCATCAGATCAACGGCAACTCCGGGTTCGGTGCTTGGGGAGACTTCTCGGGCTTGGCCTTCGGGGATTCCGGCTGCGGCAGCCGCGACTCCCACTCCTCCAAGAGTCGCTCGGCCTCGCCCAGGGCCGCACGGCCCTTCTCCCGGAACTCCGCGCCCTGCTCCTTCACCGCCAGTTCGCTCGCCTGCCCCAAAGCCCGAAGTGCCTCGCGAAGGTGTCTCCCCGCCGCCTCCAGGGAGGCCGCAGCGGCAGCGGCCGCTTCCGCCCCCTCCCGCATCCGGCTCTCGCGCTCCACCCCTCCCGAAGACTGGGACTCCTTCCCCGACCCGACATCTCCCCCTTGGGAGACCCCATCCCCCGCCGACTGCCCAAAAGCGGGGAAAGAGAGCGACGCCAGGAGAAGAAGGCCCGTAATCCCCAGCCCAATCCGGAAACCCCCGCGCCTATCCATCAGACACCCTCCCCGTCTCTTCCCTGGTCGCAAAGGCTGTCAACGACCGGCCACCCAAGCGCAAGCACCTGCCCGCGCATCTCGGGATAGGCCAACTCTCCCCGCGCCGCCAGGTCGAGAAACTCCTGCCGATCCACCCAACTCACCTCGGAAAGCTCGCGGCTGCGGCTCGAAGGCTCACCCTCCCAGGCATTGCAGAGAAAGATGAAGCCGATATGGGCATGCTCCCCACCCAGGACCGGGGCCACATCCACCCGGCGCCAGGACTTCAACACCAAGCCTATCTCCTCCGAAACCTCGCGACTGAGGGCCGTTTCCAGACTCTCCCCCTCGTCGACGAACCCCCCAGGGAAGGACCACTTCCGCCAACGATGATCGCGATAGGCCAGACGCACCAGCAGCAACCGTTCCCCCCCGCCCGCCCCCTCCGCCGCCGGGGAGACGATCAACGCATGCGCGGAAACGGTCGCCTTAACCAACATGGCCAGACCCACTCGAAGAGGCATGAACCCGACAACACCACCCGGATTCAGCCAATCTCCTCATGAATGATTCGCCAGCCATCTTTGGATTCCAGCCTCCAGTATTGCCGCAGCAATTGCAGCAGCCCACCCTTGCCCCCGGTCGCTGAGCCGAAGATCACCACCATCA
>JADGCL010000116.1 GCA_015229005.1 Magnetococcales bacterium
CGCCCTCCAGGAGTCTGCCCCTGCGGGGCAGGTTTTGTGCGCGCTGCGCAAATTTCCTGCGGAAATTTGCTTTTGGTAAAGCGCGCTTCATGCAGGGGCTTCGCCCCTGCACCCCCCAGAGGGCTCTGCCCTCTGGACTCCCGCCAGGGGAGATAATCTCCCCTGGACCCCATTATGACGTTTGGAAAAAACTACGCATCCCAAGCTGGGTGCGGTTTAATCATTGATCATGAAAATTTTTTTCCACCAGCACAAGTATAAAAATTGCGTAGTCGCACCTTTTCCGGGATGGCTGGGGAGGTGTGTGCGGCAGCGGGTGATCTATCCATATCGCCCTTCGATATAGTTGGCGGTCTCCTGGCAGCGGGGGGCGAGAAACATGGCATCGGTCGCGCCGTGTTCCACGACCCGTCCCATCAGCAGGAAGATGCACTCTTCGCTGGCGCGCCTGGCCTGGGCCATGTTATGGGTGACCAGAAGGATGGAATATTGACCGCGCAATGTCCAGATCAGCTCCTCTACCGCCGCCGTTCCCTTGGGGTCCAGGGCGGAACAGGGTTCGTCCATCAGCAGAACGGCGGGCTTGACCGGCAACAGACGGGCGATACACAATTTTTGTTGCTCTTCCAGGGAGAGGCCGACGCTGGCCTTGCTGTGCAGTTTGTCTTTCACCTTGTCCCACAGCAACACCTGGCGCAGGGCACTCTCCACCAGTTCGCTTTCTGCCGCTTTGCTGATTTTTGTTGCCGGGTCCCGATGGATGCGGTGGCCGAAGATCACATTGTCAAAAATGGAGATGGGCAGGGGGTTGGGTCGCTGAAAGACCATCCCCACCTGCTTGCGCAATTGGGCCAGCTCCACCTCCGGGGCATAGATATTCTGGCCCAGCACCTCGATGGCCCCCTCGATGCGCACATAGCCCAGCCGTTCGTTGATCCGGTCCACGCTGCGCAGGATGGTGGACTTGCCGCAACCGGAGGGGCCGATCATGCTGGTGATCATCCCCTGTTTGATCTCCAGGTTGATGTCATACAGGGCCTGGAAGCTTCCGTACCAAAGATTCAGTTGGCGGGCGCGGATGGCGATGGGGTTTTCTGTTGTCGTCGAATGGTTCATGGTCTCTTTAGCCAAACTTGCCTTCAATATACTCACGGGTACGGCGATTTTTGACCTGGCCGGAGAAGAGGGCCTCGGTCTCTCCCACCTCGATGCAGCGACCGTCGAGGAAAAAGGCGGTGCGATGGGCCAGGCGTTGGGCCTGTTGCACCAGGTTGGTGACCAGGATGATGGTCATCTCCTCTTGCAAACTTTTCAGCACGTCCTCGATGCGCATGGTGGTGACCGGGTCCACGGCGATGGAAAATTCATCGAGCATCAGCAGTTGCGGCTCCTGGGAGAGGGCGCGGGCGATGGTCAGTCGCTGTTGTTGTCCCCCGGAGAGCAGGCTGCCCAGGGCATGCAGGCGATCCTTGACCTCGTCCCAGAGGGCGGCACGGCGCAGGCAGCGTTCCACCAGGGCATCCAGTGCCGTTTTGTCCAGATTTTTGCCGCTCAGACGGGGGGCCAGGGCCACATTGTCATAGATGGTCATCGGCAGGCCGACCGGCAGGGGAAAGACCACGCCGATCATCCGGCGCAGGGCGTAGACATTGCGCCAGGTGCGAATATCCACCCCGTTGAAGCGGATCTCCCCGTGCACCGTCATGTTGGGGCGCAGCAGATCCATCCGGTTGAGGGCATTGAGAAAGGAGGTCTTGCCACTATTGGCCGGTCCGATAATGCCAAAAATTTCGTGGCGACGGATATCCAGGGTGACATCCGAAAGGACCGGCCAGTTGCCGTAGCGAATGGTCAGGTCACGCACGGCCACCTGGATGGGGGCCTTCGGGCCGGGAGCGGTGGACTGCGGCGGGTGGGGGTCGTCGTTGGCCGAGCGGAAGAGATTTACCATTTTTTCTTTCCTCGCAGATACATGCGAAACCAGATGGCGGTGGCGTTCATCAGGAGTACGATGCAGACCAGGAGCAGGGCGACGGCAAAGGGGAGGCTTTCTGGCACATCGGGCACCTGGGTGGAGATGGTGTAGAGGTGCAGGGCCAGGGCCATGGTCTGGTCGAAGGGGCTGCCGGGCAGAAAGGGGAGGAAGAAGACGGCTCCGGTAAACATGATGGGGGCGGTCTCTCCGGCGGCCCGTGAAACTTGCAGGATGATGCCGGTCAGGATGCCGGTCAAGGCGTTGGGCAGGACCACCTGGCGGATGGTCTGCCAGCGGGTGGCTCCCATATTCCAGCAGGCCTCCCGGAAAGAGCGGGGGACGGCCTGCAACGACTCCCAGGAGGCGACGATGACCACGGGCAGGGTCATCACGGCCAGGGTCAGGCTGGCGGCCAGAATGCTGGTGCCGATGCGAAAAAAGAGGACGAAGGCTCCCAGTCCGAAGAGGGCGTGGACGATGGAGGGGACTCCGGCCAGATTGATGGTGGCTAGGTTGATGATTCGGGTCAACCAGTGCTCCTGCCGGGCATATTCGCTCAGATAGATGGCGGCGGCCACCCCCAGGGGGACGGAGGCGAGGAGGGAGACCACCACCAGCCAGATGGTTCCCAGCAGGGCGGGGAAGACGCCGCCAGCGGTCATGCCATCGCTGGGAAAGGTGAAGAGGAACTCCAGGGAGAGGGTGGAGCCGCCCCGGTGGAAAAGGGTGGCGATGATCAGCAGCACGGGAATGATCAGGAGGGTCAGCATGATGCCGAAGAGGAGGCGGAAGAGCCACTCCACCTGCCGGTTATGTTGATTGACGGGTTGGGCGGAGAACATGGTTCATCCTCTCTTGCTGCCGCGAATGATCCAGTCGGCGGTCATGTTGATAAAAAAGGTGATGGTGAAGAGAAAGATGCCGATGGCGAACAGGGCCTGGTAGTGGTCTGAGCCGACGGCGGTCTCTCCCAGTTCGGCGGCGATGGTGGCGGTCAGGGCGCGGACCGAGTCAAAAATGCTTTCCGGCATGTTGATCGAGTGGCCGCTGGCCATGAGGACGGCCATGGTTTCGCCAAAGCCTCTGCCCACCCCCAGGAGCACGGCGGCCAGCAGGCCGTTTTTGGCGGCGGGCAGGACCACCTGGGCGATGGTTTGCCAGCGGTTGGCCCCCAGGGCCTCGGCGGCCTCCCGGTAGGTATCCGGCACGGCTTTCAGGGCATCCTCGGCGATGGAGGTGATGATGGGGGCGGCCATCAGGCCGAGGATAATGCCGCAGTTGAGAATGTTCAGGCCGATGGGTTCGTCAAAGGTCTGGATGATCCAGGGATTCATGATGGCCAGGCCGATAAATCCCCAGACCACGGAGGGGATGGCGGCCAGGAGTTCGATGAGTATTTTCAGCACCTCCCGGGTGCGTCCTTTGGCAAATTCGGCAATATAGATGGCTGCCCCCAGGGAGAAGGGGACGGCGACCACCATGGCCAGGAAGGTGATGGAGGCGGTACCGGCGATCAGGGCGAGGATGCCGTAGGTTGGGTTGTAGGATGATGTGGGCATCCAGCGTGGCGAGAGGAGAAATTGTCGCCAATCCAGGGATTTCAGGATAAACCCGGCCCCTTCGGCAAAGACGAAGAGAAAGATGCCCAGGACGAAGAGGACGGCGGAGATGCCGCAAAGGAACATCAGGCCGTGGAAGAGTTTGTCCACATACCACTGGCCATCCAGGTGGTCGCCGCTTTGTGTGGGGTGTGGCTGGGCCATCTCAGAGGATCTCCTCGCCGCGCAGGGTTTGCATCAACGTCTGGAGGTGGGCGGTGATCTCCCGGTAGAGGGAGGCATATTTTTCTTGTTTGCTGGAGGTGTTTTCCGCCTCGTCGGGTGCCTCGCCCACCGACCATTCCAGGAAGGTGGTGTGGAAGGAGAGTGGCAGGGGGTAGCTGCGCACGGGGCCTTCCAGGCTGACGACGATCTGGTCTTCCGGGGCCAGGGGGAGGGCATCCAGGGATTTGGGGCGTATTTCGGTAAAGGTGCATCCTTGTTGGCGCATGAATGTCAGAAAGTTTGGGTCGACCGTTCCGGCGTGTTGGCCTGCGCTGCTGAAGAGGGCCTGGGTGGGGTAGTGGCGTCGGGCGATGGATTCTGCCATTTGGCTTTTGACGGAATTGTCCTGGTCGATGAAGAGGATGGAAAAATATTTTTCTGCTTTAAACTCTCCGGCGGTCATGAAGAGGGTCTCTTCGCAGATATTTTTAGCGCGATCGCTTACCCGTTCCAGCATGGTGCAGAGGGAGGAGCTGTTGAGGATGAAGCGGACGGGGTATTGGTGTTTGTTTCCTGCCTGTTCCAGGTCGGTGAAGGCGGCGGTCAGTTGTTGTCCCACCAGGTCGGCCATGGGCATGGTGCGGCGGGCCAGTTGGGCATCCCGGCTGGCGAAGGCGAGGAGGGATTGTTTCAGCATGGTGCCGGCACTTTGGGCCATGGTTTCCAGATTTTGTTTCAGGGAGCCGCTGGGGGGGTGTTGCATATCCAGCATGGCGCGGCTGATGGTGGTGGTGTAGTCACCGATTCTTTCCAATTCGTCGATCATGCGCAGGGCGGAGAGAACCGAGCGCAGGTGTCCGGCGGAGGGTTGGTGGCGGATGATAAAGCTGTGGCAGAGTCGGTCGAGGCGGAGGCAGAGTCGGTTGATGCCCATGTCGCCCAGGATGGTTTGGTTGGCCAAGGTTTCATCGTGGGTGAAGAGGGCGTAGAGAGCGTTGTGGAGGGCCATTTCCACCCGTTCGCCGATCAGGGAGAGCTCCTCCTGGATGGTGGCGAGGTCTGTTTGCAGTCGTTGTTCGTAGAGGGCCATGACCTGAATTCTCCGTCATAAACAAAGATATGCGGGTCCAGGGGGGTCACCCCCCTGGTGGGTCCAGGGCAAAGCCCTGGGATTTTGCTGTTGATTTTGATTTTAAAAAAGCGTGACGCCGATTTTTGCGTCACGCGCCCTCAGCATGCGCCGCAGGCGATCTTGATTCTCTCGGCAGTATCCACCCAATTGGCCAATATATTCCACTATTATTTTCTGCAGGAGACCGGGCGGTAGGGGGCGTAGCCTTTATTTTGCAGGATGCACTGGCCGGTGTCGCTTTTGATCCATTCCATATAGGTTTTGACATCGCCTTTGGGTTCGCCTGGGGTATACATGAGGAGGGAGCGGGCGATGGGGTAGCTTTTATCGATGGCGGCGGCCATGGAGGGGGCGATGCCGGGTTCGCCGGCTTTTTCGGCGACGTTCAGCAATTTGACGCCGGGGGTGGTATAGGCCAGGCCGCTGTAGCCGATGGCGCAGGGGGTACGGGCGACGAGGTCGACGACGTCTTTGGAGCCGTGCATATCTTTAGTGCCGAGGACGAAGTCGCGTCGTTCGCCCAGGACTCGTTCCCGGAAGTAGGCGTAGGTTCCGGAGTTGTTTTGGCGGCTGACCAGGATAATTTTTTGTTCTTTGCAGCCTGGGATATGGATGCCGATATCGGACCATTTTCTGGTTTTGCCGCCTTCGCCGTACATTTCCGCCAGTTGGCTGATGGTGATGGTGGTGAGTGGGTTATCTTTGTGGGCGTAGATGGCGAGGGCGTCGAAGCCGACGATATGTTCCACGGGGGTGATTCCGTTGGCTTTGGCGGCGGAGAGTTCTTTTTCTTTGATTTCCCGGCTGGCGTTGGCGATATCGACGGTATTGTTGATGAGTGCGGCGATGCCGGTACCGGTTCCGCCGCCGGTGACGGCGATGGCGACCTCTGGTTTGACCTTTTGGTAGGCTTCTGCCCAGGCCTGGGCGACGTTGACCAGGGTATCGGAGCCTTTATTTTGGATCATGGTGCGTGCGTTTGCGGAGGGGGTCAACGCCAGGAGGGTAGCGGCGGCGATGGTGCAGAGGGCCAGGTTCTTTGTCACGGGAGAGTCTCCTGTTCGATGCGAAGTGGCGGACGGAGGGCTCCTGACGGGGAGGGTCCCCAGGGAAGCCCCTCAAGGAACAGACGCGGCACACGGGGGTATTGTACACGATTCGTAGGGAAATCCAAGTTGTGCTGTTGGTGGATTGGATGATTGTCGTTCCGACTGACAAGGCACAGGATAAATTTTTGATGATGGATGGCAATCCAGGCGGGTAAGTTATGAAAAGTTAAATATATTCAATCGTTAAGTTGGATGGTTCGCATTTAACGAAGAAGGA
>JADGCL010000117.1 GCA_015229005.1 Magnetococcales bacterium
TCCCGGGCCCTTTCAACCCGGGGAAACCCCCCCCCCCCCCCCGGCTAACCTTCGGCGATACTCTCCACCCCGTGCTGCAGGCCGAAGGTCACCACGTAGGGAACGATACACGCCTTCCCATCCACCCGGACCCTCAGGTGCCCCTTCCGCGAATTCTGCTTCCAGATCACCCGATACCGCACCCTGTGGCCCGGATCGGTCGAGAAGACGATCTTGACCCGCCGCGTTATCTGGGTGCCGAACTCGATCCGCTGACTCTTCTTGATCTCCTCCTGGGCCATCGCCTCCATCGTCGACCAGAACCCGGACTTCAGATGGGCCGTGGTCCCCAGGTCACGAACAACGCCAAAACCGGCACTGGCCGTCTTCACGAACTCGTGTTCACTCACCAGGACCTTGTTGCCGTGACGATTGTCCAGGGGAACCTCCTCCACCGTCAGGATCACCGGCAGCTCCTCCAGGATCGTCTCTCCCAGGATCTCGATGGCGTTCGTCGCCGTCCGGGTCCGCAGCTCCTGACGGAGGTTGGCGAGCCCCTTGTCGACCACCTCCGGACCGTATTTCCTGCCGAGCAGCCCACCCACCCAGGCCGCTATACCGTAAGGAATCAGTTGCAACATGACTCGACACCCCTCCCGGGCCAACGCTTCTCCGACAACGGTGACCGAAGATCACCCATGGGCGACCATCCCCTCCCCAAGGGTCACCCCTTCCCGGGCCACGGCCTCCTGCCGCGATCTCTCCCCCGACTCCGCCTCGTGCATCTTCCGCATCTCATCGAGAAATCTCGGAAAATCTTCGTGAAGCTGGGCCATGAGATCATGCGCCTGGACGATTGTTTCCAGATTCCCCCGGAAAAGACGACCGATATTCTGGAAGGGCGTCACCACGATCTGCAGCGCCTGCTGGGTGCGCTCGAAGGCGGCCTGGCACTTCTCGATCTCCCGACCGACACTTTGCAAATGCCGTGAAATCTCCTGGTCGGTTCCCGAATGTTTTCCCTCCAGAAGCTCGTTCAACTGCGCCAGGGCGGCATCCTTCATCTTCTCCGCCTGCCTTCCCTCCTCTTCCAACATCTCGATCAGCGGCTTCAGGTAGATCATGAGTCTCGGGTCGATCCGCTTCTCCAGGGTCCGGATCAGGGTACTCTGCTGCGAGCCGAATTTGTCGATCAGGTCCGGGACTCGCGAAAGGGCGTCAAGTTGCTCCACCATCGGACCCGTCGCCAAGGCAGGCTGAGCGTCGGCCTTTTCCAGGAGCTTCACCAAGGTGGCCTGGATCTGGGCGACCTCCCTGCGAAGCTCCTCCATCCCCTGCTTCACCTCCTCGGGGATCTCGCTCTTCACCGCCGTCGCCGGGACCACGCCCCCGGTCAGGGATTCCATCTTCCGGACGAGTCCGGAAACGGAGGTCGCCGCCACCTCGATCTCGCCCAGCTTCCGATCCAGACTCCGGACGTGCTTGGCCGTCGAGAGATGGACCTCAACCACCTGCCGCAGAAGGCCCTCCAGGATGGTGACCCGGTTTTGAAATCCGTCATCCGCTGATCCGGCTGGCTGAGTCATCTCTCGCTCTCCCCAAACACTCACCTGGTTTGTACCGACACCAACACGTCATGACACTTGATGCAGCGCCCGCTGGGAGGATGCGGTCGGGCCGAGTTCGGCAGGATCGGCGGCCCCACTTTGTAGTAGGCGGAGACCTGCTCCCAGACCTTGGCCACCGGCGTCGCCGGCTGGCTCCCGGGAGGAAGACCGCCGCGAATCAGGTGGCAATTGGTGCAAGGCCCCCACGAAGGGTGCGGCATCCTCGCCCCGGGATCGATCGAGGGAATCCTCTTGACCAGAACCTGGGTCAGACGCGAAGGCGGCGTCACCATCTCCAGCACCGGACCCGGCAGTTGCGGCTGCGTCGGCCTCGGCATCGCCCCGAACACCTCCCCCCGCACCTGCCGCGAAGGCTCCAGCCCCCGCATCGTCGACCACAGCTCCGACCAAGACTCCGATCTCCACAGCCCCAGGCCCAGCAGGAATACCAGGACGACAACCCCCACCACCCCCCAAACACCCGCCGGACCGGAGTTGGCCTCGCGCATCACCATCCTACCGGAACTTGTTGGACCAGAGGGCGAAACCCTCATCGTTGCGCAATTGGCACTTCTTCCCGTCGATCCGGATCCGACTGGCATAGACGAGAGGACTCTTCCCGACCCGCTCAAAGGTAAAACCCTCTCCGTCGACAAAAATGTCGTGGGCCAGCGGGCACCCCAGATAGGTCAGAAACCACCCCGGACCGACCGAGACCCGGGTCTCCACCCCGCCGCTCCCCTGAAGCCACACATGCAACTGCCCGTCGCTCTGCGGCAGCTCCGAAACCTGCTGGACCTTGCCGGCGAAGCTCACCCGCTCGGCCTGCGCCAACTGGACCACCGGTGACTGGCCACCCCCACCCTCGGCAGCCGGTGTCCGGGCCGCGACCGGGACCATCTGCAGGAGCTCCTGGCCCGGCGCCGTCAGCAGGGCATTCGTCCCCAGTTGCGCCGAAACCGCCCCGGGACCGCCCGCAACCGGCGGCGAAACCCCCGGGACGCCCTCCGGAACAAGGGCCACGACCACCATCCCAACGAGAAGCAGGAGACCGCCGGCGACGATCCACTCCCCCGCCCCTCTGCCCTTCCCCGGCCCCACGGATCGTTGCTTCACGACATTCCCCTAATCGCTCACCTCGGGCGTCAGATAGAACTGGATGCGACCAACGTTCTCCCGCCCCAGAAGAATCTTCTCCCGCAAGGCCGCCAGGATGACATCGCCCTCATAAACCTTGAGATTCTTGTCCACACGAATGTCGGCCTCGATATAGAGCTTCTCCCCCAGGCTCCGGGCCCGGAGATAGTTGACCCCGCCCACGCGCGGAAAAGCCCGGATGATCTGATGCAACCCCTCCAGTTCCGCCACATCCGGGGCAGCATCCATGAGATCGTCGACCGCCTCGATGATGAGTTCGAGACCGATCTTGATCACCAGCAACGACAGCAGGATGGCCGCCAGCGGGTCGGCGATGGGAAAACCCAGAATCGTGGCAAAAAAGAGCCCGATAACCATGCCGACCGAGGAAAAGGCGTCCGACCGGTTGTCCCAGGCATTGGCCATGATGGCGGGACTGTTGTTCTCGATGGCCACGCACCGCTGATAGTGAAACATCAGCTCGTTGCCCACCGTCGAGACCACCGCCGCCACCAGCGCCATCCGATCCGGGGTGGCGTAGGTATTATTCAGAATACTGACCAGGGCATCGACCAGGATGAAGATCGAGCCGATCACCAGGATGAGGCCGACGATGCCCGAGGAGATGTGCTGGATCTTGCCGTAACCATAGGCAAACTTCTCGTCGGCCGGACGGTCGGAGATCCTGAGACTCACCAGCGTGAAGACGCTCGCCAGAAGATCGGCGAGAGAGTGAAAGGCGTCCGCCATGAGCGCCGCACAGTTGGTCACCAACGACATGATGACCTTGTAAACCACCATGAACACATTGAACCAGATGGAATACCAGGTGACCTCGTCACGACACTGGCCGCAATGAGGATATTTCATGGCTTGACGACCTCGTCCGAGAGCAAAGGCCCCTCCACCCCGGAGGCGGTCCCGGGATCCGCCCATGCCGGCGCCGGCGGAACGGGCGCCGAAGGGGAAAGATCCCCGGTTACATCGTCGGCAACCGGCGGCGCGGGCGGGAGGGTGGAGGTCCCCACCTCGCCACTCCCATTATCAACCTGATCAGGGGCATCGGCGACCGGCGGCGCAGGCGGGAGGGTGGAGGTCCGCCCCTCGCCGCTCCCATCGTCGTCAGCCTGATCGGGAGACTCCTCCCTCCCATGCCGCAGCTTCCCCTTGTACATGGCGTCACCAAACTCGATCTCGGGAATGAGGCGCAGGAACTTGTTGGCGTTCAACTCCATGTTCATGTTGTCGGGACCCGGCTGGGCACTGAAATAGGCATGACGCTCGAATCCGAGAACCTTCGCCATGACCCACCAGGGGAACGACGTGATCAGGGTATTGTAGACCCTGACCTGTTCGTTATACTCGTCCCTGCGGAGGCTGATCATGTTCTCGATATCGACCAGTTTGTCCATCAATTGCTGGTAGGTGGTCGAGGTCTTGATGTCGGGATACTGCTCCACCAGACCAAAAAGACGGGAGACGGCAGCCGCCGGCGACTGGTCGCCCTCGGCAGGAAACGCCCCCGATTGCGCCGAGGCGGGATGCTGCCCCATCAGCCCGACGCGACCATCGGCGGCATAGCGGAAGACCTCCTGCTCCAGCATCGCATGATTCAACGTCAGATTGACGAGGTTGCCGAAAAGATTGGAGCGACGTTGCAGGGCATCGTGGATGTGCCCCTTGGCCGCCAGGACCTGCTCCTCGGCAGTGACGAACCGGTTGAAATTATAAAAGGTCGTGGCGACCAGGATGATCACCGCCCCAATGGAAAACGCCAGGATCAACGACCTCGACCTGATCGGAGGAATCTTGACGGTATGGTCGGCCTCCTCCTGGTAAAGCTGACGCATCAGCTTGCGCATGCGCTGCATGCGCTCGCTGCTGGTCACTTCCAGGCCGATATCCTCCAACTCGTCCATTGGGTCGGGCTTTTCAGGCATGTTGGCAGGCTCAGCTTTCCTGATAGACTTCCTTCAACTCCGCCGTTTTCTTGAAAAAGACCACAGCATCCTCGTGCTTGCCCTGCTGATCCAGAACGAAACCGATCGATTGATAAACCTTGATCTCACCAGGACGGATATTCAACGCCTCCTGGAAAGCGGCGATGGCCGCGTCATATTCCCCCAGATGATCCAGGGCGAGCCCGAGACGGTAATGCAGATTGAAATTCCCCGGGGTCCTCTCGATCGCCCGGCGCAGGATGTCGACCGCCCGCTGATACTCCTTGGCCTGAATGTAGGCCATGCCGAGGATGGAGCTGACCCGCAGGCTTACCTCCCCACCCCGGGCGGCCCGTTCCAGGGCGACGATCCCTTCTCGGGTCTGCTCGGTCTTGAGACAGCAGTAGCCGAGGTGGAACAGGATCTCCTCGTCGTCCGGCCAATGGCGGGCCGCCTCTTCCAGGAGCGGCAGGGCTTGCCAATAACGCCCCTGCTTGGTGCGGGCCACCCCCTGATCCCGGTAGAACCGGGCCCGCACCCCGGAATCGACGGTAAAGACCGAATTGAAGCCATCGATCGAGCGGGCGGCGAGCCGCCGGACCACCCCGAGAAAAGCGTAGGAGACCAACCGCAGCTCATCCACAAAATTGACCGGCGAACGGGTATTGCTCATCGGGCTTCCATCCTTTTTCCTGGCGCTTCAGTTGGTGATCACATGACAGGCCTGACACGGGCCCCGATCCTGATGCGGGCAGGCAACACCTGCCCGAATCGGCGGCGGCGGCAAAACGATCCCATCCGGATCCGGGACGATGTGTCCGGTGGAGCCGATGGCATGACACGAGGTGCAGGGGCCGCGATAGGGATGCGGCATGATCTCCCCGGGGAGGATCATCGGCGCCGTCTCGACCTGGGCATACCCGAGATTGTTTTTCCCCTGGAGAAGATAAGTCTGCAACCGACCGGCACGAAAGACCATGATCGAAGCCCGCTTCTCCAACTGCACCCGCCGGCTCTCCGCCAGGAACTCCTCCAGCGTCTTGACCGGGCGGCCATTCACCGCAACGATCACATCCCCGGCCAAAAGACCCGCCGCCGCGGCATTCAAGGTCACCTCGTCCACCAGCAATCCCTCCAGCTCCGGCGGCAGGCGCATCTTCCTTTTGAGTTCCGCCGAGAGCGGCAGGGCCTCGAGCCCCTTCCAATGCCCCTCCGAGAGACGAACCCGCGGGTTGACGAACTCAGGGAGAGGCGGAGCCCCCATCCCCCCCGAAACGCCCGCAGCGGGCCAACCGGAGAGCCCGCCGCCTACGGATGCACCCACACCTGGGGCTCCCGCACCGGCTCCTCCCGGGATGACCGGGACCGCCTGGGGCAGACCCGCCCCACCTGATCCACCCCCACCTGGTCCATCCCCAACCCCTGTCCATCC
>JADGCL010000118.1 GCA_015229005.1 Magnetococcales bacterium
CGAGCCGCTTTGCGCCACCGAAGAGAACTATGCCCTGGTGGTCTGCCTGCGTGACCGTGAAAACGAGGAGGCCCGGCTTTATACCCAGATCAGAAACCAGCTCCAGGCGCGGATGCGTGGGAGGGCCAAGGTATGAACGGTCGCCTATTGAAACCCGGCTGGCGAGTGGCCAGACGGCCCTCGACCTTGGATGAAAATCTTTGGGGAAAGTTCTGCTGACGTCGGACCTGCCGTCGGGAAACGTCGGGGTTGTTCTCCACGGATCCTTTGCGCTGGAGGGGAAAAAAGAATAATTTCCCTCCCCGGATTTCGACTTGGTTGTTCCGGTTTCCCGGTGGAAACCGGGCCGGTCGCGAGCGGGGGAGGGGATCGATGCTCAAGGTGGGTATCATCGGCGGTTCCGGCCTGGACAATCCCGATATTCTGGCCGAAGCCCGAGCGGTCGCCGTGTCGACGCCTTACGGGGAGCCGTCGTCGGCGTTGACCACGGGGGTGATCGGCGGGGTGCCTGTGGCCATCCTGGCCCGCCACGGCAGGGGTCATACCATCCCCCCGTCCCGGGTGAACTTCCGGGCCAACATCGAGGCGCTGCGGCAGGAGGGGTGTACCCATATCCTCGCCTCGACGGCGGTGGGCTCCCTTCGCGAGGAGATCGCCCCGGGACACCTTGTTTTTCCCAGTCAGTTCCTTGATTTCACCCGGCGGCGGGAATGCACCTTTTTCGATCAGGGGCCGGAGGTGGTGCATACCCCCATGGCCGAGCCCTTCTGTCCGCGTCTCAGGGGGGTGTTGGCGGCTTCGGCCAAATCCCTGGGGTTTGTCCATCACGATGCGCGAACGGTCGTGACCATCGAGGGTCCCCGCTTCTCCACCCGCGCCGAGAGTCATATGTTTCGCACCCTCGGCGCCGATGTCATCAACATGAGTACCGTTCCCGAGGTCATTCTGGCCCGCGAGCGCAAGCTCCACTACGCTGCGGTCGCCATGTCCACCGACTATGATTGCTGGCATGAGGAAGAGGCCCCGGTGACCTGGGAGATGATCAAGAAGATCATGAGCGAGAATGCCGAACGGGTCATCCGCCTTTTCGTCGATGTCATCGGGCGGATCGAGGCTTTCGACGATCCTTGTGTGGGTTGACAGCCCGTTGATGAATGGGAGGACTCCTCCCCGGATGCGCCGCCCGCCGGACTGCCGCAGTATTGAATCACCACGTTAGGGAGAGCAGACGATGACCATCAAGTCATTGATTCGGACCATCCCCGATTATCCCAAAAAGGGGATCATGTTTCGTGACATCACCACGCTCATCAAGGATCCGCTGGGGTTGCGTCTCGTGATCGACCAGTTTACTCAGCGCTATCTGGGGCCGGAGCTGGCTTGTGACGTCGTGGTTGGGATCGAGGCCCGGGGTTTCATTCTTGGGGGAGCCTTGGCCTATACCTTGGGCAAGGGGTTCGTCCCGGTGCGCAAGAAGGGCAAACTGCCGGGCGAGGTGGTTCGCCAGGAGTATGCCCTGGAGTATGGGACGGATACGGTCGAGATCCATCGGGATGCGATCGAGGCCGGCAAGAGGGTCCTTCTCATCGACGATCTTCTCGCCACGGGGGGGACCTCCCTGGCGGCGGCGGCGCTGGTGGAAAAGCTGGGAGCGAAGGTCGTGGAGATGGCCTTCATCGTCGATCTGCCGGATCTCGGCGGCGGGCGGCGGCTCAAGGAGAAGGGATATGCCTTCCATACTCTGGTGGAGTTCGAGGGGGAGTGAGGGGTGAGGGCTGGTTCCTTGTGGGATTCGGGGGAGGAACACGGCTGAGGGGATGTGATCGGTACCGGGGGTCGTTGCCGGTGCTTCGGGTTGGGGTGAGCGGTGGTTGGGGCAAGGTGGAGGATGGAGATGGCGTTGACCCTTTTTGAAGTGGCGGTGTGGCGGGACGGGCGGCTTCGGATGTTGGATCAGCGGCTCCTGCCCCGGGAGGAACGCTATCTGGAGTTTACCAGCGCCGAGGCGACGGCGCGGGGGATTCGCGACATGGTGGTTCGCGGGGCGCCGGCCATCGGTTGTGCCACAGCTTTTGGTGTGGCGGTCGAGGCGCGGCGGCTTGCTGCCCGGGGGATACCCGCCTCCTGGTCCGAGGCCATGGCCCCAGGGATGCGGCTGCTCATGGAGAGCCGTCCGACGGCGGTCAATCTGCGCTGGGCATTGGAGCGGATGCGGCCCTTGCTGGAGTCGACGCCGCCTGCGGATGTGCCGGACCGCCTTCTGGCGGAGGCCCAGGCGATCCTCAAGGAGGATCACGAGGCTTGTCGGGAGATGGGGCGTCACGGGGCCTCGGTGTTGCCGGAGAAGAGTGGCGGGGGGGTCCTTACGATCATGACCCACTGCAATGCCGGGGCGCTCGCGACCGGGGGTGTCTATGGCACGGCTTTGGGGGTGATCCGCGGGGCGGTGGACGCCGGGCGTTCCCTGCGGGTCATCGCCTGCGAGACCCGGCCCTTTCTCCAGGGGGCGCGTCTGACCGCCTGGGAGTTGCATCGGGACGGAATCGATACGACCCTGATCACCGACAACATGTCAGGGCACCTCATGAGTCGTGGCGAGATCGATGTCGTGGTGGTTGGCGCCGATCGGGTTGCGGCCAATGGTGATGCCGCCAACAAGATTGGCACCTATACCCATGCGGTCCTGGCCCGGCGCCACGGTATTCCCTTCATGGTGGCGGCGCCGCTCTCGACCATCGATCTCCAGGCTGCCGACGGCAGTGCCATCCCGATCGAGGAGCGACCGGAAGAGGAGGTGACGCATCTCGGGGGGGTGAGGGTGGCAGCAGCGGGGGTCCGGGTCCGCAATCCGGCCTTTGATGTGACGCCGGCGGAGCTGATCACCTGGTTCGCCTGTGAAAAAGGGGTTGTGGCAACCCCGGATCGGCAGAAAATTGCAGGCCTCTTTTCGTTCTGACTCTTGTAATTGTTGATCTCCTCGGGTGTGGTGACGGTCGGGATGGCGAGGTTCCCGGGCGCGGGATTTTTTTTTACTGCGCGTTGGAGAAAAAGGGCTTGTCATTGTCTCGGGGAATCATTAAATAACCGGTCTGTCGTTCGCGGTCGCAGGATGGTGAGAGTATCGGGGATATAACACAAGCGGAAACTATAGAAGGATAAGTCAATCCATGGGTAACGCGTTGAGAGGGCGGTCCGTCGTCAGGAGCGGAGTGGCCGAGCAGGCGGTCGTCTCCCGGCAGGCGGACGAGATTTCCGGCAGTGGTGATGAGGAACCTCCCGGTTTAGCCATCGTCGGCCAGTTGCCGCCGAAGGCCCGATTTCCTACCGGTCGGACGAGTGTCGCCTTTCGTCGACGTTTCTTCCCCGGTGTCAAGGCCGAGGATTGGAACGACTGGCATTGGCAGTTGCGCCACCGGATCCGGTCGGCGGAGGAGTTGCGGCGGATCTTCACCCTCTCCGCCCACGAGCGCGGGGCCGTCGAGTGGTCCCACAGCTCCATTCCCCTGAGCATTACCCCCTACTACGCCTCGTTGATGTCACGCTCCGATTCTCTGGAGTCCCTGCGTCGTACCCACATTCCCGTTCTGGACGAGATCGTCACGAGTCCTGGGGAGATGAGCGATCCCCTGGGCGAGGACCACCGTACTGTGGTCCCGGGGTTGATCCACCGTTATCCGGACAGGGTCCTTTTCCTGGCGACCCAGCATTGTGCCACCTATTGTCGCTATTGCACGCGTTCACGGCTGGTGGGGACCGCTCCGGAGGGCGGTCCGCGCTCACTGCGACAGCGAGTGGAGGCGGCGGCGACCTACATCGAGGCGAACCCGGGGATCCGCGATCTGGTCATTTCGGGCGGTGATCCCCTGACCCTGGACGATGACCGTCTCAATGTCATGCTGACCCGCTTTCGGTCGATCCCGCACCTGGAGATTCTGCGGATCGGGACCAAGGTCCCGATGGTCATGCCGATGCGGGTCACGCGGAGCCTGGTGAGCCTCCTGAAGCGGTTTCATCCGCTGTGGATCAACATCCACTGCACCCATCCGGACGAGTTGACGGTCGAATCGCGAGAGGCGCTGCGGCGACTGGCCGATGTCGGCATTCCCCTGGGGAGCCAGACGGTTCTTCTGAAGGATGTCAACAACGATTCCGAGGTGTTGCGGCGTCTCTACCACGGTTTGCTGGTGAACCGGGTGCGTCCCTATTACCTTTATCAGTGTGACCCGATCCCGGGGTCGTCCCACTTCCGGACGAGTGTGGCGGACGGCCTGGCGGTCATCAAGAGTCTTCGGGGGCATACCTCGGGTCTGGCGGTCCCGGCCTATGTTATCGATGCCCCGGACAATGGCGGCAAGATTCCGTTGTTGCCGAGTTCGGTTTTGAATTGGGAAGGCGGGGCATTGCAATTGGAGAACTATGAGGGCCGGACCTGTCACTATCCTGATGCGGGTTCTTCCGGGTCCGATGCGGGTTCTCCCGAGCAGGGGTGTTTCCACTGATCGGGAGGGGGGGCGGTGATGCGTATCGGGTTTGTCTATGACCTGAGGGACGATTATCTGGGGGAGGGATTCTCCCCCGAGGCGGTGGTGGAGTTCGATACGGAAGCGACGATCGGCGCCATTGCCGCCTGTCTGACCGGTATGGGGCATGAGGTCGATCGTATTGGCAGGGGACACCGTCTGGCGGCGCGTCTGTTGGCCGGGGAGCGGTGGGATCTGGTCTTTTCCATTGCCGAGGGGGTCAGTGGTCGTTCTCGCGAGGCGCAGGTCCCGGCGCTCCTGGAGATGTTCGACCAGCCTTATCTCTTCTCCGATCCACTGACAATGGCTTTGACGTTGGACAAGGCGGTCTGCAAGCGGGTCGTGCGCGACGCCGGAGTCCCGACTCCCCCTTTTGCGGTCCTTTCGCACCCCGATGAGGCGGCCGGGTTGGAGCTTGGTTTCCCTGTGTTCGTCAAACCCCTGTCGGAGGGGACGGGCAAGGGGTGCGATCTTCTTTCACTGGTCGAAGGGGCGGGGGCTCTGCGCAAGGTGGTCCTGGAGAAGTGGGAGCGTTATCGGCAACCGCTACTGGTTGAGAGTTTTCTCCCGGGGAGGGAGTTTACCGTTGGTGTGGTGGGCAACGGGGCTCGGGCGGAGGTCATCGCGGTGATGGAGATCCTCCTTAACGATATGGCGGATCCCCTTGTCTATTCTATGGATAACAAGGAGATGTGCGAGTCCAGGGTCATCTACCGGCTGATCGAGGGGCCGCTGGCCGAGACCCTGGCGGCGAGGGCGTTGTTGGCCCATCAGGTTCTGGGCTGTCGCGACACGTCGAGGGTCGACTTTCGCTGCGACGAAGCCGGCGATCCCCAGTTCCTGGAGGTCAATCCGCTGCCGGGGCTGCACCCGTCGCACTCGGATCTGCCGATCCTGGCGGCCCTGGCCGGGCTCCCCTATGAGGGGTTGATGGCGAAGATCCTGGAGGCTGGGGTCGAACGCTTGGGGTTGTCGCCGACCCCGGCGGGTGGGTGATGCGGAAGCGGTCACTGCGGCCTGGGGACTGGATTCCGGTCGTTCACGCTGCCTGTGGTGATTCTCCTGACGAGGAAGATACCCGGGTCCAGGCCCGGGCGGTGGTCTCTGCTCTGGAGCGGTTGGGGTTTGCCGGTGAAGTAGTCGAGCTGGGGGAGGGGCTTGGGGGTATCCGGGCCCTGGTCGAGCGTGCGCCGGCGGTGGTCTTCAACCTGGTGGAGGCGGTTGGTGGGGTCGACCGTCGGGCCATGGAGGCGGCTGCTGCGATGGAGGCGCGGGGGTTGATTCTCACCGGGGCCTCGTCGGCGGTCATGGCGGTGGTCAATTCCAAGCTTGCCACCAAGGTCGCGCTTCGTCGGGCCGGTTTGCCGACCCCGGACTGGATCGAAGCCGGGGGGCCTCCTGGGACTGTGGCTGTGCCCGCAGTCGGGGGTGAGTCGGCGCCCTTCCCCGGTGATGAGGGGGAGACCGCCGGTGGTGGTGGGGTGGCTGCTGGTGGTGAGGGGGTGACCGCTGGTGGTGAGGGGGTGACCGCTGGTGGTGAGTCGGCGACT
>JADGCL010000119.1 GCA_015229005.1 Magnetococcales bacterium
CCTCGGTGGGGGTTCGGGGGCGAAGCCCCTGAAATAACAGGATGATACGCCCTCCGTACCGACCCAATCATGGAACGGGCCATCCCATCCCGTCGAATCCGGCCCACCGTTCCCGGCAGGCCGTGCAGCCCGTTTTTCGACAGGCCGCCACACCCACAGCCCATGACAGCCCCGCCGCCCTCCGAACGAGCAACCCGGTCAACGAACTCCAGACGAGCAACCCGGTCGACGAACTCCGAACAAACAACCCGTTCAACAAGATCAAAATCACCCGACCGTGACCTCACAACCCGTCTCCCTCGCCTCCCCCCCTGGAACTTCCGCCTCTCGACAAAGGCGACGGTAACGGCTGACCGCATATTGCCAGGCAATGACCGCCTCCACCAACGGCATCAGCAAACCGACCAGCGATTGACCCTGTACCAGAGGATAAAACAGAATGTAGATCGAAGGAGCGTTGCCCTGATCGACGAGAGCCACCAGTATGGGAATGAAAACATAGAGAAGCGCCATCGCAAAGACCGAGGCGGAATCCCTCCGCGCATGGTTTGCCCACATATTGATGAAAACGACCAGGGCCAGATCCCGCATCAAAAATATCAGAGATGAGACTACAAACATATTCCTGTTGAGCCAATTCTCCGACTCTCCAAAATTGACCAAAACAGAGACTGCCGCCAATATCATCACAAAGAAGAGAGAGACAACCCAGTTCGGCAGGATCTCCCAGAACATCGCCCAATTTTTCAATCCGGCGCTCCGCCGCAACCGCCGGAACAGCAGCAGGTCTTTCTCTTCGGAAAACAGATTGAGGTAGAAAAAGAAACCGCACAGCAGAAACCCTTGAAAGACCGCCAGCGCCACGCTCTCCTGAAATCCTCCCAGGCCGACCACAACCGTCAGCAGAAAGAGGGGCCAGGCCCACGGTCGCTGTTTCACCTGGAGTTCGCGGCTCATGGCGCGCCAGGCACCCGTCCAGGCCCAGGCACAGGTGATCAGGAGAGTCACGGTCAGGACACTCTCGAGCTCGTAGGAAACACCGAACCAGGAAACCTCCTCCCGGCTCCACACGCTCCCTGGTCCTTTGGAAAGATTCTCCAACGTCAGAAGGATCCCCCAGGCGAGAAGGGGAAAGAGGAGCGCAAAGAGGTTGGCATACCGGGAAACCGGATAACGCCGGGAGGAACCGTTCCGGATGAGGAGCAACGACACCAGGAGAACCACGGCATGCGAGGTCAGAACGAACAGCACAACCGGTACAACAGGGAGATAAAGGGAATCCCGACCGCTCTCGAAGAGCCGGTTCAAGGCAAAGGCCGACCAGCCCAAGGCCCAGGGAAAAAGCAGGGGACCGAACACCTTGCCCCAGGTCAACGACCAGGGGCTGAGGGCGGAAAGACGCTGATACTCCCAACTCTTCGAGACCACCTCGTTCAGGAGGGAATGGGCGATCTGCTGGTTGCCATAGAACAACACGCCCAACAAGAAAATGGCCCCGGCAATGCCACCGGCCATCTCACGACCACCCTCGTCAACGCCCCCCCCCCCCATGCGCCAACACCCACAACAGCAGAAACTGGAGAAAAATCAGGGTCAGGCGAATCGGCGTCAGTTCGGTCCAGATGGCGCGCTGAATTTCAGGATTGACCATCATACCCCCGGGATCCCGCCGGCCCCCGGGGAGCGCCCGGCATCAACCCTCACCGGTTCCGTCCCGGTCGCCCCGGGTCGGGAGGCAAAACGACGCAAATAGACCGACTGCAGGTCGACCTTTTCTTCCCACAAAGCGGCCACGGGAGACTCCTTCACAATGAGCTGCCGCAACAGTCCGGCCTGGGCCTCGACATCCCCCACGAAGGGAAATACCGCCCCCAACCCCCCCGCGTCCGGAGAGGCCTCGACCCCAAGTTGCCGGAGGGTTTCCAACAGCGGCGGCCAAACCCGGGAAAGGGCAAGGCGGAGAACGCGACCGCCCCTCCTCCCGGCCCGATCCAGCGCCTCGATTCCCATCAACCGCCCCGCACGCAACACCACCATGTAGTGCGAATAGGCATCCAACTCCGCAAGGATGTGGGAAGAGACAAGGATGGTCATCCCCCGTTCATGGAGGGAAAGAAGGAGATCGGCCAGTCCGATCCGGGATTCGGGATCGAGGCCCGAGGCCGGTTCATCCAGGAAGAGCAGGCTCGGACGATGGATGATCGCCTGGGCGATCCCCAGCCGCTGCCGCCAACCACGCGAGAGCCGCCCCGCAAGCGTCTTCCGGTGTTCCTGCAAGCCCAGAAGCTCAACGGCCTCCGTCACCATCTGCGACAGAGCGGCAGCGGCGACCCGATGGCGGCGGGCAGCGAGAATCAGGCAACGTTCCACCGTCAGGTCGTCGTAGAGGCCAAAATCGTCGGCCAAATAGCCCAGGCGGGCATGATAGCGCCGCGGATCCTCCAGAATCGGACGACCCTGGAACCGAACCTCGCCGGAAAAGGGCTCGGCCAGCCCCACGAGACAACGCAACAGGGTACTCTTCCCGGAACCGTTGGGACCCACCAGCGCCGTGATGGCCCCCGCCGGCAACTCCCACGAAACCTCCTCAAGGGCACGCACCCCGGGATATTCAAAACTCAGTCGGTCGACCGTCAACATGCCTCGCTCCCAGGGAAAACCAACCTTGGTAGTCTGCAACAACGAATCGTCGATTGGCAAGTTTCACACGCCCCAGCCATCCGGAGACGGCCTCGCATGTCCACGAGCCTCAAAAACTGGTAGAGTCCGTGGTCTCTCTCGGTCGCCGCTTCGAGGCAGGGAATTTCACCACCGCCCCCGACCTCCCGGCCCCGACCGGAAACCGACCAATCGGGCACACCGTGGGCCACGATTCGGAAATTCGCCCCGTTCCTCGCAGCAGAAAGGCGTCGGATGACCCGTCCGTTGCAAACCTTCGGCCTCCTCCTGTCACTCCTTCTCTGGCCCTGGGAACTTCAGGCGATCAACGCCAACCTCCTCCCCAAGGGCAAGGGGCGCCTGCGGGTCTACCACTCCTCGATCCGCGGCAACGACCGTTTCGGGGCCTCCGGCGAGCGTCAACCCCTCGGGCAGACAGGGCTCGATCAACTCGCCGCCAAGGGCATTCCCCCAGCGGTCGCCAACGCCTACAGCATCGAGAACCGGAGCCGTTACACCCAACACCGGACCGACTGGGAAATGGACTTCGGGATCGCTCCCAAGCTCAACCTGGGCCTGTGGATACCCGTCGAGGACGCCTCCCTCGACCAATCCCCCCTCCTGACCCAGGGCGGCGCCTGGGGGGCCATTCCCGCCGCCCAGCAGGCAGCGATCCGGCAAGGGGTCGGGCTGCTGGACCGGGCCGATACCCATGACCACGAGTTCGGCGACATCCTCGTCGGCATCAAGACCTCGGTCATCGGCCAGGAGACCTCCCGCGAACGGTTGAGCCTGGGCGGCGGAGTACGGCTCCCCACCGGGCATCTGGCCAATCCCCTGGACTCCGGGGATATCGCCACCGGTGACGGCCAATGGGATCTCTCCCTCTGGACCTGGTTCGACTTTCAGCCCAGCCCGGGCTTCACTATCAACCTCCACACCCATCACGACTACGGCCTGCCCGGAAAACGCCCCGCCCTCTGGCCCACCAACGCCGCCCGGACTGCGAAGCTGGGATTCCAGCCGGGATTCCACCACGATATCCAACTCGAACCCCAATGGCATTTTCCCCTGGGACGGATCGAACTGGAACCCAGTCTCCTTTTCCTCTACAGTCGCGAAGAGAACGAACGGCAACAATCCTTCGACCTCGCCACGGGTTCCTACACGGGCTCGCGGCATACCGCCGTGGGAACCTCCTGGCAACGGCTCCTGGTCAAACCCGCCCTGGGCCTCGATCTCCTTCCCATGGGCCTGCCGGCGGTCCTCTCCCTCGGATACGGGAGTACCGTTTGGGGAACCAACACGGTCGATTTCACCATGCTGGAACTCCGCCTTGATCTCTACTTCGACACCAACTGATCCCCCCCGGGCATGAAGGTCGTGACACCAACGCCTGCTCTTCCCGCCCGTCGACGCCCGGCATCCAGCGTATGCCGGGCGACGGCAATCCTGGCAGCGACGATGAGCGCACTGGCGTTCCTCCTCGATACTGCGGTCCCGGCAGCATCGGATACGTTGCCGTTACCCTCCGATACCGCCTTTGCAGCGCCGACGGATATCCCGGGAATCCCACCGGCGTTCGCCGCAGCCGCCCCCACCGAGGTACCACCGGCAAATACAAGGGTCCCCCCCCCAATAGTGCTGGGTGACCACATGAACGGGCTCCCCGCCAACCGTCATGCCCGGATCCTGGAGGATCCCGACCGCACCCTCACCCTGAGCGCGGTGACGCTTCCCGAAATGCGCGATCGGTTCCAGCCGGTCGGAAACATCAGCGGTCGGGGTCTCTCCACCTCGGCCTGGTGGATCCACCTGGAGGGGTTCAACCCCTCCGACCACCCCGTCCGCTGGCTCCTCCAGGCCACGGGCGCCACCATCGACTACGTCGATTTCCATCACTTGACCCCGGACCAGCCTCCGCGGGAATGGCACCTCGGCGACCGCCGTCCCTTTTCGGCCCGGCCCGTTCCCCACGAAACCCCGGTCGTGGCCCTGGAGACCCCGCCCCGGACAACCAGTTCGCTCTACATACGCCTCGCCTTCAAAACCGTAGGAATCATAGATGCCGACCTCCTCCTCTGGTCCCCGGAACAATTCGTCAGCCATAAGGAAACCAACGGCATCATCATCGGCATCTTCGTGGGCGGCCTCATCTTCATGATTTTTTTCAATTATTTCATCTATCTTTCCACGCGCCTGAAAGAATACTCCTGGTACGTAGCCTACATCAGCGCCGTTGCCACCGGCACCCTGGCGATGATGGGTCTCGGGCACCGCCATCTCTTCCCCGACTCGGCGTTGCTGACGGAACAGGTACCGCTCCTGGTACCGCATCTCTCCATCCTCCTGGGGGTCCAATTCTCCCGAGTGTTCCTGGAGTTGCCCACCCTGGCCCCCAGGATCGACCGACTCCTCACCGTACTCATGGCCGGATTCCTCGTCGCCATCGCCCTCCTCCTCGGCGGTTACAAGGCCGAGGGAATCAAACTGGCGGCCATGATCAGCACCGTGATGCTCCCTGCCATCCCCCTGATCGGAGGGTGGCTCTGGTGGCGCGGCCAACGCAAGGCACGCCTCGTCACCCTCGCATGGCTGGTCCTGATCGTGGGAACCATGACCGCCTGGGGACGCCTCCTCGGCTTCTTCCCCACCACGATCTGGACAATCTGGGCAGGACGCATCGGCGTCTGGCTGGAGGCGGCGGTCCTCTCGCTGGCGATGGCCGATCACATCAACCTCCTCCGCGAGGAGAGGGAGATCGCCACCCAGCGGGAGAAGGAGACGATCCTCCGCGCCAAGGCCGAACTGGAAGTGCGCGTCCACGAACGGACCCGCGATCTGGAGGCGGCAAAAAAACGGGCCGACGGGGCCAACCAGGCCAAGAGCGATTTCCTCGCCAACATGAGCCACGAAATCCGCACCCCCATGAACGCCATCATCGGCACCGGCCACCTCGTCCTGAAAACAACCCTGAGCGAACGCCAGCGCCACTACCTGGCCACGATCCTGAACGCCTCCCATGCCCTCCTCGATATCATCAACGATATCCTCGACTTCTCCAAGATCGAGGCGGGAGAGCTGAAAATCGAGCATATCCCTTTCAACCCCTACCGGCTGATCCATGAAGTCATCCAACTCCTCGCCCCCAAGGCCGACGAGAAAGGACTGGAGCTGCTCCTCTCCTGCCACCTCCGGAGCGACATCGCCCTCCTCGGAGACCCGCTCCGCTTCCGCCAGGTGGCCATCAACCTGATCGGCAATGCCATCAAATTCACCGAACGCGGGGAGATTCGGGTTGCCATCGCCCCCATCCGCGAAACCACCGATGCGGCAACCTTGCGCTTCTCCGTCCAGGACAGCGGCATCGGCATGACCCCGGCCGAGGTCGAACGCCTCTTC
>JADGCL010000011.1 GCA_015229005.1 Magnetococcales bacterium
GAGAATGCCGAGACCACCGAGGGGATTGCCCGGTCGACCTCGGGCGAGGCGCAGAAGGGGGGCGAGAGCGTCTCCCGGGCGGTGACGGCGATGCG
The DNA here is from genome assembly GCA_015229005.1 of Magnetococcales bacterium. Taxonomy (GTDB): domain Bacteria; phylum Pseudomonadota; class Magnetococcia; order Magnetococcales; family JADGCL01; genus JADGCL01. The sequence continues at coordinate 96 of JADGCL010000011.1, forward strand.
GGAGATCGCCTCGCGCATCCAGGTGATCGAGGAGATCGCCCGGCAGACCAATCTCCTGGCCCTGAATGCCGCCATCGAGGCGGCCCGGGCAGGGGAGCATGGCAAGGGTTTCGCGGTGGTCGCGGCGGAGGTGCGGAAGTTGGCCGAGCGCAGTCAGGTGGCCGCCGGGGAGATCACCCAACTTTCCGCCACAAGCGTCGTCGTTGCCGACGAGGCCGGGGCGGTCCTGGCGCGGTTGGTTCCCGACATCGGTCGAACCGCATCCCTGGTTCAGGAGATCGTTGCGGCAAGCCGGGAACAAAGCCAGGGGGCCGATCAGGTCAACATCGCCATCCAGCAACTGGACCAGGTGATTCAGCGGAATGCGGCCATGGCCGAGGGGATGTCCGCCACGGCGGTGGAACTCTCCGGACTCTCCTCCAGGCTTCGGGAGGTGATGGGGTTTTTCAAACTTTCGCGAGGTGCCTAGGGCCTGTTCACAATTGAGTTCTGGAGGCCTTCAGGCAAGGCGTGGGGCCTCGAGCGGCGCAGCATACACGCAGTATGTGAGCAGCGGAGAGGTCCCACAACGCCGCATCAAGGTCTCCGGGGCCAATTGTGAACAGGCCCTGGGCGACGAGGGTGGGACTGGCTGTTTTGCCGGCGTCACCCCGGGTGAGGGAAAAAAGACCGCCCGACGGTCGGACCGCAGGGCGGTATCCAAGGGAACGGCATGCACGGAGATCCGCCGTCTGCCAGGAATGTGCCAAGGAGAGGAGGCCTGGGGAGGGAGGGGCCGGGAAGGCGATGTTCCGGTTCAACCTGTTGATTCATCAGGGGTGAGGCCGGCCCGCCCCCGGAGCGGTGGTCTTCCCCGGTTTCCTCCCGGGCGTGTGGGTGTCATGACCCCGCCATTCCTGGGGGGGCGGTGCGTGTGGGAGGCGAAGTGGACAATGGAACCAACTTTCGGTGCGGAGAATGTCTTTCTGGCCCTTCTGGGGGCATCCAGCGACCCGGGGCGCCGGGCCGCGCTTCTGGAGCGGATCTCGGTGCGCTTCACGGCTTCTGACGGTCTGCCGAGGGGGGTGCTGCACGAAGGGGTGAAACGGGCGGTCGATACGGGGTTGATCACCGTCGAAGAGGCGCGGCGGTTGTTCGGGGTGATCATCCTTGAGGAGGAGGCAGGTTCCGATTCCCGGCCTCTGGAGTGAGGCCCCCTTTGTGGAGTGACTTCCGCTCTTCGGGGTGGGGGTCCACCCTGCGGATCGGGGCGGGTTTCCAGGGGAGTCGGTTTCGTCCTGGTGGGGGTCGGGTGTATCCTTGGGGGTTAGGTGAATCCTTGAGGGAAAGTGGTCCTGCGGTTTATTCCCCCCCATCTTGGGATGGGCGGAGTCTCCGGGCCGGTGGTGGCGATCCAATGCGAGGTTAACGACGATGGCTGAGAGGGCGAGTGGCAGGGGAAAGGAGGCGGCGATGGCGCCAGAGGCGGTCGGGCTTGAGGTGCGTCTGAAAACCCTGGAGTCGAGGATGCAGGCTTTTTCCGAAGAGACCCGCAGCCAATTGGCGGAGCTCGGTCAGACTCTGAAGGCTTTGGCGCGGAATTCGGCGAGAAGCAGTCCTTTTGAGGAGAAAGCGCAGGGGCAGATCGATGGTCTTCTGCAATGGCAGGCGACTTTCCATAATCGCCTTGCCGAGATGGGTAACGTGAAGGATCTCGTTGAGGAGCATCTGGCGCAGTTATCGGAACGCAATGCCGCGTTGCTGCGTCGGGTATATGGGCCTGGCGGTCTCGCGGAACAGGTGGGGCAGCTGGCGGATCGTCAGGCCGCGCAGTGGCGTCGGGTGGGCGCGGATTCGCACCGATTTCAGGAGCAATTGGGGCAGCTTGCCGACCGGCAGGCGGCTCTGTTGCGGCGGGTGGTTTCCGGGGGGCATCGGACCGGGGAGTATTTCGAGCAGATTTCCGATCGGCAGGCGGCCGAGTTGCGAATCGTCTGCGACCTGCAGAAGGAGGTTGCCCTTGCCCTGGAACAGCTTTCGGACCGGCAGGCGGCGGTGACGCGCAAGCTTTCTGGCCTGGAGGGGCGGGGGTCCCAGCATGTGGAGCAGCTCTCGGACCGGCAGGCGGCGGTCGCCCGCAAGCTCACCGAGTTGGAGAGCCTGGAGTCTCTGCACGCGGAGCAGCTTTCGGATCGGCAGGCGGCGGTCGCCCGCAAGCTCTCCGAGCTGGAGAATCTGGAATCCTTGCATGCGGAGCAGCTTTCGGATCGGCAGGCGGCGGCGGGGAGGAATATCGACCGGCTGGAGGAGTTGGGCTCGGCCCAGGGGGAGCAGTTGGCGGATCGCCAGGCTGCCCAGCTTCGTCTCCTGCACGCGGAAAGCGCACGGATCGCCGAGGAGATCCGGCAGTTGGCCGAGCGCCAGGAGGCACAGCTGCGGAAGCTGTTCGGGCACGAGGGCAATCTGGAACAACTGTCGGATCGGCTGGCGGCGATCCGTCGTCGCTCCTGACGGTCTGTTGACGGGGATCGGGTCGGGGTCATGGCGAAGGTCATTGCGGTTGCCAATCAGAAGGGGGGGGTCGGCAAGACCTCGACGGCGGTCAATCTCGCGGCGGCGTTGGCCGAGGCCGGCAGCCGGGTCTTGTTGATCGACATGGATCCCCAGAGCAATGCGACCACGGCCTTCGGGGTGGACGGGCAGAAATTGGGGAAGTCCGTCTATCAGGTGCTGGCGGGTTCGGCGGCGGTGGCGGCGGCGATTGCGATACCGTTCCCGCCCTATCCCCACATCCTTCCGGCCACGACCGAACTGAGCGGGGCGGAGATCGAGCTTGTGAGCCAGATTGGTCGCGAATACCGCCTGCGTGAGGGACTGGAAGCGGCGCGACCGGAGTATGACATTGTCCTGATCGACTGTCCCCCCTCTCTGGGGCTCCTGACGCTCAACGCCCTGGTGGCGGCCGATTCCATCCTGGTGCCGATGCAGTGCGAGTTTCTCGCCATGGCCGGTCTGGGGCAGCTCGTGCAGATCGTGGAAATTGCCCGGCGGCGCCTCAATGTCGGCCTCAGGATCGAGGGAATCCTGTTCACCATGTTCGACGGTCGGGTCAATCTGACCCGGCAGGTTTCCGAAGAGGTGAAGAAGTACTTTCCCGGCAAGGTTCTCTCGACCGTCATTCCCCGCAATGTCAGGATCAGCGAATCCCAGAGCTTCGGCAAACCCCTTGTCTGGTACGACCGTTCGGCCAAGGCGGCGGTGGCCTATCGGCAGCTGGCGATGGAGCTCCTGTCCCTGGTTGGGACTTGACGATCAGTTCCTGATGGCATCCGTCAGATCTTTGATTTTCTGAAATAACGCGAGAGTCTCCTGACGTTTATCTTGAGGCATGCTTCTGAGATCGGTCAGGAGATTGTTGAGTCCTCCGGCTGATCGTAACATGCCGCGAAGCTCCTGCATGGCGTCTTCTTTTTCTTTCTCTAGTTTTATCATTTTTGATCTGAATTTTATCTTACGGAAAATGGCAAATATAATAATTATCGCAATGGCCAGGCCGGCGACGGTGATCATGGCAAGGGGCTGTATCATACCGATTCGCCCGTCAGCCGTGGCGGATCTTGAGGATGAGGACGAGACTTGCCAGGAGGAAGGTGATGCCGTTGGCCAGGATGATGGGCCATTCGGCGAGCAGGAGCCCGTAGACGAACCAGAGGAAGACGCCGGCGCTGAAGAGAGCGTACATGCCGAGGGAGATGGCCGCGGTGTCCCGGCTTTTCAGGGTCTTGACGACCTGGGGGAGGAAGGCGGCGGTGGTCAGGACGGCGGCGATGGAGCCGATGGTGGTGATGACCTCCGGGGTGGCCATGGGTCGCTCCTCCCGCCCCGTCCCGAATCCGGGGGCGGAGCGGGTTGTCGGCATGCCGTTCGGGATGTTCGCTTGGTGGGTCGTTCAGGATGCCTGGAAAGGAAAGCTTTTCGGTTCGTGGGTGTAGTAACCGAGGAGTCGGTTCAGGCGGACGAGTTGCTCTTCGGAGAGTTTTCCCGTATCTGTCAAATCTTCCACGCCGATCAGTTTCACCACGGCCTTGTAGACGGTGGGGAGTTTCCTCAAGAGTTCGAGCTTTTCGTGGGTAATGAGCTGTTCCGACATGGGTGACCTCGCTGCTGAAGAGAGGTAGAGAGGCCGAACGTCTTTCAAGGGGCATGCCAGATGGTGAACGGGTCCGATCCGGGTCTTCGTCTACCAACCGGAGAGGCAGTCGGGCCAGCACCCGGTTCGGAGGCGAACGAGGATGTGGACGATGATCAGGACGATGAGGGCGGCGAGCAGCCAGGGGAGCCGGCCACCGACGGCGACGTAGAACCAGGCGGTGATAAGGATGGTGAGGAGGGAGCCTGCGGTCTCGATCGAGAGGTTTTTGTCCATGGGGGAGGGATCGGCAGGGTTCCCCTGGAACTCCAGCAAAAAGTTGGGCTGGGTAGCAGCCCGTTGATAAACGGGCTGCGCCGGCCAGGGATGGCCGGCCAAATTCAACGGGACGGTGTAACCCGTTGAATTTGTGAGGGAAGGCAAAACTGTGTTTTGCCTTCCCGGGTTGAAAAAGTCCATGGATGGACTTTTTCAACAGGCTGGTAGGGTCACTTCTCGTTTTCGGAGGGGTGGGATGGACGGAAGAAGGCCGCCACCTCAGCCGGATCCCGGGTGACAGGCACTGGCGGCAGCCCCTGGAAGAAGAGCCGCCCGTAGCTGCGACCGGTCAGGCGCGGGTCGAGAATGGCCATGACGCCCCGATCGCCGTTACGGCGGAGGAGTCGCCCGACTCCCTGCTTGAGGGTCAGTACGGCGCGGGGGAGGAACAACTCGGTGAAGGGCTGCTGCCCTGCTGCCCGCAACTGTCTCCCCCGGGCGGCCATGAGCGGGTCGGCCGGGGAGGGGAAGGGGAGCCGGTCGATGACGACCAGTGAGAGCGCTTCTCCGGGGACATCCACTCCCTCCCAGAAGCTCCCGACTCCCAGGAGAACCGAGTCGGTGAGTCTGCGGAAGTCGTTCAGCAGGGCCGCACGGGGTCGTTCGCCCTGAGTCAGGAGCGGATAGGGGATCTGGCCAACGAGTCCCTCTCGGACCGCATGCAGCATGCGATAACTCGTGAAGAGGCAGAGGGCTCGTCCGGAACTGGCCCGGAGGAGTTGGTGCAGTTCGGCGATGACGGCCTCTTTGAATCCGGGTGCGTCGGGATCCGGGAGTCGTTCCGGGAGATAGAGGAGCGCTTGGCGGGCGTGGTCGAAGGCCGGCGGCAGGAGTTCGGTCATCGCCTCCCCCGGGGCGAGTCCGAGCTGTGACTCCAGGTAGCGGAACCCCCCCACCCCTCTGCCCGTGGCGAGGGTCGCCGAGGTGAATATGGCGCTCTTCAGCCGTTGGAAGAGCGATTCCCGGAGAAGGGGGCCCACCTCCAGGGGTGACACCGAGAGGAAGACCCCGCGTCTGCGGGTCTCGAACCAGTGGACCTTTCCCGGGTCATCCAGGGTTCGGAGATTTCCGGAGGTCTCCAGGAGGAGTTCTGCCCGTCGCCCGAGGGCGGCGATGGCCGTCCCGCGATCCCGGTGGGGGGCGAGGCATTCCAGAAACCGGTGCAGGGTTCCCTCCACCAGGAGCAGCGCCCGACCGGTGTCGCCACCAAAGTCCTCGGGGCGGAGCCCCTCTCTCCGACTCTCTTCCGGGAAGGCCTGGCGCAGGCGGTTGGCACCCTCCTCCATGCTGGCGAGGGCGTCGAACAGGCGGGGATCGTCCGCTCGCAGCCGGTCGAATTCCCAGCGCACGTCGCGGACCAACTCCTGGATCTGGTGATTGCTGAGCTGTTGTCCGAAGAAGAGGGTCGCCACATCCGGCAGTTGATGGGCTTCGTCGAAGACGGCGATGTCGTGTTTGGGGAGGATTTGGCCGAATCCCTCGTCGAGCAGGGCGAGATCGGCGAAATAGAGGTGGTGATTGGCCACGACCAGGTCGGCCTTGCGCGCGCGATTTCTCGCCACCATCAGGAAACAATCCTCGAAGTCTTCGCATTCCCGCCCCAGGCAACGGTCGCTGCCGGCGCTGATGGCGCTCCAGATGTCGAGTCGTTCGGGCAGAGACGTCAGTTCGTCGCGGTCCCCGGTGCGGGTATCCCTGGCCCAGCGTTTAAGCTCAGTGATGACCCGGCCAATTCCGAGGGTGGCTTCCCAGGGGGCTTCGTGCAGTTGGCGAAAACGATAGAGGCAGAGATAGTTTCCCCGTCCCTTCAGGGCTACTGCTTCGAAGGGACGCCCGACGACCCGGCGCACCACCGGCAGGTCCTTGCCGATGATCTGGTCCTGGAGGGCGCGGGTGGCGGTGGAGACGACGAGCTTCCCGCCCAGGGCGAGGAGGGGGGCGAGGTAGGCGAGGGTTTTTCCGGTCCCGGTCCCGGCCTCGACCAGGAGATGGCGGTTGGCCGCGACCGCATCCACCACCAGTCGGGCCATGCGGGCCTGAACGGGGCGGACCTCGAAATCCTCGATGGTTCCGTTCAGGGCGCCGCCGGGGGCGAACAGTGCCGCGATCAGGTTCCCGTTCGCGGGGGTCTCTCTGTGGGGGGCGGTGTTTGCCTCCGGAGGGGGGATGTCAACGGTGAAGGCCGGCGGGTTCATCGCCCGGAGCCCCCGCCGTTCCCTGTTGCCGATGGGGAGCGGAGGCGATCGGTGACATTGGCCGCCCTTCCCACTAGAATGGCGGCATGCGCATCGGTCGAACCTTCTCCTTCGAGGCTGCCCACCGGCTGGAGTTTCACGACGGTCGGTGCCGGCGTCTTCACGGGCACTCCTACCGCTTGGAACTGGTCTTCGGCGGCTCCTTGCGCTCTCCGGATGCGGGGGATCCCCAGTCCGGTTTCGTTGTTGATTTCGGGGTTCTGGATCGCCTGGTGCGGCGGGAACTCATCGATCCCTTCCTGGACCACCGGGACCTCAACGAGAGCATCCCGGAGCTTCCCTACACCAGCGCGGAATATCTGGCCGCCTGGATTGTCGGCTGGTGCGCCCGGTTTCTCCAGGGGCGCCCGGAGCTTGGGCGGGCCCAGATTCTCGAAGCGCGCCTCTGGGAGACGGAACGTTCCTGGGCCGTTGCCGACCGGGAAGATGCGCGGCAGCTCGGCTTTCTCCCTCCTGCCTGACCGCTTCGCCGTGAGCGTCACCCCCACCCCCACCCCGATCCTCCATGCGGTCTGCGACATCTTCGTCTCTCTCCAGGGGGAAGGGACCTGGACGGGCCGACCCACCGCGTTCGTGCGTTTCTGGGGGTGTCCCCTTCACTGTCCCTGGTGCGACGAGCCGCGACACCGCGATCCGGGGAGCCGGCGCCTTCTCACCACCGGGGCCATCATAGCCGCTCTTCGCGCCTTCGGCGAAGGTTCCGCTCGGGTACTCCTCACCGGGGGCGAACCCCTTGCGCGGGAGGGATTGGGATCCCTGGTCTCCGAGTTGAACTGCGCTGGTTTTGACGTGGCGATGGAGACCAGCGGCGTTGGCGGAGCGGTTCCTCCCGGGGTGGCGTGGGTGACCCTCTCACCCAAGTGGCCCCCTCCCCCCGAGGCCGTCCATCGTCGGGCCGACGAGATCAAGTTCGTCGTTCCCGCCGACCCGTCGGAGGCGGTGCTTGGAGAGATCGCACGGTGGTCGCGGGAACATCCCAATGTCTGGGTGCAGCCGCAGGCCCGGGGTGACGAGCCCGACCCCGCATCGACGCGCCGAGCGGTGGCGCTGGTGATGGAGAGTCGGGGTCGCCTGCGTCTCTCCTTGCAGACGCACAAATGGATCGGTCTCCCCTGATGGCCGGGAGGGGGGTGCCGCGGATCCTTCTCCTGACGGACCGGTCCACGCTCCCGGAACCGGGGCCGGTCATTGCCGCTGCCCTGAAGGGGGGGGGCTTTCACCTCTGTCTGCGCGAGAAGGGGTTGGAGGCAGGCGCCCTCCTGAGGCTGGCTTCCGAGCTTCGGGAGATCCTCCTGAGCGGGGGTGGGACCCTCCTCGTCCATGACCGGGTGGACGTGGCCCTTGCCATCGGCGCCGACGGGGTCCACCTCCCGGGCGGAGGAATTCCGACCGCCGCAGCTCGTGACCTGCTCGGTCCCGAGCTGCTCCTGGGACGATCCTGTCATCATGTCGAGGAGGCAGTCCTGGCCCTCGCCGCTGGCGCCGATTATGTCACCCTCTCCCCTATTTTTGCTACACGATCCCATCCTGGGGCCCCCCATCTCGGGGTGGAGCGCTTCCGGGAAATGCGATGTGCGATCCCGGGACCGGTCCTGGCGCTTGGTGGCATCGAAGCATCCAATGCCGGCCTGGCCGCCGAGGCCGGGGCGGACGGTGTCGCCCTCATCCGGGGCATTTTCGCCGCCCCGGATCCGGCACGGGTGGTGGCGACCCTTCGAGCCATATTTGTCCCTGGGGGGTCGCGACCGGTTTTTCAACGGGTTGCCAAGGCGGATGATCGATCGGAATCGTCCGGGCCGGCTTGATTTCGGGTGGTCATCCTTCGTCTGGTGCTTTCCCTTTCCGAAAGTTATCCCCTCTCCGTGCCCTTGGAAACCGAAGGCAACTTTGTCTTCCATGTGTTGGTTGAAATGCGCTATCATGCCCGCTGGCCGGGCGTCCGGTGGGGGATCCTGGTCTGAATTGGTCGCTGAATTGGTCGCTGAATTGGTCGGATGTTGCGTCGCCCCTTTTTTTTCTTCAGGTAATCATCCATCATGAACGGCGGCGAGCCGCAGTGGATTGGCGTCTCGGGCTGCGGCGGGTCTCGGAGGGGTGCGGGTGCGGGGCGGGGGCCTTTCCGGGTTTTTTCCGTTTGCGTTTGTGTCGGTGGGTCTCCTCGCTCTCTTGCGGAACCCCGTTCCGGACCGGACTGGGCCGGGCTTGGTCGGACCGGGATTCGGGTTCCGCGCCTTGGGTTCGGCAGGGGGGGTGGGGTGGCCTGGTGTTTTTCGATGCCCTGCTTTTTGGGGGAGACAGAACGAAGGGGAATCGCGGATGATTGATTTCAAATTGGATGGTTCCGGCTCCCGGGGGACGCTGGTTTTCTCCGGGGATCTGACGATCCAGGTGGCGAATGCCCTCAAATCGGCCCTCGTAGATGCAACTGGTCGGGTCGATCATTTGGTTCTCGATCTCTCCGGCGTTGGTCGGGTCGACCTGACCGCATTGCAGCTTCTTTGCGTGACCCATCGCAAGTTTCTGAAGTCGGGCAAGCAGGTGACCCTTTCCGGAGCCGTGGCGGAGACCTTCAAGGTGGCGGTGGATGCCACCGGTCTCGCGGGGTGCGCAGGTGACGACGACAACAGTGGATTGTGGACGGGGGTACTGAGCTGATGGCGAAGATTATGACAGTGGACGACTCGGCCAGCGTCCGACAAATGGTCAGCCTGACGATGAAGGGTGCGGGCTATGATGTCGTGGAGGCCGTGGATGGCAAGGATGCCTTGGCCAAGCTCAAGGGGGACAAGGTCGACATGGTGGTCACCGACCTCAACATGCCGAACATGGATGGGATTGAGCTGATCCGACAGCTCCGGGCGCTTGCCGACTACAAGTTCGTCCCGATCATCATGTTGACCACGGAATCCCAGGCGACCCGCAAGCAGGAGGGCAAGGATGCCGGGGCGACCGGGTGGATCGTTAAACCCTTCAAGCCGGCGCAGCTTCTGGGGGTGATCAAGAAGGTCCTGGGCTGATTCCCCCCCGGGGGGGGGCGCCGGGCCCGTCGCGAGTCTCTGAAGGAGATGTTCATGTCGGTTGAAATTGACACCAGTGCCTTCACCGAAGAAGCCTACGAGCTTCTTTCGGAGTTGGAGGATTCGCTTCTGGAGCTGGAAGAGTCTCCCGGGGACCAGGAGCTGATCGGGCGGGTCTTCCGGGCGATGCACACCATCAAGGGCTCGGGCGCCATGTTCGGCTTCGATGCGGTGGCCGAGTTCACCCACGAAGTCGAGACCGTCTTCGACATGGCGCGCAACGGAACCATCTCGGTCACCAAGGAGCTGATCAACCTGACTCTCGCCGCCCGGGATCAGATTCGGGCCATCCTTGACGCCGCTGGTGGCGGCAGCCCTGCCAATGAGGAGAATGCCCAGAGGATCATTGCGGGTCTGCGCGGGCTGGTTCCCGGGGCTGGCGGCGGGGCCGCCGGTGGGGCCGCTGCAGCCAAGGGAAAGGGGAAGAAGCCCGTCGTCGAGGCGGGGCCGCACTCTTACCGGATCCGGGTCAAGCCGCACGCCGACATCTTCGCCAATGGGACCAACCCGATCCTTTTGCTCAATGAACTCCGGGAGATGGGGGAGTCTCGGATCATTGCCCTGACCGACGATCTGCCGGACATCGGCGCCCTGGATCCCGAGCAGTGCTACCTCTCCTGGGAGGTCTTTCTGACCACCGAGAAGGACGAGAATGCCATCCAGGATGTTTTCATCTTCGTGGATGACGAATGCGATGTGAATGTCCGCCTCCTGGACCGGGAGGAGAACCTCTCGACGGATGCCGAGCCCAAGAAGCTGGGGCAGATTTTGGTCGAGCGGGGAGATATCGACCAGGAGGATCTCGAGGAGGCGTTGCAGCCCCTTGGGGATCGGCTCGTCGACGCCGGTGTGGTCGGCAAGGACCAGATTCGGGCTGCCCTGACCGAGCAGCAACTGGTTCAGGAGAAGCGGGAGAAGAAGAAAAAGGCGGAGGCGGCTACCAGCGTCAGGGTTCCTTCGGACAAGCTGGACAATCTCGTGGATCTGGTCGGCGAACTGGTGACGGTTCAGGCGCGTCTCAACCAGACCTCGGCCTCGGTGGGTGACCACGATCTGCAATTGATTTCCGAGGAGGTGGAGAGGCTCACTGCCGAACTTCGGGACAACACCATGAGTATCCGGATGTTGGCCATAGGCACCACCTTCAACAAGTTCAAACGCCTGGTCCGCGACCTCTCCCTTGAATTGGGCAAGAAGATCGAGATGACCACCGAAGGGGCGGAGACCGAACTGGACAAGACGGTCATCGATCAGCTCAACGATCCCCTGGTCCACATCATCCGCAACAGCATCGACCATGGCGTCGAGAATCCGAAGGATCGCCTTGCGGCCGGCAAACCCGAGGAGGGGCTGATTCATCTGGCGGCCGTCCATTCGGGGGCCAGTGTTCTGATCAGCGTCGCCGACGATGGCAAGGGGTTGGATCCGCAATTTTTGAAGCGCAAGGCCATCGAGAAGGGGATTCTGCCGCCGGATGTGGAATTGACCGACAAGGAGGCCTATCAGCTCATCTTCGGGGCCGGTTTTTCCACGGCAGAGAAGATTACCAACGTCTCTGGTCGCGGTGTCGGGATGGATGTGGTCCGGAAGTCCATAGACGCCCTGCGGGGCCAGATCGATGTTCAGAGCGAGCTTGGCAAGGGGACCACCATCACCCTCAAGCTGCCGCTGACGCTGGCCATCATTGAGGGCCTTCTGGTCGAGATTGCCCATGACTTTTTCGTGTTGCCCCTGGCGGCGGTCGAGGAGTGTGTCGAGCTGAGCCGTGACAGAGTGGCCAACGCTCACGGGCGTCATGTGATCAATGTGCGCGACGAGATCGTTCCCTACATCCGGATTCGGGATCGTTTCGGGATCGAAGGGGAGAGTCCGGAGATCGAGCAGATCGTCATTTCGGAGGTGGATGACAAGCGGGTTGGCTTTGTGGTGGATCGGGTCATTGGGCAGCACCAGACAGTCATCAAGAACCTGGGGAAGAATTTCGAACACTCGGAGGAGTTTTCCGGGGCGACCATTTTGGGTGATGGGACCGTGGCTCTTATTTTGGATTTGCAAAAGATGGTCCGCTTTGTCCAACATGAGGAGGCCGAGGAGAACAGCGGCGGGGAGTGATCTTTTTCCGGGGTGAGGCGGTGCCAGGCTGTTTTGGGAGTGGCCCGTCTGGTCTGTTCGTCCTCATGGGGGGGGCGTGTTTCTCCGCAGGGCAGGCGGCGGATGCACCGACCAGGGGGTATATTGCAGGGGCAATCGCCGGGCTTGGTTGCCCCATCATTCTAAAGGAGTCGTCCATGGCCGGGGGAACCAGAATAACCGAAACGACCCAGTATCTGACCTTCATGCTGCATAAGGAGGTTTTCGCGGTCGATATCTCCAAGATACGCGAGGTGTTGGAGTTCACCTCGGTGACCAAGGTGCCGCGCACGCCCCAGTTCATGTGTGGTGTCATCAATCTCCGGGGCAGCGTGGTCCCGGTGGTCGACATGCGCCTCAAGTTCAACCTGGAGGCCTCGGAGAAGACGGTCAATACCTGCATCATCATCGTGGAGATTACCCACGACGATGGCGAGGTCACCGTCATGGGGGCCCTGGCCGACTCGGTTCAGGAGGTCATGGAGCTGGAACCCTCGCAGATCGAAGACCCGCCGAAGATCGGGACCCGGTTGCGCAGCGATTTTCTGATGGGAGTGGGCAAGCATAACGACCGGTTCATCATGCTGCTGGACATCGATCGCATCTTTTCTCCGGAGGAGTTGTCGACCATCCAGGCGGCTGCGTAATCGGTCGGAAGTCGACTCGTATCGTCAGCTTCGTGCCATGAAGGGCCGCCGGGACCGGCGGCCCTTCATGGCGTTTTCGGTCGTTTGGGTTTTGGCAGTGTGGACCTCTTCCTTAGGTGGGTTGACGGTCGGGTTGTTTGACGCCTCGCCGTGTTTGAGGACATACTGCCCGGCTTGGTTGGTTCGCGGCTGTCGCTGAGCGGTTGGTGACGCTGGGTTTATTGGGAAGGGGTCTGTGGGGATGAAGAAGATCCGGGTGTTGATCGTCGATGATTCGGCGGTGGTCCGCCAGACCCTGGAAAAGATTCTCTGCAGCGACCCCCAGATCGAGGTGGTCGGGCATGCCCCTGACCCGTTTGTGGCGGCCGAGCGGATGAAGCAGTTGGTCCCGGATGTGATCACTCTGGATGTCGAAATGCCGCGGATGGACGGCATCACTTTTCTGCAGAAGATCATGACACAGCACCCGATTCCGGTGGTAATGTGTTCCACCCTTACGGTCGAAGGTTCGGAGACCGCCCTGAAGGCGATGGAGTATGGGGCGGTCGAGATCATCACCAAACCGAAGATGGGGACCAAACAGTTCCTCGAAGAATCGCGGATCCGCATCTGCGACGTGGTCAAGGCAGCGGCCCTGTCGCGGGTGGACCGTCTGACGGCCTCCGTCGCGAGGAGGCGTGCCGCCCCCGCGCCGGGGTCGCTGCAGAAAGTGGCGCCGAAGTTGACCGCCGATGCCATGTTGGCGCCGCCTTCTTCTTCCCACGCCATGTCCCAGACCACGGAAAAGATCGTGGCGGTGGGGGCCTCCACCGGTGGGACCGAGGCCCTTCGGGTCTTTTTGGAGGCCCTCCCGGCCGACGCTCCCGGACTGGTGATCGTTCAGCACATGCCCGAACATTTCACCCGGGCCTTTGCCAACCGGCTGGATACCCTGTGTCGGATCTCGGTCAAGGAGGCCGCCAACAACGATTCCGTTGTCCGTGGGCGGGCGCTCATCGCCCCGGGGAGTCAACATACCCTTCTGAAGCGCAGTGGGGCCCGGTATTTCGTCGAGGTCAAGGAGGGGCCTCTGGTGAGTCGGCACCGTCCCTCGGTCGACGTTCTGTTTCGTTCGACTGCCCGCTATGCCGGCAAGAATGCGGTCGGGGTGATCATGACCGGCATGGGTGACGATGGGGCCCGTGGCATGAAGGAGATGAAAGATGCCGGGGCCTTCAACATCGCCCAGGACGAACAGAGCTGTGTCGTTTTTGGTATGCCCAAGGAGGCGATCAAGCACGGGGGGGTCGATCTGATCAAGCCATTGGATCAGATTGCCCCGGAGGTGTTGCGGTTTTGCGGGCGTTGAGCCGGGTTCCCCCGACCGCGTTCGGCACTGTCATTTTTGTCAATCTTCGTTTGATATCGGTTGACCCGATTGAGGATCCAGGTTCCGTACTTCGGTGAACGCTTGCGGTTTCGTAAGGTTCGTTTGAGGCCCTGATGGCTCTTCTTCCTGATGACATATTCCCCCTTTTCTGCAGGGTAGGGGGGGCATGAACGGGCCCGGTTCCAGCGGTCCGGCGTACAATCCCGGGGGGCTGTCTGACGCGGATTTCCAGCGACTTGGGGAGAGGATTCACCGGGTTTTCGGGATCCGGCTTCCCGCCTCTGCGCGTGGAATCCTTTCCGAAACTCTGGGGCAGCGCCTGCGTCAGCAGGGAATTTCCTCTTTAGGGGATTATCTGGATTGGGTCCTGGGAGCGGATGGTCCGGAAGAGGAGTTGATTCGTTGCGTCGACTTCATCACCACCCGCAAGCGTGAGTTTTTCAAGGAGCCGGCGCAACTGGAGTATCTGGCGCGCACGGCCTTGCCCGATCTCATCAAGACCCAGGGGGCCGGGGTTCGGCGCAGCCTGATGGTGTGGTGTGCCGGCTGTGCCAGTGGTGAAGAGACCTATACCCTGACGATTGTCCTCCGGGAGTTTGCCGCTCACTATCCCGGGATCAATTTGAACGCCCAGGTACTTGCTACGGATGTCTCTGCCCGGGCCCTGGATCACTCCCGGGCGGCCATTTATGACCAGGAAGAAGTATTGCCGATTCCGGTCTCGTTGAAGAAGAAGTATCTGCTGCGGAGCAAGGATCCTCATCGGCGCCAGGTGCGCATGGTGCCTGAACTGAGGGGCATGGTCCGTTTTCGGCGGCTCAACCTGATGGACGATGAGTTTGGGTTGCGTGAGCGCATGGATATCATTTTCTGTCGGGACCTGCTCATCTTTTTCGACCCGGCGACCCAGGACCGCCTGATTCATCAGTTTTGCCGCAACATGATTCCTGGTGGTTTCTTGTTTGTCGGACCGTCCGAATCCCTTGCTCAGCGGGGACTTCCTCTCGTACAGGTAGCTCCATCTGTTTACCGTCTGCCCGACTGATGTTGGTGTGAGCATTCAGTGAATTGCAAAACCGGAACCCCTGATCGGTTTGGCCGATATCGAACGGAAATTAATAAAGAGAGATCCTGCAATGCGCGGTTGGTTGGGCACGGGAGGGGGGCTTCGCTTGCTCTCCTGGTGAGGTTCAGGGGCAGAAGTACCTGAAATGTCCGGGTGGGAGTTGTCCTGGCCTCCCCCGAGACGATTACATCGCGAGAGTCGACTGGTTCGGAACAGTGGATCGACCGTCCGAGGTGACGGGCAGTTGGGCAGTGAACTCCCATGCAAAGGCAGGAAACGATGCTTGGCAAAATGATTGAGGCAGTCAACATTCGGAGATCGATCAACCGGAAGATTATTTTGTTGACCGGAGTGCTGGTCACAGTATTTCTGACAATTTTGGGTGGAACGCTGATCTACCATCTGGAGAAGAGCCTGAGCGACCAGGATCGCCGGAACGTCGAGCGGATGACGGAGATGGTCGGCCAGGGCCTGCAAACCATCATGGTGGCGGGACAATCCGCGATTGCACGGGATTATTTTCACAAGCTTGAAGGTGTGGGGGGACTGGAGAGTCTCCGGGTTTTCAGAACCGACGGTAGTGAGGCGTTTCACCCTGAAGGGGAGGGGAAACGGGTCGAATCCGAGTTGGATTCTTTTTTTCAGGAGGCCGTCCGGGAGGGGAGGGGGGTCTTTTTCACAGTCACCGGACCGGATGGGGAAGAGCGCACTGCGGTGTTCGAGCCGCTGAAAAACCAGGCATCCTGTTACCAATGTCACGGTTCGGACCATGCAGTGCGTGGGATCTTTCAACTGACCCTCTCCCGGACTGAGGTCGAGGCAGCCCTGAGTTCGGCTCGGGTGGTAACCCTGGCAACGGTCGGGGTAGCGATTCCCTTATTGATTCTTCTCATCCGGATGGTGTTGGTGCGGATCATCGAACGGCCCGTGCGAGAACTCAGGGGGGCCATTGATCGTGTTGCTCGTGGCGACCTTACCTATACCATCCCGCTACCCCAGGGACCTCTGGACGAATTGGGAATGATCACGGAGGACGTCAACCGGATGACCGTGCGGTTTGGGGAGACTATCCGCCAGGTATTTCTGCAGACTCACTCCATGGCGGCGTGCATCGGTGACCTTGTCGGGGTGCGCGACGGTCTGGCGGCGGATTCCATGCAGAGCTTCCGGCGTGCTCAGGAAACGGCCGGTGATCACGAACGGGTCGAAGGGCAGGTGACGGCCATTCGTGAGGCGGTCGGTCAGACGACGACCAAGGTGGGGACCATCTCCCAGGCCACCGAGGCGCTTTCGGCCAATATTGCCACCATTGCCTCCGGTGCCGAGCAGGCGAGTACCAACATCAACACGATGGCCTCGGCGGCGGAGGAGATCACGGTCAGTATCGCCGGGGTCAACGATAATTTACAGATGGTGGACCAGTCCGTCTCCACTGTGGCCGTGGCGGTGCGCGAGGTGACCGCTTCGCTGAATGATGTGCGGCAACGATGCCAGCATGCGAGTCAGGAGTCGCGTCAGGCCAATGCCAAGGCGCAGGGAACCCACGAGGTGATGGCGCGTCTGGGTCGGTCGACAAAGGAGATCGACCAGGTTTTGGGGGTGATCAACAACATTGCTTCCCAGACCAACATGTTGGCGTTGAACGCCTCCATCGAGGCGGCGGGAGCCGGCGAGGCGGGCAAGGGGTTTGCGGTCGTGGCCAATGAGGTCAAGGAGTTGGCGCGGCAGACGGCGGATGCCGTGCGGATGATTTCCGAGAAGATCCAGGAGATCCAGGAGAACACCCGGGAGGTGACGGAAGCCAACAGTGAAATCACGGACAGTATCCGTCGTATCGACGAGTCGAACGAGGAGATCACCCAGGCGGTTGATGAGCAGGCGGGGAGCATCGCCGAGATTGCCCAGTCAATGGGTGAGGTCGCCCAGGCGGCGGGGGAGGTCACGCGCAATTCCCACGAGCTGAATCTGGCGGCCCAGGACATTGCACGTTCGGCGCTGGAGGCGGCCAATGGCGCCATGGATGTGGCCCGCTCGGCCTCCGAGGCCTCGGCCTCGGCCAGTACGTTGGCGCAGCAGAGTGAGGAGATCCATCAGGCGGCGCTGCAGGTTTCCGAGGCGGCCGGAGTGGCGGCGGAGGCGACCACCAGTGCCAACGTGAAGGTGAAGGATATTTTCCGCATCGCCACCCTGGTCAATGGGGCGATTCACCACGTTTCTCTATTGATCGACTCCGTGGCGGTACCGGGGCGGAAGCTGGAACATTCCGTTCAGGATCTGGTCTTGACGGCGGAGCCCTTTCCGGTGGAAACCATCAAGGGGGCGCACCTGAAGTGGCTGGGCAAGTTGGAGAACGTGATTCGCGGTCGCGCTGATCTCAGGCCTGAGCAGGTTGCCAGCGGGCGGGAGTGTGATTTTGGGAAATGGTACTACACCGACGGAAGCGAGCGGTTCGGCCATTTGGAGATTTTTCAGCGCGTAGGGGAGGTTCACCTTTCCGTCCATGAAGTGGCGCGGGAGACGGTGAAGCTGGTCAGCGAGGGGGACATCCATGGGGCGGAACGGAAGATGGATGAGTTCAGCGGCATCAAGGATCGGCTCTTTGATTTGATGGACGAGCTTTACATGGAGGCGGCGAAACAGCAACAGGGCTGAGGCAGTGGCGGATGAGGGTTCCCGATCTCCAGGCAGTGGGGATTGTCATTCTGGGCTTGATGTTGTCAGGCAGAGCGAGTCCAGCAGAATTCGCAGGGTTCGCATTTCGGTCTGGGAGCAGTGTTTCAGACTGTCGGTGGCAAGGTATCTCTTGACGATGGGGAGGAGTGTTCTGGTCTTCCCCTTGCTGCTGAGGTAAGTGATCAGTTCCAGCAGGGCCGGGTAGTATTCCGGGTTGCGGAAGGTCACTTCGGTCAGCAATTCTTCCCCGAGTTCCCCTACTCCCATACGGAGGTAGCACTGGGCGATGGTTGTCCGGATCCTGTCCTGAAAATGGATGATCGCCCGGTCCATGGGAGGGGGGGGGCGAATTCCCTCGCTGATGGTCAGGACATCTTGCAGACGTTTGACCCGATCCGGGAGGTCTGGCTCGGGGCCGACGGCCAGGGCATCGATCAGGCCGATGTGTTTGGCGATGAACGAGACGAAGTCATAGTCTCCATCTTTTTTACGTTCCCCGTGGAGGTAAATATTGGTCTCGTGGGCGTTCGGGGAGTGGAACCCGAATCGGGAGTGGGGGTTTACCCACTCCAGGTGGTAGTGTTCCCTGACCTGGGGGTGTATGGGCAAGGTAATGCTGAAATTTTCCGGGTCCTCCCTGACGTTGAAAGGAAAAGGCAGGCCAAAATATTGAAACATCGATTTGGCCATGGTAATCATGATTGGTGGTGTAGGATGTTTGGTATCGTAGAAAAGATGCCTTTGGCGGAAATTGGCGGCGATGATGGGGGCTGCCTTGACATCGGTATGGGTATCAAGGTCGGCGACCTGTTCGAAATAAAAATCATGGTGTCGGTCAAGGTCGATCTTTGAGGTGATGTCGATGTTGAGATACCGCTCCAGAATTTTTTCCGGGGTCAGGTCACTTCTTGACTGGAGGGCGGAGAGGAAGCGGTCGCCGTTGGATCTCCAGTTCCCGGGATTATTAAAAGGATAGGGTTGTTTGTTATCGATGTAGAGAGGCCACAGAAGCTCGCAAGTCAGGAAAGGGTAGCTCGCGCGTTTGCAATCGGGGGCAAGAAGGGAATCCTTGTCGAAGGGTGAGGGGAGTCTGCTCCTCTGCTCGATGAAGAAGGCACAGGTGGTCAGCGCTTCCCCGATTGGGATCGGTTCCGAGCTGTTGAAATACCCATTGTCGTGATGGATCGCGACGATATAATCCTCCGTGAATCCCGGGATCAAACGTGCCAGGTTGAAGATGTTGATGGCCTGGCAGTTTCCATAGATGTAGACGACAGGCTTTCTGACGGTCATCGCCCCCCCCGCAGGTATTCCGGGAGCCTTTCCTGGCAGTGGTGGACCAATTGCGCCAGTTCTCCCAGGGTTTGCACGGCAAAGGCTTCCTTGGCGCTGATGGTGATGCGGAAGGCGCGCTCGGTGGCGAGGATTACCTGGGTGTGGGTCAGCGAGTCCCACCCGTCGACATCGGCGGCGGTGGTTTCGGGGTTGAGGCCGTGGTCATTGTCGAGCAGGAAGATGTCGACGATGATGCGCCGCAACTCTGACAATATGGACTCTACAGGGGTGATCACGAGGATCCTTTCTCCGGAAGGGGAGGCGTCGACAACGATCCGACCCGAGGTGTGCCTGCCAAATGCGTGCCGAGTTTATTATGAACGCTTACCAGACTGTTGAAAAAGTCCATCCATGGACTTTTTCAACCCGGAAAGGCAAAAACAAGTTTTGCCTTTCCTCCCAGATTCAACGGGTTACACCGTCCCGTTGAATCTGGCCGGCCATCCTTGGCCGGCGCAGCCCGTTTATCAACGGGCTGTTACGGGTGCTGTTCTGGTGGGGTCGTCTCGGCGGCGAATTTTCGCAGATTTTCCTGCCGATGAATCTTTCCGCTCGTGGTTTTGACAAGCCACCCTTCAGCGGTCAGGCGGATGGTTTTTGGGCGGATCCCAAAGATGGCCTGGATATTATTGAGGATCTCTCTTCGAATGGTCCGGATATGGGCGGGATCTTTGTCGGAGGTTTCGGCGATGATGACAAGTTGCTGACTGCCGCTGGCGGCATCGAAGGGGGCCAGGGCGACACAACGGCCCTTCTTGACACCGGCCACGCGGTCGACCACGGCTTCGACTTCGTGGGCGAAAAGATTTTTCCCGTGGACGATCAAGAGGTCGTCCTTGCGTCCGGTCAGGTAGAGTTCTCCACCGTGGGTGAACCCGAGGTCTCTGGAATAGTACCAGTCGTTCACGAGCCTTGATTCGGTCTCCTCCAGACGTTGTTCATATCCTGAGAAGAGATATCTGCCGGCGATGGCCACCTCTCCGATCTGATCGTCCGGGAGGGTGGAATTGCCTTGGGTGACACGATAGCAGAGTCCTTCCAGGGCCTTGCCGACCGGGAGAAGGGGGATTGCGGCTGCCTGATCCGGGGGGGAGACGACGATCCGACCTGAGGCGAACAGGGGTTCTCTGGCAACCCAAAGGGGGGTCACCGGTTGACCAAGGGGGGTCTGTGTTACGGCAAAGACGGTTTCGGCCATGGCGTAGCAGACCTGAAGCTGCTCGGGGCGGATGCCCAGGTTCTGGAAACGCTGGTGGAATCGTTCGAAGGTTTCCGCCTTGCAGGGTTCAGAGCAGTTGATCAGGGCCCGCACCGAGGCCAAACTGGTGTTCGTGGATTCCGGGTCTACGGTATTGGTCAGGTGTTGGAAGGCAAAGTTGGGCAACCAGACCAGAGTTCCATGGTCGGCTTCGATTTGGCGGAAGAGGCTTTCAGGGCGGATGACCCACTCGAAGGGATCCAGGGCGGTAACGGGGGTGGCGGTGATGAGCGGCAGGAGGAAACAGGCGATCAACCCCATGTCGTGGTAAAGCGGAAGCCAGGAGACGATCCGGTCACTGGGACCGAGAGAGAGGAGCCTGGCGTAAGCCTTGACTTGGCCGATAATGGCCTGGTGACTCAGGGCAACTCCCTTCTTCAGGCCGGTGGTCCCGGAGGTGTGTTGCAGAAGGGCAATGTCATCGGCGGAGGTGGTGCCTGGAGGGAGAGGGGGTGCCGGCTCCAGAGTGGGCAGGGGGAGAATCCTGTCGAGTTGATCGGGGAGGTTCGCGGCCAGGGAGGGAGCAAATTCCCGATCGACGACCAGGGCGGTCGGGCGGTTGAGGGACGAGAGCCGGCGATGGCTTTCCCAGTAGAGTTCCGGCTCCTGTCTGGCCGTCAGGGGCGGCATGAAGGCAGGTATGCCGCCGGCGATCATGGTGCCCAGGAAGGCCGCGTATTGGCCGCTGCCGGTGGAAAGGAAGAGGAAGACTTTCCCCCCCTTCGGCAGACCTCTGTCGAGCAGGAGGCGGGCAAAAGCGGAGGCGCGACCGAAGAGGTCGGCCAGGCTCAGGGTTTCGCTGCCTTCTTCGCGTACCAAGTGGAGAAACGGCCGCCCGGGGTCGCAGGCGGCCCATTCCGCGACGATCCCGGGGATGGTCTGGTTGTTGGACAAATCTGGAATCCCGGAAAGGAGAATCGCGTTATTTGGGGGCATCCCTGGGGAGAGCGCCGCCGTTCCCGGTCAGGGACCGGATGGGGTGACCGGATCCAGGCGGTGGATCTTTCGCAATTCCAGGAGGCGTGCGAGGAACTGTTTTTTTTGCTCTTCGTACATGTTGGCCAGATCCACGAGCTGGTCGTAGTTTTGAATGAGTTGGTGCGGAGCCATCTTGGGATTTTTCACCGTCGGGGGATTGGCCAGGATGGCGTCAAACTCCGCCTGGGTGGCTCTGGATCCGACAAAGTTGGCGATATCGGCAAATTTTTCCCGAACCTGGGTGTAATCCACGACCATGTAATGCTTTCTTTGGGAAAGTCGCATGGCGGCGAGATCGTTCATCAGCATGACGTGCAGCACCGGAGCAAAGCTCTCCGGGACGACGAAGACCTGCCCGGAGAGTTTGGTTTCCAGGTTGATCCGATCCACGTTCGGATTTTTTTCGAGCATGGACCGCAACAGCACGGACTGACTATCATGTTTGGCACACTCGTTCAGTTTGATTCCGGGATGGTAGGTCGCTGAGAGGTAGAGTTCGATATAATTTCTGGTCAGATGAATGACCCGGATATCGCTCTCGATGGTATCGGTCAGACCTTCGTATTCGACCTCGGTTGTATCGTATATGTCGAACACCAGCTTGGAACCGAGGATCGGTTTGTCGCTTTGTATGGTCGACAGTGCCTGTCCGCAGCGAAAATTGCGGTCTGGGATGACCATGTGTTCTGGTGATGGGGCATATTCCGGGCGCCATTTGAACTCATAGTCGACAGCGACATCCCGAAGGGAACCCAGCATCAGTTCGAGCCATGTCGAGCCGCTCTTCATGTTGCAGACGATGAGAAATTTGGTCTTATCGGACATACGTTCCCCCCTTGGGCATGGTCGGACAAACCATGAGTGTTCCCTGTGGACGAGGCGCCGTTCCTGGCTGCGGACCGGGTATGGCCTGGGGTGTCGGCGCCCGATGGTGGCGAGAGCCATGCAAGATATGTTCCGTTATTTTGGTGGTGACTGGGATGCTGCGAGTTGGTGTCCGGTTGGGACCATGGAAGGGATTTTCAACAGGTTGAGAGGAGAGAATCCGTAATGCCATTCAGTGTTCGATTCATCTTTTTCGGCGGCATCAGCGCCTGTTTGGCAGTGGCACTGGGTGCTTTTGGCAAACACGCTTTGATGCCCATATTATCCCATGCGGCCATGGAGACCTGGCGTACTGGCGCTTATTACCAACTGGTCCATGGCGTTGGATTGATATTGGTCGGACTGGTGGCTGAACGCGCTCCCCATCCGCAACGTGCGATGTGGGCTGGGTGGTTGCTGTTGGTGGGCTCTGTGATTTTTTCCGGCTCTCTGTATGCCATAGCCCTTACCGGTGTGCGTATCCTGGGTGTAGTGACTCCCGTTGGGGGAGTGTGTTTCCTGTCCGGCTGGCTGCTGCTGGCGTGGTCGGTCAAACCCTCGCGGCCATAACAGCCTGTCGACAACCGGGCTGCGCCGCCATGGCTGGTTGGTCAAATTCAAAGGATTACACCGTTCATTTTGAAAAGTCCATGGATGGATTGGCTTGACAGGCTGACAGGCTGACAGGCTCTTGAGAGCGTCTGTTTTGGATGATCGTGATGCGCATTGCTTATATAGTCATATCGGCAATATGTTTGATATTGTTTATTATTGTATTGTTTGTGCCTTCATCAGGGCAGTGGAATAGCCGATTTCGTGTCTGTGAAGGGATGAAGGGGGAAGTCGTTCGCCTGATGCAAATAAGTGATCTTCATATCGGGAAACATCAGGATATTCATTCTTTGATCGTTGATGATGTCAACCGTTTGCGGCCGGATTTTATTTTGTTCACAGGTGATTTGATCGATGACCAGGATAATGTCGTGTATTTGGAATCTTTTCTTGAGGCTTTCCCATCAACGGTAACCATGTACGCTGTTCCGGGCAATTGGGAGCATTGGGCGAACATAGATTTCAAGCTGATGGATGGTATGTTTCGCAGGTGGCATGGTCGGTGGCTTGTGAATGATTCGGTATTGATCACCGTGCGCGGCTCGATGTTTCTTTTGGTTGGTCTGGACGATTTCACCGGTGGCAGGCCCAATCTTCCTTTGGCTCTTTCCCATGCGCCGCGGTCGTGGGATGGCCGTAATCTCCTTGTTCTGGCACATTCCCCTGGCGAGCGGGAGAGGTTGCTGGCAAATTCCCGGCAGCTTGCGACCCGGACTCTGTTGTCGGCCACCTGTTCCTGGATGCTTTCCGGGCATACCCATGGTGGCGGCGTGGTCGTCATGGGGGTACCCTTGACGCAAACATCGGGCAGCGGGGGCTATCTCAAGGGGTGGTATCGAGAGGGGGGAGTGCCGATGTACGTCTCCCGTGGGATAGGCGATTCGGTTCTCCCTTTTCGCCTCGGTGCCCCGCCGGAACTGCCCTATTTTGAATGGGAACTGGGGGGAGGGGAGAGGTGACTGCCACTTTTTCCGTCAGCCTGCGAATGGTATTCCCACGGTTCCGATTTTTTCCATCCCCAACCTGCGGCTCCCCCTGCCGCCTCTGATATTATCTTCCTTTCGATTTTCATTCTGATATCTGTCAATCCGGTCAGGGAACATGAGGGATTGGGTTATGTGCGTTCTTTGCGACTGGTCGTGGTTTCCGGAGAGGGATCATCTTCCTTCCGGTGATACTGATCGCTTGGGGAGTCACCACTTGTTTCGGTACCTTGCGTGGGGGCTCGGGCTGTTATTTTTCTGGGTTGCCCTTCTGTCCCCAGTCCTGGGTCAGGCGCAGGAAAACTACGCTTTGTTGGTTGGGGTATCGAATTATCGTAACCTGGATGCGGCCTACACACTCAACGGACCTGTCAACGATATCCCCTTGATCCGTGATTTGCTCTTGCAGCGCGGTTTTGCCAGGGAGAGGATGACCCTTCTTGCCGATGGGGTTGAGGGTGCCGACGCTCTTCCCACCCGTCAGGCCATCCTGGATGCGTTGGAACGGCTGGCCCGTACCGTCGGACGCGGTGATTATGTTTATCTCCATTTCGGAGGACATGGCTCGCAGTCGCCGGTCTCCGCAGCTTCTGCCGCTCAGGAGGCTGACGGTCGGGACGAGATATTTCTCCCCATCGACGTGGGGTCGTGGGACGACGAGGTCGGTGAGGTGGAGGGGTCTCTGCGCGATGATGAGGTGGCTGATCGCCTGACGGCCATCCGCAATCGGGGCGCCTTTGTTTGGGCAGTCTTCGATGCCTGCCACTCCGGGACCATGACCCGGGGAAGTCCGGTGGAGGAGAAGGATCGGCGACTGGATCCCCTCGTATTGGGTGTTCCCGAGGGTGCCTTCGCCAAGTCTCGCGGTGGTCGGGGCGGGGAGGAGGATCCAGGGGTGTCACCGCTCCAGGAGGGGGAGTCCCTGCCTTTGGCTGCCGATGCGGGAGGGGTGGTCACCTTCTTTGCGGCACAAAGCACCGAGACCACGCCCGACCGCCGGCTCCCTGACGGTGACCCGGAGCGGCGTCCCCATGGTCTCTTCTCCTTTACCCTGGCGAAGGTACTCAATGGCAATCCTGGAATGACCTATCGCCTGGTGGCCCAGCGGATCCTCCACGAATATGCGGCCAATCGGGAAAGCGCCACTCCCCTCTTTGGGGGAGGCAAGTATCTGGATGCCCCGGTTTTCGGAAGTCGGCCCGAGGCGCGGAAACCCGAGTGGCGGGTCGTGCGCCAGGGGGAGGGCTTGACCCTCAAGGCCGGAAGCATGCACCAGATTGGCGAAGGCAGCCTGATCGCTCTCTTCCCCAAGCCGGGGGCTGCGGAGAAGGAGCTGTTGGGCCATGCCCGGGTGGCTTCGGTACGCATGAGCGAGAGTGAACTGGTTCCGGTTGCCCGGGGGGATGGGTCGGTATTGGACCCCGGCCAATTGACGGCAACCCTGCTCCACGGGCGTTTGCTGGAGCGGAGCCTCTCTCTGGGGCTGAGGGTCTCTCCACCACAGTCGCCGGGAGTCGAGGGCAAGAAAGCCGACCATCTCCTGGACGAGGTTGTGGCGGGATTGCTCCGTGATCCCCCCACTGCCCTGCGGTTGCAGCGGGTTTCTCCGGAGGAGGGACCTGATCTTCGTTTGCTGATTCGTGAAGGTCGTCTTTGGTTTCTGCCTCCCAATGCCGAATTGGTCACCGGCGGGGCGGGGCGTACCCCGTCGATACTGGGGCAGGGGTCGACGGTGGAACTGAGGGAGAAGGTGGTTGCTTCGTTGACCCGCATCGCCAAGGTGACCAACCTGTTGCGACTCGGGGAACATATGGTCGGTCAGGAAGAATATCGGCAGCGGCTTCGGGTGCGTGGGAGGGTCACTCCGGTGCAGAGGGAGGGGTTGGGGCAGGCTGCTCTGGCTGCACTGCAACAGGGGCGCTGCCCGGGGTTGCCGAGGGGCGAGCCGTTCGAGATCGATCCCCTGAGGATTCCCAGGCTGGGTGGATGCGATCGGGTGGACCTCGTGGTGGAGAATGTCACCGAGGCGCCGGTGGATCTGACCATTCTCTTTGTCGACGCGGAGTTCGGCATTGCTCCACTCTTTCCGGACAATTCCCAGGGCGATCTTGGTCGCATAGAGGCCAAGGGACAGAAAAAGATTCCCGGTTTTGAACTCCACACCACTGGTGAGGGTGGCGATCACTCCGGTGGCCGGGAGGGGCTTCTGTTTCTGGCGGTGGAGGCGGAGCCCGGCATGGCGGCTGCGGACTTTACCTTTTTGGCTCAGGAGAGTTTGCCCAAGGAGCGGGGTGGATCGGCCAGGGATGGCAACGAGCTGACGTCCCTTCTGTCGACGATCGGTTTTGTTTCCCCGGGGGGGGCGGAGAGGTTTCGCAGCCGCCTGCCGGCGCCGGTGGTTGACAGGACGGACATGCAGATCCTGCGGTGGGACACGGTGATTCGATGAAGCCGAAGTTCCCGGGATAACCTGCGATGTCTTTTTTCCTTCGGTTCGCCATCCTCTTTCTGGGGGGGGTGACCCTGGCCTTCGTGGCGGCTGTGGCGGGGTGGGTCAGTTATCTTCCGGAGCCGCCCTGGGGCGACGAGTACGCTTTTCGCGTCGATGTCATGAGCCGGGCCTTGGCCGGTCTCTTTCAGCCTTATCTTTCGCCGCCCCCGGAAGATGCCCCCCGGGTTCTTGGGCTCGTTCCCCATACCCTCCCTCTGCTGGTCCTCATCCTTGCCGGGTGGGAGCTTCGCATTCGGCTGCGGAACCCCTGGCGGCTCTTTCGTATCCGCCGGCGGGGGGGGCATACCGTTCTCTGGGGTGATGGGTCCCTGGCAGGTCATCTCCTGGATGACCGTCTTCGTTCCGGGGAACCCCTTCTGCTTGCGGTGACCGATCCTGCTTCGCCTCTGCCGCGGCGGGCCCTGGGCGGCGGCGCCGGGATCCTGTTTCAAGACTTGAGGCAGGAGAAGGGGTTGGTCGCCTGCGGTCTGGCCACGGCCCGGCAGTTGATCGTCGTTGCCGCTGACGAGAGTGCCAACGTCGAGGTCGTGGCCCTGGCGAGCGGCGCCGCCTTGCGGCATCGGGCTCCGGGGGCGGGGCCGTTGCGGATTGTCGTCCACCTGGCATCGCGTGAGTTACGGCAGCGGCTGGAGTCCCATGTGGACCGATTCAGCCACCGGGAGCGCTTGCAACTCATCTTTCTTTCGCTGCCGGCCCTGATTGCCCGCAAGCTCTTTCTGGATCATCCCTGGGATCGTTTTCGTCATGGATACCGATCGGACTCCCGTCATCTGGTCATCGTCGGTCTGGGGGAGGTGGGGTGGGAAATCCTGTTGCAGGCCCTGCGACTGTGCCATCACGCCGATGGCGCGAGGATGCGGATGACCATGATCGATCGCCGGGCCGGTCGTCTGCGCGAAGAATTTCGGAGTCGTCACCCGCAGGCGGAATCGATCGCCGATCTCGATTTCCACTCCCTGGATACCGGACACGAGCCTGCCCTGCGCGCCTTCCTGGAGGGGGCCTGGAAGAGAGGTGAGGGGGCGCCAACTCTATTTATCGTAACCTTGTCCGAGGCCGCCGCCAGTCTGGCGGCGGCCTCGGCGGTGGAAAGAATTCTCCGCCAGATGTTGGTTCCGGTTCCTCCCATCCTGCTGCGCTGCGAGCGGGAAGCCGCGCTCGCGGCTTTTCTCGAGGCCGACCCGGAGGGGTTGGCGGCCGGGGGCATGATGCGGAGTTTCGGGAATGTCGCAGAGATCTGTGCCGATGGTTTTTCCCTGGGAGAGCGGCTGGATGCCCTGGCCCGTTTCATCCACGAGCGTTACCTGGAGGAGTGTCTGGCCCGAGGCGAGGCGCCAGGGTCCCGGTCAACCCTTGTCCCCTGGTCGGTTCTTGGGGAAGCGGCCAGGGAGGACAACCGGGTTCAGGCCGATCACAACCTGTTGAAGATCCGGGAGGCCGGATGCCGCACCCGGTCGCTGACGGGTGGGGAAGCCCCCTTCGTATTCTTCCCTTCCATGATCGAGAGCCTGGCCAGGGCCGAGCATGTTCGTTGGTGTGCTTCGCGCTGGATCGCTGGTTGGAGTTGGGGGAGCGTGCGGGATGATCTTCTGCGGCGCCATCCCGATCTGAAGCCTTACGAGGAGTTGAGTGAGGCGCAAAGGGAGTTGGATCGTGGCACGGTACGTGGTTTGCCGGCGCAATTGGCCTCGCATGGCCTGGTCCTGGTTCGCGATCTGCGGCTTGCGGTCGTCGGTTCGGGGGGCAAAGCGGGAGAAGGGGGTGGCCCTGTGGGAGAAGGGAGTGGCCTTGCGGGAGAGGGGGGTGGCCCTGCGGGAGATGAATTGGGCGAAACGCTGGGGCGTTTCCGAGAGGGGCTCTCCCGATCCTTCCCCGACCGGCACTGGGTGGTTGTCACCCCTCTTGCCACGCCGGGGCAGCGACTGGCCTGCCGGGTCGCCCTGGATCTGGGGGCGACGCTCGAGGTGGTATTGACAGAGCCGGTGGTCGTCTCTTTGCGCGGGCTGGCCGCCGGGGTGGAGCGGCAGGGCTTTCTGGAGTTGGTGCAGCGGGCGGAGGTCCTGCATTTCCTGGGTGAAGGGGAAGTCGAGGCCTGGTTGCGGCAGAGGGGGGAACGGCTCTTCGATCTGGATACCCTGGTGGTGAGTGGAGGGATTGCGGATCATTGAAATACAGGCCGCTGTCGTTGAAAAACAGGCCGCTGTCTGCCAGCGACGGAGGGCCGGGTTCGGCACTCTGGTCGGGGCCGCTGCCGCAGGGGGCGGGCGGGGTCGGAGGTGTGATCATGGGCGATCGGGGGAGAGAGGTCGGCGAAAGGGGGCTGTTTGCCCGGGTCCGGCGGTGGGGTCGCTGGTGGTTGCTCCGGGTGATTGCGTTTTTTCCCGTGATGCTTCTGTTGCCGTTGACGGTGGGGGCCGCCACTTCCCTGGTTCGGGTGGAGCGAAATCCGGAGGAGCGGAATCTGGAGGAGCGAAACCTGGAGGTGCAAAATCTGAACGATGGTTTTCGGGCCCTGATCATCGGGGTCAGTGATTATCTCTACTGGGACAAATTGCCGGGGGTCAAGGAGGATGGGCAGGCTGTATACCGGAGCCTGAAGGGGTTGCAGCGCCGGGGAGTGGGGGAGTCTGCCTCTGACGGCATCAGGTTGCTCTGGGATCCGGGCGGCAGGGAGCTGGTGGACTCCCTCGAGAGATTTGCCCGGGAGGAGGGGAGTGACGAGAGAAGCCGTCTTTTCATCTATTTTGCCGGCCACGGAGAAAGGATCGAGGTCCAGGGCCGGGATTTTGGTCGGGGGGAGGGGGAGGATTGCCCCATCCCTGAGCGGCTTCGCCAGGATGGGAAGCCGGGGGTGGAATCCGATCTTTCGGGGTTGGGCGATGCTGCTCGAACGGAGAGAACCTTCGAGGGTTACCTGGTTCCCAGGGATGCCCCCCTGCCGGCGGTGGACCCGATGGGGTTTCGCCGAAGTGGCCTGTGCATGTCGAAGATCAAGGAGATCTTCGAGAAGATCCGGGCCAGGCATGTCATATTTCTCCTCGACAGCTGTTTTTCGGGGAGCCTCTTTCGTTCGCTTTGGCGCGGTCAGCCGTTGGCGGCGAAGCCTGCCGTCGGGCAATTCCTGGCCTTTCCGGTGCGCCACTTCATCACCGCTGGCGCCGAAGATCAGCGCGTGCCGGATCAGAGCTATTTCCGTCGTTTTCTGCAGAGTGGTTTGGCGGGCGCCGGTGATCTCGACCGGGATGGTTACATCACCGGGACCGAGCTGGCCCTGTTTCTGCGGTCACGGGTGGCCGAGGCCTCCCGGGGGCGGCAGACGCCCCTTTACGCCAAGGCCAATGAGGGGGAGTTTCTCAAGGGGGAGTTCGTCTTTCTTTCCCCCGTCGGGAGTGCCGGGGAGAAGGTCGCTCTGGACCCGACCTTTCCCGTCGAGGCCGCCTCCCGCAGCCCGGAGGGGCCCCGCCAGCCCGGGAAGCCCTTCAACGATTGCCACCACGATTTCTGTCGGGAGCTGATGGTGGTTCCACCGGGGCGTTTTCCCATGGGTTCTCCCAGGGGAGAAGCAGGGAGGGATCCTGACGCGGAAGGAGAGCCGGTTTGGCTTGAGATCGACCATGCCCTGGGGGTTGGGCGGCGGGAAGTGACCTTTGCCGAGTGGGACGAGTGTTTCCATGACGGGGGGTGTTCCCGGTGGCCGGCGGATGAAGGTTGGGGGCGGGGTGGGCAACCGGTGATCCAGGTAGCCTTGAAGGATGTCCGGGAATATCTGGATTGGCTCAACCTCAAGAGTGGTCGTAACCCGGAGGATCTCTTCCGCTATCGGTTGCCCTCGGAGGCGGAGTGGGAATACCTGGCACGCAGTGGCACGGTCGGGGCGCGTCCATGGGGGGAAGATATCGGCGTCGAGCAGGCCAACTGTCGGGGGTGCGGCAATCCGGAAGGGGGGAGAAGGACGCTCCCCGGGGGGCAGTTCCCGGCCAATCCTTTCGGTCTTTTCGACCTGTTGGGCAATGTCTGGGAGTGGGTTGACGGCTGTTATGGAAAGGAAGCGGGTGATTCCCCCCTACTGCGGACGACCTGCCGCCGGCAGGTCATCCGCGGCGGCTCCTTCGCAACCGCTCCCAAGGGGGTCCGTGCCGCAGCCCGGGGGGGCTATCCTCCGGAGAGGAAGGCGAACAACATCGGCTTCCGGGTGGTGCGCACCGTGCCTTTCACCGCCGCTGGGGTCGGTGGTCGGCGGGAATGATCCCCGGGGTCGCCTGTCCCGGGTGGCCGGCAGCCCGTCGATGAAAGGGCGAGGCCTTCCTCAACGAAGCCAAACGGTCTTGCAGGCAACGATTGGCTTACTTTCCCGTCTTCGGTGCAGGTTCCTTCTCGGCTGACCACAATCCCCACAGCGTCCCCCGGGCCCCCCAGATGCCATTTGCGATCGTCAGGCCGTCGTCGGGGACCGTGGCCTTGTACCAGACCGACCCGCCGAGACCGGTGAGGGAGGCGACCCCAAGGGAGCTGAGGCGCACCAGCCGGGTTTCGGGGTCATATCTTCCCTCCACCTCCTCGGTACCGGCAGGACCTAGTTCCCGACCCAGTTCCGAGGCGGTCCTTGTCCAGGTGAAGTGACCTTTCAGCGTCTGGTCCGAACGGTGTTCCAGCTTGAGTTCAAAGGCCCAGCCGGCGACGTTCGGGTCCTTTCCCCGACCGTGCCATTGTCCGGAAAGATCGATGGTCGGAGGCGAGGCAGCGGAGGGAAAGGCGAAGTGCTCGTGACTCGGGTTGTGTTCGCTCGAGCTGTCGGCGCTGCCTTGCACAAGGGGCTTGATCCGGAAGAGTCCCTGGCTCGGGGTATGGACCCAGCAGAAGGCGAGCCCGGGGTCGCAGCCGATAGAGCTGGCGGGGGTGGCAAACTGGATCGGCAGCCCGAGCCGGAATCCCCGTTCGGCATCCAGAAACCAGAGGCGACCGTCGGCCCCGGAAACCGCCAGGGCATTTCTTTCCGGCAAGGGGGTTGTCGTCAGGGGAGCGGTCTGAAGATGCGCCTTGAACCGTTCATCCGGCTCCAGGGTTGACGTCAGGCGCAGCAATTTTCCGGTCGCTTCTCCCGCGTAGATCTCATTCCCCCACCAGGCCAATTCGTAGATTTGTCCGGGCAGTTGCCTTTGTTGGCGCACTTTGCCGTCGGCCAGATGCCACAACTTGATCCGACCGTCCATGCCAGTCGAGGCAAGCTGGCGGCCATCGGCGGAGAAGCGCCCCAGGACCGGTCGATAGTCGACATTGTCATCCTCGGCCAGGCAATCGTTTTTTCCCAGGTGACGAGTCGACACGATGGGTTCGCTCCCGGTTACCGGCCAAACCTCCAGAGTCCCTTCGGAGAGGGCCAGGGCGAGATGTTCTCCGGTAGGGGAAAAACGGAGATCCAGGATCCTCTCGCCTGCGTATTTCCGGCTGCGTACACGTTTTTCCGGCGCGAGACTCCACAGCTCGTAGTCGCCCTCCGAGCCTCCGACCGCGAGCCACTCTCCCCGGGGCGAAATGGCCAGGGCGGAGATGAATCCGACCTCCGTGGTCAGTTGTCGCACGCGGTTCTCTTCCAGACCGAAGAGGAAAACCGCAGGGGTGGACCCGGAGACGGCCACATGGCTTGCGTCCGGTGTCGCCGCCATTCGCACCGGGCGGGGCAGGGGGGTACGGAGGTGACGTTCGCCATCGCCCGGATGGCCGGAAAAGCGGGTCAGTCCCTCATTTTCCGCAGCCAGGAGGAGGAGATTCCCGGTCGGCAGATATTGTGCCAGGGGTTGGGAGGGTACGTGGTCGATGCCGATGATCGGCAGGTGCCAGAAGCGATATCCCTTTTCCTGGACCAGTGCGTACAGGGTGCTGCCCAGAAAGCCGGCGTGGAGGATGGGTTCTCGCTCGGCCAGATCCATGGTCAGGGGCTCCCACGAGGGCAGGCCACTGATGCTGAAGCTCCCGTCTCCGAGCAGGGTGGCGACCATGTCGCCCCGGGGATCGGGAAAGAATGTGTTGACCCGGTTGGGAAAGCGGTGACCATTGACCAGTTCGATGGGTTCGCCGGCACGGTAGAGAAAGGCATTGCCT
The DNA here is from genome assembly GCA_015229005.1 of Magnetococcales bacterium. GTDB lineage: Bacteria > Pseudomonadota > Magnetococcia > Magnetococcales > JADGCL01 > JADGCL01. The sequence continues at coordinate 32,401 of JADGCL010000011.1, forward strand.
GTGCTGTCGGCGACCAGGAAGCGGTTTTCCCGGTCGAGGAAGCGACAGGTGGAGAGGGTGGAGGCGAGCGGCAGGGGTTGGATCCTGCCGGTGGCGAGATCGACCAGGGAGGCCTCCTTCTCGGCGCCGACGACCGCCCAGGTTCCCCCAGGGTTGGAGCAGATGTGGGTGATGATCCGGTTGAATCGCTGGATCGTCTTTTTTCGGGCCTGAAGCAGGGGGGCGGCCTTCTTTCCCGAATTGACCTTCGAGCCATCCGGGGAACCCTTGGTGGCGACCGGGGAAGAGGGTTTGTCGGTTTTGGCGGATTTGTCGAGGGAGGGCTCGGTGGCAGGTGGCTTGCTGTCGAGGAGGACGAGTTCACCGTTGCCGAATCCCAGCAAGAGTCCCTCCCTGGCCGCATGGATGACCGAGAACTTGTCCGGAAAGGAAGCCTTGAAGAGGAGATCCCCGCTTCCGGGATCATAGGCCCAGGCCGTTTTTTCGTCGTTGCCGGTCAGGCCCAGGAGGTTTCCGTCCGGGCTCAGGGACCACTGCATGACGGGTTGCCCGGGAACGATTCGGATCAGTTTGTTTTCGGAGAACTTGCCCTTCCGGATCTCCAGGGTCCGGAGGTCATCCGAAAGTTCGATGAGGAGCTGCTGCGACTGGTCGAAGAGAAAATACTCACCCTTCAGCGGGGGGGTAACCCGGTTTTGCCGGGGATGCAACTCCCGGTCGACGACTGCATGTGTCCCCGGGTGGTAGAGGATATTGAGCTGTTCGCTGGTGGTGGCATCGACCGGAACCAGGGGCTTCTCGCCAGGTAGTTCGACGCTGACGGGTCTTGGGGTGGAGCGGCGCCAGCCCTGGATCAGGTTTTCGGCGAGGCGCCGGGAGGCGGTGCCGGGTTGGGCGAGTTCAACCGCCTGGGCGAAAAAGTCGAGTCCGCCGGTGAAATTGTCGTGTTCGGTTTCGCGGTTGCCGCGCTCGATGAGGCTGTCGACCAGGGAAGCGGTCGCCTCCCGGTTTTTTTCCTCGGCGAGCCGTTGCCCCGAGAATCCCATCCATCCCCCGATTCCGGCGATGATCGCCAGGAGGAGCATCGCTAGGGCGACCCGTTTGGCGATCCGTTCGCGTCGCCGGGCTTCGTCCTTCTCCTTGTCGCGACGCCTGTTTTCCTGATCGCGGCAGGCGGCGAGATACTCCCGGTTGGCGATGGTCAGAAAGGCGGAGAGATCGTTCCGGGCGAGGAGGCGTTCGGCATCTTCCAGGCGACCGGCGGAGTGGTCGAGCCAATCCGGATCGCGATCATTGGCGAGCCAGTCGCGGCTGCCGCGCTGTACCCCTTCGAGGAGGGTGAGGGCGGCGAAATCCTCCTGGAGCCAGCCCTGAAGGAGCCCCCACTGGCGCAGCAGGGCCTCGTGGGCCGGTTCGACGGTGATCTGACCGCTCTCGGGGTCCTTGTCGGTGGCCAGCAGACGTGCCTCGATCAGCAGGCGAATGAGGGAGCGGGATTCCGGGGGGATCTCCTCCAGGTTTGCCACCCTTCGGCGCGGGGCCTGGGTGATCGGGTCGATGCCTGCGAGCCAGGGGATCAGCCCCCTGCGCAGCAGACTCTCCCGGGCGCCCCGATCCCGGGGGATGGTCGGATCGCGGTCGGCGGGGAGAAGGGCCTGGGCGACGGCCTTGTCGATCACCCCGCCGAGGCCCCCCATGTGTTGGTACTCTTCCAGCTTGAGATCACCGTCTCCCCCGTACTGGGTGTAGAGGTGTTCCAGGGTGAAGGCGAGGAGGGGCAGGGCATCCTTGCCGCCGCCCCGCTCGATCTCGTGGAGCAGGGTTTCGGTCAGCTGGGGTTCGATCCTGAGCTTTCTGTCGGCATCGCTGAAGCGACGGGCCGGACCCTCGATGATGCTCTGATAGGCGCCCCTCGGGATTGGGGGGAGGCTGAAGGTTTGTTGGCTGATCCCCTCCAGGGGTTTGGCGCTTTGCAGGGAGTCGTAGGAGTCGGAGCGGATGGTGAAGATGACCATCAGGTTGGGTTTCTCGGCGCGGACGAGCTGCCCGATCAACTCCAGGAAGCGGTTGGCCTCGGCGGCCCCGTCGGCCTGGAACAGCTCCTCCCCCTGGTCGACGGAGAGGACCAGGGCAGGGGGGCGGTCCGGCCCCTTTGTGAGGGGATCGGGGATGGTGGCCCGGTCGGCCAACTCTCCCAGCCAGGTGAGGAGGGCGGTGGTCTCACCCTGGAGATTTTCCCGGATTGCTGCCCGGTTGATGGGGATGCGCCGTTGTCTGAAGGTCCGTTCCAGGACGCTGATCAGGCCGTGATTGGTCTCTTCGATCACCGCCTGGCCGGGGCGGATCACCGGCAGTGCCAGGAAGTGGCGGTCATCGCGTTGCAGGCGCGGGAGGATTCCGGCGCGAAGGAAGGAAGACTTGCCCGACCCGGAGGCGCCGAGGATGACCAGCAGGCGCGGGGCAGGGCCGTCCCGGAGCCCCCGCAGACGGGCCAGGAGGTCGATGATGGGGCCGTCGCGCCCGAAAAAGATGCCGGCATCCTCGGCCTCCAGGGGGCGCATGCCGCGGTAGGGGGGGCGTTCCGGGTCGTGTTCCGGAGGCCAGGGAAAGAAGCGGGGATCGAGTTCGGCCTTGTGAAGTCCTGCCCGGAGCTGCGTGAGTCCGGCCCGCGAAAACAGGACGTGCCGTTCCTGACCGCTGTCGGGGAGAATCACCCGAAAGAGACGATGATCCTGGCCGGTCCCGAGACGGACCACCTGCCAGGTCCCGGTCAGCTCGTCCGGCAGGGTGTCGAGCGGCAGATCCTCGATCAGAACGACGAAGGTTCGCTTGTTGAGTTTCTGGGCGAGACGGAATTCCCTGCGGCACCACTCCGAAGCCAGCCATTCCCTACTGACAAGAAAGAGCACGGCATCGCAGCGGTCGGCAGCCTCGTGCAGGGAGCGTTCCCAGCGCTCTCCGGCGGTGATGCCCCGGGCGGGGTCGAGGTCGAGAAAGAAGTCGTCCCAGCCTTCGGCGACGAGCCAGTCGCCGAGGGCAAGGGCCTCCGGGTTGTTGCTGCTGGAATGACTGAGAAAAATCCTGGCCATGGGGAGATCCCGTCAGTATCGAGCCTGCGGCCTGCCGAACTTTCGCGCCGTCGGGAAACGGGCGGAGACTAACAGGGAAGGCCAACCTTCTCCAACGGGATTCTGCAATTCCCGGAAATTGCCGGGATGATCGGGCACGAATTGCCGACAGGATCCCATTTTTTCCATAATCATTCGTTTCCCCCGGGCATTTGACGTAATCAATGCCGGTCGGTTGATTGGCATGATACTGGCATTTGGTGGCGTTATCTTGGCGTCTGCATCATCGTCGCACCCGGCACGGTCTGTGGTTTGAACGGAATGTTCAGAAATATGGGCACGCGGTCTTTTCGGTAGTTTTTTGGAAGTGAGACCGCTTCAGGCCAGGGAAGGTAGGCCGGTTTCAATGGGATTGTGTAACAAATTGAGACTGGAAGGATCGTGGCAATTGCGTTTTGCCACTCCTGGTAAAAATCCAGGGACGGATTTTTTCGACATGCTGTCAAGGAGGGATCGGTCATGGGAATTACAGTCAGGCTTCAAAACAGATGGCGTCCCGATCAGACACCTGTGCTGCTTTCCAGGAAACCGTCCAACCTGATTATGGAGTTGGATCACTATCGTCGCAAGGCGGAAAGGCTTGTCCGGATATATGATCTCCATCGGAAACTCGGTGGGCAATTGGACCTGTCGTCCATGATTGAGGCCTTTTCGAACTGGCTCACTCCCTACTTCGAACACGAATTGGTGGCATTCAGGCATCTTCCCCGGAAAAAGATGGTCGTGGTATGTCTCGGGCATGGGCCACGTCGGCAGAGCCTTGTGGATGAGGCGCGGCGGAGCCTTGAGGAGGGGCCTGGGGATGGCGTAGAGGTCGGAAGTGAGCTGGGGAAATTGGGATTGAGCTGTCGCACCTTTGTCCTGGGCACCTTGCCGGATCTCGGCCGGCTGGCGGTGATTTATCGTCGGGATCCTGATAACGAGGCCCTATTTCTTGCCTTCATGGAGGAGATTCTCCATGAGCTGCGGGCGCCTCTGGAGCGGGCCCTGGCCTACGAGGAACTCTACGAACTTGCCCGCTGTGATGCCCTGACGGGGCTTGTCAATCGGCGGGTTTTCGAAGAGACCCTGTTCCAGGAAATGGCCAAAGCGATGCGCTACCGGTCGCCCCTGGTGGCGGCTGCGCTGGACCTCGACCACTTCAAGGCAGTCAACGACCATTTGGGCCACGCGGAGGGGGATCAGGTTCTGATCCAGGTCTCCCGAACCCTGGGCCGGATCATTCGGGATACCGATCTCCTGGCGCGAGTCGGCGGCGATGAGTTTGCCCTGATTCTGCCCAATACCGAGTTGGAGCAGGCGACTCTTCTGACCCGGAGGCTTTGTCATGCCATCCAGGCACTGGGGATCCAGGCCCCGGGGAGCCCGCCATTGGGAGTCAGCATCGGCATGGCGGCGTGGCAGGAAGGGGAGGGAGGGGAGGCTTGGCTGGCTCGGGCCGATCAGGCCCTCTATCGGGCGAAGGCCGAGGGACGCAATTGCGTCAGTCAGTGAAAAGTTACCGATCTGCGTCTGGTTGACGTGCCTGCGAACAGGAACTGGTGACGGTCTGCCAAGATCCCTTCGATCGAGGATCCCTTCCTGACGGTTGCGCCCCGGTTGACGGTTTCTCCCTGGCCATGCAACCGTCGGCGACCTCCCGGTCACCGATGGCTCTCTCCTGGTGAAGTTGCGGATGGGCTGGTCACACCCTGGCTGGCCTTTCCCGTCATTATGGTATAACGTTTTGTAAATTCGCATGATTGGTCGGACACGCGCAGCGCTTTGTCATCCCGGAGATGGCGTGACGTGAAACGGCACTGGCCCACCTGGACCAAGGTGGCTGCTTCCCTATTGCGGAATCCCTTTGGTCGGGAAGGGTCGAGTCGCGCTATCGCTCTCCCTGTCCCGGCCTTTACCCTGCTCTTTTCTCTCGTTCTCCTCTTCGGGTTCAATCGCCCCCTCTGGCGGGAGGTCCTGCGCCTTTCGACTGCGGTCGACGCTCCGGGATGGATCTTCCCGGCCTCGCTTCTGGTCACCCTGGCCCTCGCCTTCAACGCCGTCCTGACCCTCTTCGCTTGGCCCGGACTTCTCAAGCCCGTCAGTATCGCCCTGCTTCTGATCGCGCTCTTCGCCGATCACTTCATGCGTCAGTTCGGGATTTTCATCGACCGGGAGATGATGCGGAACCTCTTCGAGACCGACTGGCGCGAAGCCCGGGAACTCCTGACCCTTTCCCTGTTGGGACAGTTCCTCGGCGCCGGAGTGATTCCTGCCTGGGTCATCACGCGCCTGCCCCTGGTCTTTCCCCGTGGCTGGCGGCGTCAGGGAGTCCGAAACGGCGTCATCCTGTTCCTCTCCCTCGCCATCGGCGTTGCCCTGATTGCGGTCGAGTTCAAACATTATTCCGTCTTTTTCCGCAACAACCGGCACGTCCGCCATCTTGTCAACCCGGTCAATGTTCTCTACGGCACCTCCGGCTATCTCAAACGCCATTTCCTCCAACAAACCCGGCCACTCCTGGCCATCGGCACCGATGCCGCCGCCGGTCCCCGGCTGCAGCGGGCCGGCAAGCGCCTCCTCTTCGTCCTCGCGGTCGGCGAGACTGCCCGGGCGGCAAACTTCTCCTTGCAGGGGTACACCCGTCCCACCAATCCCCGCCTGGCGGGGGCTGGCGGGGTCTACTTCTCCCGCGTCACCGCCTGTGGCACGTCAACGGCCGCCTCCCTCCCCTGCATGTTCTCGGCAAAGGGTCGGGCGGAGTTCTCCGACGAGGAGGCAGGTTCCACGGAAGGTCTTCTGGACCTCCTGCAGCGCGCCGGGATCGGGGTGATCTGGCTCGACAACAATTCCGGCTGCAAAGGGGCCTGCGACCGCGTTGCCTACGAAGATCTCTCCCAGGCCGACCGACCGGAACACTGCTCGGCGGAGGGGTGCCTCGATTCCGTCATGAACGCCCGTCTCGATGAAATCCTCGCCACCAGGAGCGGACCGCTGGTCGTCGTCCTGCACCAGAAGGGGAGTCATGGCCCGGCCTATTATAAACGCTACCCCGACTCGTTCCGCCACTTCACCCCGACTTGTGACCGCGACGAAATCGATCGCTGTGATCGGGAGGCGATCATCAACGCCTATGACAACTCCATCCTCTTTACCGACAGCGTTCTTGCCGACCTCATTCTCCTTCTGCAAAAGTACGAGCAGGCCTTCGATCCGGCCATGCTCTATGTGTCCGACCATGGCGAATCCCTGGGAGAGAACGGCCTATATCTCCACGGAATGCCCTTCCTCCTGGCGCCGGAGAGCCAGACCCATGTTCCGATGTATCTCTGGACCTCACCGGGATTTCGGGCGGCCATGGCCCTGGAGGAGGGGTGCCTGGAGAGGGTCGGCCCTGAGCCCTTGAGTCACGATAATCTGTTCCACACGATCCTGGGGATCTTGGACGTGCGCACGGAGGTGTGGCAATCTGCGCTCGATTTCACCCAGGTCTGTCGCCCGCCACGATAGCCGGAGTCACCGCCCTCCCATGGACACCAAAGGACACCGTGGTTTCGACCACCTGATCCGCGCCGCCGGCTGGTCCTGGGCCGGTTTGAAGGCCGCCTGGCGGCACGAAGCGGCCTTCCGCCAGGAGTGCTTTCTTGCCCTGTTCCTCGTCCCCCTGGCGCTTTGGTTGGGCGCGACAGGCCCGGAGAGGGCGATCCTCCTCGGCTCCCTGGGGATCGTCCTGATCGTCGAGCTTCTCAATTCCGCCATCGAGGCAGTCGTGGACCTTTGCAGTCCGAAACACCATGAATTGGCCGGACGCGCCAAGGATTTGGGATCGGCGGCGGTCTTCGTCACCCTCTTCTTCGGCATCGCCGCCTGGGGAGTCGTTCTTTGGCCCGGGTGACTGTCGGCCCGGTCGATCCCCATGGTAGAGTGGACGCCGCTCACTCTCTTGATGTCCCCGTTTCAGGCCAAGTGGACCCATGACCGATCCCAGCCCCCTGTATCTTCCCCCCAGCCCGGCATGAGTTCGCGCCGACAACGGTTGGAGGGGTGGGTCTATCGTCATTTCCCGGCGGTCGCTCGCCGCCGCTACATCCGGAACTGCGCCACCCTCCTGGGAAATGAACGGGAACGGATTTTTCTTCTCTCCTTCGATTGTGACAATCCCGAGGACATTCCTGCCATCGAGGGACTCCGTCCGCTCCTCAAGGAGCTTGCTGTAACCGCAACCCTGGCGGTCCCGGGGGAAATCCTCCGCCGGGGGCGCGACACCTTCCGCCGCCTCAGGGACGAGGGCCACGAGTTTCTCGGCCACGGCGAACGACAACACGCCGCCATCCGTGACGGCCATTATGTCAGCACCCTCTTCTATCACCAGCTCGACGACGGCGCCCTTGCCGAGGATATCGCCCAGGGGATGAATACCTGTCGCAATATCCTGGGAACCCCCCTCCGGGGGTTTCGCATCCCTCACTTCGGCCACAGCAACCATCCCCGGGAACTCGACCGCTGTTACCGGCACCTGCCCACCCACGGGGTCGAATTCAGCAGTTCCCTGATGCCCATCTTCGCCATCCGCCACGGACCGCTCCTCCGCGTGGCCCCGGGACTCTGGGAACTCCCCGTCTCCCCCTCCTTCGAACGACCGTTACAGGTCTTCGACACCTTTGCCTTCGGCTTCGACCACCGCCAGCCCGGGCCACGCTTCGCCGACTATGCCGAGACCTTTGCCCGTCTCACCGGCGGGGAGGGTCCTTCTCCTGGTACACCGGAGGGTGAAAATTCCCATGCTGCCAGCCGCGAACGGGGAATGCCCATCCTCAATCTCTATTGCGATCCCTCCCAGGCGATGGCCATGGGGAAGTGGTGGATCGAGACCCTCTACCGCGCCCACGACCTGGGCTACCGGTTTCTCGGCCTGGGAGAGTTTCTGGATCGCTACCGGGAACGGGCGGTCGCGGCGGAAGTGGGGTTGGTTCCTTGAGTACCAGAGGTCCGGGTCTCGCGAGTCCGGGTTCCACCGTCGGCGGCGAGACGGGTTGGACCTCCCCACCGGGAGAGGGTCTTCGCGTCCTCTGCCTGGGCTTTTGGGCCCCACCGACCGAACGCCCCCAGGCGATTCTGCTGGGCAAGATACTCCCCGAGTGGCTGCGCCAGGGGCTGCGACCGATGCTCCTCACCTATGCCGGGCAGGGGGAGTGGTCTCCGGGAGCGCCGGTCCGCACCCTGCCCCGTCGACGCCGCTCCCGCTGGGCCAAGATCCTGCCGCCGCTTGCCCATTGGGAAGAGCGCCGCTATCGGCGATCGCTTTTCGATCTCGCCCGGGAGGCCGTCGAGACCCATCGCCCCGAGGTGGTCTTCGCCTTTGCCAACCCCCAGGAGAGCAATCTCCTTGGCGCCGAACTCAAGGAGCGGCTCGGGATTCCCTTCGTCTCCCACTTCAGCGATCCCTTCGTCGACTGCCCCCTGAAGAATCTTCAGGGGCGTCGACGCCGACTGGCAATGGCCGAGGAGGCCTTCATCGTCGAGCGGAGTGATCGGATCGTTTTTGTCAACGATGCCCTCAAGCGGCTCGTCATGGCCAAGTACCCGGCGAGCCTGGCGCACAGAGCGGTCGTTGTTCCGCACTGTTTCGATCCGGCGCTCTACCTCCCGGAGGCGACGAACCCTGCCGCCGGTCGGACGGGGACCCCCTTTGTGCTGAGTCACATCGGTGCCTTCTATCGTCAGCGCCACCCGGGAGCTGTCTTTGCCGCCCTTGCCACCTTGAAATCGCGGATCCCCGACCTGGGCGAGCGTCTCCGCCTTACCCTCATCGGCGGGACCAATCCTTACGCCGGTTTCGCCGAGGCCGATCTTGCTGCCCTGATCGATCGTCATGGACTCGGCGATTGCGTGCGTTGCCTTCCCTCGATGCCCTACCGTGAGAGCCTCTGGGCCATGGGCGAGGCCGATGCCCTCCTGCTGCTCGATGCGGAGGTTCCCGACAGCCCTTTTCTGCCGTCGAAACTGATCGATTATCTGGGGAGCGGTCGTCCCCTCCTTGCCCTGGCCGACCCCGACAGCCCGAGCGGTCGCCTTGTGCGGGAAGTGGGCGGTGTGGTTGTGGCGCACGGCGACACCACGACCCTGACGGCGGTGATCGCCGGCATGGTTGCCGGCCATTCCCTTGCCGCTCCGGCGCCTTCGGTCGCCGCTGCCTACGCTGTTGCCAGCACCACCCGGAGGTTGTGCGAGATTTTTGCTCACGCCCGGATGGGGGGGGCGGGGCGATGAAGATCCTCTCCGTATTCGGTACGCGCCCGGAAGCGATCAAGATGGCCCCGGTGATCGAGGCCATTGCCCGGACCCCGGGGATGCAGGGGGTGGTCTGCGTCACCGCCCAGCACCGGCAGATGCTCGATCAGGTGTTGGCGCTTTTTTCCCTGTCGGTGCATCACGACCTGGATCTCATGCACCCGGCGCAGAGTCTCAGCCAGTTGGCAAGTCGGATCCTCCTCGGGGTGGAAAAGGTTCTCGCTGCCGAAACCCCCGACCTGGTCCTGGTCCATGGGGATACCACCACCTCGTTTGCCACTGCTCTTGCCGCTTTTCACGCCGGTATCGCTGTCGGTCATGTCGAGGCCGGTCTGCGGACCCGGGATCTCGATCGCCCCTTCCCCGAAGAGGGCAACCGGCAACTGACCGGGCGCCTCGCCCGCTTTCACTTCGCCCCGACTCCCCAGGCGCGGGAGAATCTCCTGGCGGAGGCGATTCCTCCGGAGAGGATCCACGTCACCGGCAATACCGTGATCGACGCCCTGCTCAAGGTCCATGCCGGGCTCCCCCGAGAGCGCACGGAGAGGAGCCTGCTGCTGGGGGCGGAGCTTGCCCCTGTCCTGGCCTCCGACCGGCCCCTGCTCCTCGTCACCGGCCATCGTCGGGAAAATTTCGGCGACGGCCTGACCCGGGTTTGTCTGGCACTGAAGGAGCTTGCCCGGAGTCGACCGGAATTGATCATTCTCTACCCGGTCCACCTCAACCCGCAGGTCTTGGGGCCGGTCCGCGATCTCCTGGGAGGGATCGGCAACATCCACCTGACCGCCCCGGTCGACTATCGGCAGATCGTCACCCTCATCGACCGCGCCCATCTGGTCCTGACCGATTCGGGAGGCATCCAGGAAGAGGCCCCAGCTCTGGGCAAACCGGTCCTGGTGATGCGTGAGGTGACCGAGAGACCGGAGGCACTGGCGGCGGGGACGGTGCGTCTGGTGGGCACGGATGCGAGACGCATCGTCGCCGAGGTTGGGCGTCTCTTCGACGATCCCGACCACTACCGGGGCATGGCCACAGCCAGAAATCCCTACGGCGACGGTCGGGCCGGCGAACGCATCGCCGCCATCCTGAGGGGGTCATGACCGACACTTTGCGATCCGACAGGGGGCCTGTCACCTTTCCCCGGGAGGCCGTCGTTCTCGCCGGCGGTCTCGGGACCCGTTTGCGGGCGGTGGTCCCCGATCTCCCGAAACCTTTGGCCCCCATTCAGGGCCGGCCCTTTCTGAGTTATCTCCTCGACCGGCTCGAACGACAGGGGGTCGACCGGGTCGTTCTCTCGGTCGGTTTCAAGGGAGACCTTTTCCGCCGCACCTTCGGCGATCGCTACCGTGACCTCGATCTCGTTTATGCCGTCGAGGCCTCCCCTCTGGGAACCGCCGGCGGGATCGGCCTGGGGTTGGACGCGATCCGGGGTGAAGCGGCCTTCGTTCTGAACGGTGACACCTTTTTCGCCCTGTCCCTGGCCGCCATGGTCGAGACCCGGGAGCGGCTGCGGGCCGAGATCGTCATGGGGGTCAAGCCGATGGCCGATTGCCGGCGTTATGGCCGAGTCCTCCTTTCCGGGGAGAGGGTGGTGGGCTTTGCCGAGAAGGGTCATCCTGCCTCCGGGCTGATCAATGGCGGGGTCTTCCTCCTTCCCACCGCCCTCCGCCCGCACCTGCGGGACGGCACCTCCTTCGAGGTCGATTTTCTGGAACGGCGGCTCGATCAGTGGTCGGTTGCTGCCCTCGTCGACGACGGCCACTTCATCGATATCGGGATCCCCGAGGATTTCGCCGCTGCCCAATCCCTGCTGCCTGCCTGGACGCGTTCCTGAACCGCATCAAATGGCATCTCAAACCATCGGTTTTGCTTCTTCGCCGGCGGGACTTGTATACTGGGGAGATCGCTCGTACACAACCGGAACACCCCAGTGAGTCGGAACGAGGAGGATTGCCTATCATGTCGGGAAATCATGTGACCAAAAGAGTCGCTCTGACCAAAAAAGCCGCCCTGGCCGGCGGCGCCCTGGCCCTGCTGCTGTTTGCGGCCTCCCCCGGAAGCGCCGGCGAGGTGGATCGTCCGGAACCCTTCACTGAGGCCGAGCTGGGACGGTTCATCGCCGATTATCCCAAGTCCGTCGCCTGGCTCTCCTCCCAGGAGCGTTTCAGCCGGGTCGGGGCCAATCCCTGGGTGATCGCCGGCATGCGTCACGACCCCGAGTTCGTGAAACTCCTGGAGAGCCAGGGGTGGACGGCTGACCGCTTCTTCTACCTCCTGAATCAGGTCAACGTCGGCCTTCGCGCCGAGGAGCGCGCAAAACAGGAGTCCCAGGCCCGGGAACATTGGCGTCGGCAGGAACAGGAGGCCGCCCGCCAGGCCCAGGCCCGGATGGCCGAGTCGCGCCGACAGATGCAGGCCATGGCGGCCGCCCAGCGGCGTGACATCCAGTCCAATCCCTATATCCCCGGCTGGCAGAAGCAATCCATGCTCGCACAGTTGGACCAGGGGCTTCGGGAGAATCTGCCGACCCTCCCCTCGGCCGAGGCGATTCAGCAGCAACAGCGGACGGCTTGGAACAACCAGATCGCCGCCCAGAAACGCATGGTTCAGGGCAATCCCTACCTCTCTCCCGCCGACAAGAAGCGGTGGCTCGACCAGCTTGACGTCCTCCAGAAGGGATACAATCCCGCTCAGCCGCAGAGTGGCGCGACTCCCCCCGGCTCGTCGAAGGAGTGGATGAAACAGCAGCAGGAGGCGCAGTGGGCCGAGCAGCGGCGGATGATCGAAAACAATCCCGCCATCCCCGCCGACCGCAAGAAGGGTATGCTCGCCGAGTTGGAGGAGGCCCAGAAACGGATGCTGGCGGCCTTGGAGAGTTCTTCGGTGAGAGAGAGTGCCATTACCGATGGGGAGTTGGCCCTGGTGCGGAACAACGCCGAGAAATTGCGTCCCCTGTTGCTGGGTGATTCCGAATAACCGTTGTCGAGGGCCTGTGAGGAGGGGCGATACCGTGTTTTGCCTCCCGGGCTGAAAAAGTCCAGGGATGGACCTGTTCGACAGTCGGATTCGTGTCCCGCAAGGAAGCCACGATTCGATTTCGTCCCCTCTCAAGCAGAATGGCCATGGAAGGCCATTCTGCGACAGGCTCTTGACAGACGGAGACAGACCGGGGGAGGCACGAAGAGCGGGGGCGGCAGGGTGTTCAGGTTTTTTTCCCCCGCAGGGGTGTTGCGGCTCCTGTCAGTGGAGCCAGGAAGCGGCAGCCGGGGAAAAGGCTGCATCCCAGAAATTGTTTGCCGGAGTTGCCTCCCTTTTTTGCCGTTCGTATCACCAAGGTCCCTTTGTGGCAGTGCGGGCAGGACGCCCCCCTGGATGCACTTCCTTCTGCGGGGCGCTGTGTGCCGTTTTCCCTGAAGTCTGCGGGGCGCTGCGTGCCGCTTTCCCTGAAGTCTGCGGGGCGCTGCGTGTCGTTCTCTCCGAAGCCGTGTTCTCCGGAAGTTTGCAGGCGCATGCGAAGCCCCAGCTGTTGCCGTGCCTTGACATTGGCCACCAGGCGACTGACCCAGGCCGTGGACTTGCCCAGGAACTCCTCCAGGCTGCCCCGTCCCTGGGCGATGTCGTCCAGTGTCTGTTCCCAGACGGCGGTGGTCGCCGGATCGGTCACGCTCGTCGGCAGACCATCGACGAGGAGTCTGCCGGCGGGGGAGCTCAGCAGTTGTTTCTTCCCCTCCCGGAGGAGGAGTTGCCGTTTCAGGAGATTCTCGATGATCGTGGCGCGGGTTGCCTCGGTGCCGATCCCGGAGGTCTGCCGGAGAATGGCCCGGAGCCGGGGGTTGTCGACGAGCTTGCCGACCGATTTCATCGCTTGGATCAGGGTTCCCTCGGTATAACGAGGCGGGGGCTGGCTCTTCTTGTCCTCGAGTCTGGTATCGTCGACCCTGACGGTTTCACCCGGGAGAACGGGGGGGAGGTCCGCATCTTCCTCCTGTCTGTCCGGTTTTGTCCCCTTGCCGACGACGGGTCGCCAGCCGGCCACGATTTCCACCCGTCCGGTGGCACGGAATGACTCTTCCTCCACGGTGGCGTCGACGACGGTGCGGTCGTATTCAAAATGGGGGAAAAACTGTGCCAGATAGTGGCGACCGATGAGGTCGAAGAGACGGGCCTCATCGGTGGAAAAGGCCCCTCCCCGAACGGTGGCCCCGGTGGGAATGATGGCATGATGGGCGGTGATTCGGGCATCGTTCCAGGCCTGGGAGCGGAGCGTGGGGTTGGCCTGTCCCACCCACCCTTCGAGGGTGGGGGAGGTTTGGGCGACGGCCTTGAGGATGTCGGGCGCGTCCGGGAACTGGCTCACCGGCAGGTAGCGACAATCGCTCCGGGGATAGGTAATGGCCTTGTGGCGTTCGTAGAGGGATTGGGCCAGGTCGAGGCACTTTTTCGCCCCCATGCCCCAGCGCCGGGAGGCCTCCACCTGGAGTGTGGAGAGATCCAGGGGCAGGGGAGGCGATTCCCGGACCCGGGTGGTCTCCGCCTTGAGGATCTCTCCCTCCTTTCCCGCGACCTTTGTCGCCACGGCCTCGGCTATCGACCGGTCGAGGCAACGGCCCGCCTCATCGGCGATGGACTTGGCGGGGATCCACTTGGCCGGGAAGGCTCCCGAAGCTCCCGCGAGGCGAACCGTGAGGTCGGTGAAGGCAACGGGACGAAAATTTTCGATCAGACGGTCCCGGTCGACGACCAGTTTGAGTGTCGGGGTCTGGACCCGTCCCACGGTCAGGAGCCCGTCATGCCCTGAATAGCGCCCCCAGAGGGTATAGGCCCGGGAGAGATTCATGCCGACCAGCCAGTCGGCACGGGCGCGACCCAGGCCGGCCTGGTAGAGGGGTTCGCTTTGATGACCAGGCAGGAGAGAGTCCAGGGCCTTGCGGATGCTCTTCTCGTCGAGAGCCGAGAGCCAGAGACGGGAGACCCTTCCCCGATAGCGGCACCACTCCAACACCTCGCGACCGATGGTCTCCCCCTCGCGATCGGCATCGGTCGCCAGGACCACCGCTTCGGTCGCCCGCAACAGTTTCTTGATGATCTTGAGCTGTCCGGAGCCCCCCTCCCGGATCCCGAGTTGCCAAGTTTCCGGGATCATCGGCAATCTGTCGAGGTTCCAACTTCGCCATTCGGGTTTGTAGTCATCCGGGGCGACCATTTCCAGAAGGTGTCCCAAGCACCAGGTGACGCAAACTCCCTGACCCTCGAGGTATCCCTCGCGCCTGCGGACGGCGCCGAGAACCCGTCCGATGTCCCGGGCCTGGGAGGGTTTTTCACAGAGATAGAGGGTAGAAGGCATGGCCAACCACGACTCTCGTCTTCGGAGGAAGGGCCGAGCTGCGAGGCGACTCGATTGTGGCGGGATGGGTCGTCTTCGTCAACTCATGAGGCGGAAAGCGGGAACCCGGACGCTTCATCCAAGGTCCTTGCCGGTGTTCAGGGCGCGGGGTGGTGGCTTAGCCCCGGTTCTTGCGCTATGATCCCGGCTGCTGGTGCTGACACCGGTTTCCCCGGGACTTTGGCGGGGGAAGGGTTCCCGTTCATGCCGGGTGGGTTGGTTGCCGTGACGACACTTTCCCTGATCTTGCCGACTTACAACGAGGCCTTGAACATTGGCCCGTTGCTGGAGCGTCTGGGTGGAGCCTTGGCCGGTGTCGACTGCGAGTTCATCGTTGTCGACGACGATTCTCCGGACCGAACCTGGGAGTTGGCCGAGGCGATCGGTCAGCGGGATCGGCGCGTGCGGGTGATCAGGCGTCAGGGGGAAAGGGGCCTGACGAGCGCCATCAACCGGGGAATCAGCGAAGCACAGGGCCGATTCGTTGGCTGGATGGATTGCGATCTGGCGCATCCGCCCGAGTTCGTCACCGTCCTGCTGCAGCCCCTCCTGGATGGTTCGACCGATTGTGCCATCGCCTCCCGTTTCGTTGCCGGTGGCGCTGATACCCGTTCGGGTGAGTACGGGCTGCAACGGATTTTGAGTCTTGTCCTCTCCCGGATCAGCGCTTGGTTGACACGCCTGCCGGTCAAGGACATCACCAGTGGCTATCTGGTCCTGAAACGGTCATGCTTTGCCGATTTTATGCTGGAGGGGGATTACGGGGAGTATTTCATCCTGATGGTTCACCAACTGGTTCATCGGGGATTTCGGATTGTGGAGATTCCCTATACGTTCAGCAATCGGCAATTCGGTGAGTCGAAAACGGCGACCAACCTCTGGGGGTTCTTCCGGCGTGGGGTGAAGTATCTGCGAATGATTTACCTGTGCCGGCGCGGTCCGAACAAGTAATGTATCGGAGAATATAATGGTCATTGAAGTCCGCGAGAATGGTGTTTTGTACGGTATAATCATTCGCCACGGTTACGATCGTGATGGCGTTTCGTTTTTTACTCCGGACGATTTTTCCCAGCAACTCGCTTTCATGAAGCACCCTGTAGGGAAGGTGATCAAGCCGCACGTACACAACCGCCATCTGCGCGAGGTTTATTATACACAGGAGGTATTGTTCATTCGCAAGGGGCGTCTCCGGGTCGATTTTTTCAACAGGGCGCAGGAATACTATAAGAGTTACATCCTGGAGGCGGGGGATGCCATCCTGCTGACCGACGGCGGCCACGGTTTCGAGGTGTTGGAACCGCTGGAGATGATCGAGGTCAAGCAGGGGCCTTATTCCGGCGAATTGGACAAGATCGTCTTTCGGGATACCCCTCCCGATCACGTCAGCATCGAGGAGGCCCCTTGAAGCGCCCCATCCCGGTCAATACCCCCGTCCTCGGGGGAAACGAGCGCCGCTATCTGTTGGAGTGTATCGATAGCGAGTGGATCTCTTCGGAGGGTCCCTTCGTCGCCCGGTTCGAGGAGGCCTTCGCCGGACGTGTCGGGCGGCGGTATGCCACCTCGGTGACCAGCGGCACTGCGGCGCTGGAGGTGGCCCTGGCGGCCATCGGTCTGAAGCCGGGCGATGAGGTTATCCTGCCCTCCTTCACCATCATTTCCTGCGCGGCGGCGGTGCTGCGCCTTGGGGGCAAGCCGGTGGTCGTGGAGTGTGATCGGCTGACCTGGAACATGGATGTTTCTCGGATCCGCGAGCGGATCAACGGTCGCACCAAGGCCATCATGCCCGTGCATATCTTCGGTATGCCGGTGGATCTGGATCCAGTGCTGGAGTTGGCCAGGGAACACGGGCTCTATGTGATCGAGGATGCCGCCCAGGCCCAGGGATTGACCTACAAGGGGCGTCCGTGCGGCAGCTTCGGCCATATTTCCGCCTTCAGTTTCTACCCCAACAAACTGGTGACGACCGGCGAGGGGGGAATGGTGGTTTGTGACGATCCGGAGTTGGATAAGCGCTGCCGGTCCTATCGGAATCTCTGTTTCCTCCCCGAGAGACGGTTTGTTCACGAGGAGATCGGGTGGAACTATCGCATGACCAACCTGCAGGCGGCGCTCGGGTTGGCGCAGGTGGAGCGCTGGGATGCCTCGGTTGTGCGCAAGCGGGAGATCGGTCGAACCTACCAGAAATTGCTCCGGGGGTTGAACGCCTTTCAGTTGCCGGTCGAGGGCGATGAGACGGCCGAAAACCTCTATTGGGTCTTTGGGTTGGTCATACCCGAGGGGGGAAGTCTCACGGCCGGGGAGGTGATGGTGCGCCTGGGGCAGGAGAAGATTGGCACCCGTCCATTTTTCTGGCCGATGCACGCCCAACCCGTCCTGAGGGAGATGGGGCTGTTTGCGGACGAATCGCTCCCGGTTTCCCTTTGGTTGGGGCGGAACGGATTCTACATTCCGAGCGGCTTGGGGCTGACTCCCGAGGAGCAGCAGCGGGTGGTGGAGGTTCTCTGGGAGCTGTACGGTTGAATCACCGAGCGGGGCCTTCGGGCCAGGGCTCTTCCGGCGTCAGGTCTCCGGGGAGGGTTGGGAACGCAGTCGGGAGATGGCCCGACGGAAGCCCATGCCGGGGAACTCGCGGTTGAGGCAATAGATCCCGGCCAGGAGCTCCGGTCCCAGCGAGGTCAGGTGGTAGAGGAGCCCGAATACCGCCACCTTGGCGGCCATTTCCGGGGAATCGACGGTCCCGCTCGGCAGGGTGATGCCGAGGGAGAGGGCGGCGACGAATTCGTAGATTCCCATGCCGCCGGGGGCGGTGGGGATGGCGACGCCGATGGCCGTAAGAAAGATCAGGACGAAAGCGGTGTGGAGCGGGGGTTCGGGTTGGATCCCCACGGCGTAGAGGAGGGGCATGAAGGCGATGACGTAGGTCCCCCACATGAGGATCGTCGCCAGCAGGGCCTTGCCGGAGTGATGCCAGTGGGTGATCGTTCGCAGACCCCTGCCGACCTCTTCCAGGAGGCGGTTGATTTTGACGGCGAGCTGACCGGGCAGGAACCGGAGAGTCAGTCGCTGTCGCAGGGGGCGGCTCTTCCAGAACAGCAGCAGGAGAGAGATCAGGATGGCCAGCAGAAGCAGGCAGGCCCAGAGGGATCGATGGAGGAGGGGGTTGGTCAGTCCCAGGCTCAGGATGGCGATCCCTGAGAGGGTCAGGACGGAGAGGATGTCGAACACCCTTTCCACGACCACGGTGCCGAAGACGGAGGCCCGGCTGATCCCCGCGTGCTGACCGACGAGGTGGGCCCGGACCAGTTCGCCGATCTTGCCGGGGAGGATTTGGTCGACGAGGGTGCCAACGGACATGGCCGAGAAGGGGATTTCCAGGGGAAGGGAGCCGTGGAGGGGTTTGAGCAGGATCTGCCACCGCCAGGCCTTGAAGAAGATGCCGAGGCCGATCAGCATCGGGGCGGGGAGGACGAGTTCCCAGTGGGTGGATCGAAGGGTCTCCTCCAGGGACGCGAGGGAGACGTCGCGAAATACCCAGTAGAAGAAACCGACGCTGACGAGGGCCGGGATGAGCGCTGTGACTTTCGATAACCGCGACATTGGGCTCCAGGGGGTCGGTGCTTGGGGGAGGTGGACCCCGGGGCATTCTGGGCGGCTCCGGGTCATCCTGTCAACCGGGAGGGGCGTCTAGTGGAGAGTGCCGAATATCGGAAGATGTACCAAGTCGAAGATCGGCACTGGTGGTTTCGCGGCAAGCGGTCTCTTGTCGCCGCATTCCTCTCCCGGTATGCCCCGCAGGTGCGGGGGAGGCGGTTGCGGCTTCTCGACATTGGTTGCGGGACCGGCAAGGTGTTGGAACTCTTGGCCGAAAGCGGTGAGGCCCTGGGGTGCGATTTCAGCGCCGAGTCGATCCTGTTCTGTCGCGCCCGGGGGTTCCGGCGTTTGGCGAGGGCCTCGGCGGAGAGGCTTCCCTTCCGTCGGGAGTCGGTTGATGTGGTATGCCTGCTTGACGTGCTGTACCACCAGGGGATAAGCGATGATCGGGCGGTGTTGCGGCAGGTGTACGACCTTCTTGCTCCCGGTGGGGTGTTGATTCTCACCGACTCGGCGTTTCAGTTTCTGTATGGACCACATGATCGGGCGGTGCATGCGCGACAGCGTTATGGGCGCACTGAGTTGCGGGAGAAACTGGAGGGGGCGGGGTTTCGGGTCGAGCGGTTGGGCTTTTTCAACTGCATTCTATTCCCCCTGGCGGCAACTGTTCGGCTGTGGCAACGTTTTTTCCCGGGGGAGGTAGACCAATCGAGTGTGACTGATGTGCGGGAAGGGTTGAACCGGCTGTTCTTCATGTTGCTCCGCTGGGAGGTGAGTTTGATTGGGCGGATCGATTTGCCTTTCGGTTTGAGTCTTTGTGCTGTAGCGCGGAAAATTTGAGTTCATGCCACTCTTGTCCAGAATGTCACCTCATACTTCCGGATGGGGGAGTGAAGGGAGGCTCTGCTGCCTCCCAGTGAGTGCTGGGGGGAGTGGGAGAGGTCCTGCCACCTCTCGCAGTGGGGGTTGGGGCACAGAGCCTCGGGTTGGCGATAGTTCTGATGGGGGGCGATCGTGAGCGAGCAAAGTGTAAATGGTGGGCGTGGGCTTTCCAATGATGAGATTCTTCAACTTAACAAGCTGAAAATTGAATTGGAATCCATGGTTCAGGGGTTGCAGAACGTGGAGGGAAAGAGTCGGGACGAAGTTGAGGGGCGCATTCGGGAGTTCCAGGACAAGGAGGCCCAGATTCGGCGGTTTCTTCGGGAACGGGGGCTGGTTGCGGCTTCGTGAGCCGGCGAGTCCGGGTGCGGTTGTAGAGGCTTGGCCCGATCCGGAACGACCTGGTCGGCCTTTGGTTTCGAGAGAAGGGGAGCCCATGCCAGCGAGCAGTCTGCTTGTCCTTATCGATGATATTGCGGCCATCCTGGACGATGTCGCGGCGATGAGCAAGATCGCGGCAAAGAAGACTGCGGGCGTTCTGGGAGACGACCTGGCGCTCAATGCCGAACAGGTCTCCGGGGTCAGGACGGAACGCGAGTTGCCTGTGGTCTGGGCGGTGGCCAAGGGCTCCCTGGTCAACAAGGCCATTCTGGTACCGTTGGCCCTGTTGATCAGCACCGTGATTCCCTGGGCGGTGATGCCCTTGCTGATGGTCGGTGGTGCCTACCTCTGCTTTGAAGGAAGCGAAAAGCTTCTCCCTGGGTCCCATGGAGATCACGCAGGCGGCCCCTCCGGCCCACATCCGCAGTCGTCGACTACGGGGATGGGTATGGTTCCCGCTGCCGGTGCTGCGCATCCGGCTCTTGATCCAGAGGAGATTCATTCGGAGAAGATTGATCCGGAGAAGATTGATCTGGAGAAGATTGAGCCGGAGAATATTGAAAAAGAGAAAATCCGCGGCGCGATACGGACCGATTTCGTCCTCTCCGCCGAGATCATCGTCATCTCGCTCGGGACGGTCTCGCTTGCCCCTTTCCTGACCAAATTGTCGGTATTGACGGTCATCGCGCTTGTCATGACCGTTGGGGTCTATGGTCTTGTCGCGGGCATCGTCAAGCTGGACGACGCCGGGTTTTACCTGGTTGGACGATCGGGTGAATCACTTTCCCGCCGGGGGCAACGGGCCGCCGGTCGGTTTCTGCTTCGGCTTGCGCCGGTCCTGATGAAGGGGCTCGCGGTGGTCGGTACGGCGGCGATGTTTCTGGTCGGTGGGGGTATCGTTGTACACGGGATTCCCTGGGTCCAGGAGGTGGCTCATGCCCTTTCCCGGGAAGTCGAAACGCTACAGGGGGTGGGTTGGTTGCTGGCCGCTGCCCTGCCCCAACTCGTCAACGCCCTCACCGGGGTCGTGGTCGGGTTTGCCCTGGTGGGAGTGGTGCATCTGGTGGGTCGCATTCGGGGAAAGTGAACACCATTAGGGGGTTGACGAGGTCCGTCTTTGGACCCCGTCAACCAGGATTGGCAAGTTGCGGTTTTGCCAATCCTTCCTTTTCCGGTAAGCGTTCAGGGGGGCGTAGGCAAGGATATCATCCTGTCATTTCAGGGGCTTTTCCCGGTGAGGTAGGGACAGCCACTTTTGGGTAGCACGATCGAGCTGCCAACAGCCAACGGTGACATAGCCAGCAGAAAGGCCCCCTGGTTTCCGCTCAAGGAGAACCCCCTTGCGGTCGACAAGCCTGACAGAGGCGTGAAACGGCAGGGGTGGGAAACCGGGAGCGGAGGAGGTGGCCATGGCCAAGGCGGCGAAGGGGTGGGTCCCCTTGCAGGAGTACCTCGTCGAGGGTCTTCGGGCGGCGGCCTCACGGGGGGGGCAGGGAGCGACGGAGTCCCTGGGGATGCCACCGCCGCCTCCGGGGTGGGTGCCGCTCGCCGATTACATGATCGACGGGGTTCGCCATCGGCTTGAGCCGCTGCCGGAGACGGCCTATTTCGAGCGCCTCGTTGCCCCCCCGGAGCCGCCGCCCCCCCAGCCCGAACGCGACCTCACCATGTACCGGGCCCTGGCCGAGGTCTATGCGATGGTGACGCGCCAGGGTGCGGTCCGGAGACGCCTCGATCGTTTCCTCGCCGAGTCGCGGGCGCAATGCGCCAGCGGTCGCATCCGACCGGAGAGCCTGCGAAAGATCGAAGAGAATATCGCCGCGATCCAGGCGAAGCACCTCGAACGGCTGGAGTCGGTCGCGGAATACTTCCTGGCTCGTTACTTCCGCATCTACGACAACCCCGAGCCGGTGGTGACGGGCGGCGGGAAATACTGATACGGGACCAGCCGATACGGGGCCAAGCGGGCTGGGTGCGCCAGCTGCGGGGGGCTACCCCAGAAGGCCGTGCTTTTCCATCTTGGCCAGAAGGGAGCGGCGGGTGAAGGGCTTGATGAGGTAATCGGTACACCCCCCCTGGTAGAAGGCCTCCACCACGTCCTTGGGTGAGTCGAGGGCGGTGACCATGATCACGACGCACTCCTGGCCCGGGGGCACCTCCGCCTCGCGCTCGGCCTTGCGGATCTCGCGAAGCGCCTGCTGCCCGTCCATGCGCGGCATCATGATGTCCAGCAGAACGAGGTCGTAAGGGGCGCCACGCATGGTGTCGGTGCGGAAGATTTCGACCGCCTCCTCGCCGTCGGTCACCATGTCGCAGGTGGCCATGGAGCGGAGGATATCGCGCAACAGGAGGCGGTTGGCCAACTCATCGTCCGCGATCAGGACCTTCATCTCCGACCCTCTCCCTGCCAGGCCGAACCCCGCTGTAGGCTCGCCCGGCCCTTAAGATGCACTCGCCCCATGGTACCAAATTCCCCGCCCGAGTTGAAGGAGTAAAGGGGGGTGGAGGGAGCTGGCCGGAAGCAAGCGAGGCGGAGCCGCGTCGTCCTGAAGGCCCCAACGAACCGAACCCGAAGAGGGGATTTTGGGCGCTTTTTCCCCTTGACGCAAACTAACCCAGCTTGCCGTCGAAGGAATCAGAGCTATCCACAGAATCTGTGGATAACGTTGTGGATAACTTGGTGAACGCCCGGGTAACCACCTTGCCGGACTTGGCGATTCGACCAATTGGACGTTTTTTGATCGTTTTATTAATTATTTGTAAATCAATGAGTTGCAATGATACCGTATCAGCGCAGCCGGCATTTCGCGAGTTCTTCAGACGATTCAAGGGACTCCCCCCGGGCCTGTGCATAAACGTAGCGGCGAAAGCTTTGTCAAGTTCTTTCGATTTCTTTTTTTCTGCCGATCAATCCCCCCTTGCCAGGATCGATCGCGACGATCTCGACCTCGGCGATCTCCCCGGGAAGCGGCTCGGTGATGGTCGGAAAACGGACCGGAAGGAAACCTCGGCTTTTGCCGAAGGCCTCCCCCCCGGCACATGATTCCACCAGGACCTCGATCCTGCGACCGACCCATCGCCGGGTCTCGGTCCGGAGGGCGGCGGCGGCCAGGTCGCGCAACCGCCGGGAACGGTCACGCATGATGGATGGAGGTACCCGCGTCGAGGGATTGATTCGGGCTGCCTCGGTTCCGGGTCGGTCCGAGTAGCGAAAGACGTGGGCCAGGAGCAGCCCGGTCCGCTCCACCAGGTCGAGGGAACGGGCGAAGGCCGCCTCGTCCTCCCCGGGAAAGCCGACGATGAAATCCCCTCCCAGGATCAGTTCCGGTCGCAGCCGCCGCAACTCCCCGACCGCGTCGAGGATCTGCCGGCGCTGGTATCGACGCCCCATGGACGCAAGGATGGCATCGTCCCCGGACTGAATGGAGAGGTGCAAGTGGTCGCACAGTACCGCCCGATCGGCGAAAAGGGCCAGCAGCGGTTCATCGAGATCCGAGGGATCCAGGGAGGAGAGACGCAGGCGGTCGAGCCCCGGCAACCGGGCAATCTCCCCAACCAGGGAAGCCAGGCCGCCGGTCGAACCCGGGAGATCCCGCCCCCAGGCCCCGAGGTCGATGCCGGTCAGGACCAGCTCGCGAAAGCCGCTGGCCAGGAAACTCTTCGCCTGGGCCAGCACATGCTCCAGGGTCAGAGACCGGCTCGGCCCCCGAGTCTGGGGGATCAGGCAGTAACTGCAATGGCCATCGCAACCGGTCTGAACGGAGAGAAAGGCACGCGAACGGTCGGCAAAACCCTCGATCAACGGCGGCAAGGGTGCCGGTCCGGCAGATTCTCCCACGAGGGGGGATGAAGGCGAGAGCGTCCCCCCCCCCCCCCCCCCCCCCGGGGGGGGGGGGGGGGGGGGGGCGGAGAAGGGGGCCGCCCCAAGCCTGTCGGGGGGACCAAGGAGACGGGCCTTCT
>JADGCL010000120.1 GCA_015229005.1 Magnetococcales bacterium
AGGGGCGTCACCGTGGCGAGGCGAGCGGGCATTTGCCGCCGGTGGCCTTTGTCTCTTTTCTCCAGAACCACGATCAGATCGGCAACCGTCCTTTGGGGGATCGTCTGGGGGCCATCGTGGATCCGGAGGCGATGCGGGCCGCCACGACGCTCCTCCTCCTGGCGCCGGCGATCCCTCTCCTCTTCATGGGCGAAGAGTGGGACTCGCGGAGCCCCTTTCCCTTTTTTTGTGATTTCGAGCCGGCGCTGCGGGCTGCCGTCGCCGAGGGACGGCGGCGGGGCTTTCGTCATATTGCCCACTTTGCCGATCCCGGAATCATCGCTGCCATGCCGGATCCTGCCGCCGAGGCGACCTGGGTCTCGGCGCGCCTGGATTGGGATCGGCTGCAAGCCCCTGAAGGGGCCTCACGGTTCGTTCTGTTTCGGGAGCTTCTCGCCGTTCGCCGACGGGAGATCATCCCCCGGCTCGGTTGCATCGGCGCCCACGCGGGGCGCTGGCAGATCGATGCCGAGGGGGTGTTGCGGGTGGATTGGCGGATCGGGGAGGGGGAGCGGTTACAGGTGGTGGCCAATCTCTCCGCCGAGACGCGGCGAGGCCCGACCGGGGAGGGGCGCCTGCTCTTTGCGACGCAGGTTGAGCGGGCAAGCGGGGAGATCCCCCCCTGGTTTGTCTCCTGGCATCTTGATGGGGCGTGAATCGCGACGTCGAATCGCGTTGTGGTGAGCCCGGATGGGTGGGAATTCTCGGAAAGAGTTGAACAAGGAGTGAGTCGCATGCCCCCTGCAACCGATGGTTGGGATCTCTCGGGCCTCTATGCGGGTCCCGACGACCCGCGTCTGGAGGCGGACATTGTCGAACTCGGGAAGCGGTATGCCGCTTTTCACGCCCGTTTCAAGGGTCACCTGGAGGGCGATCTTGGGGCCGCCTTGCGGAGCTACGAAGAGATTCAGGAGTTGACCGGCAGGATTTTTCTCTACCTTCATCTCGCCCATTATGCCAATCTCGAGGATGCCGCCATACAAAGCCGTCTCTTTGCGGCCAAAGTGGCCCACGATGCGGCCCATGGGGCCCACGGGGTCTTCTTCACCTTGGAGATCGCGGCGATGCCGGAGGAGAGCTTCCGGCAATTGGTAACCCATGACCCGGTGTGCCGTCGTTTCGCCCCCTGGCTTGACGATGTCCGCCGCGAGAGACCCTTTTTCCTTGCCGAGAACGTTGAGGGGGCCTTGGCGAAACGGGCCACTTTCGGCGCCGGTTCCTGGAGCGAATTTTTTCACGAGGTGGAGGCGGAGCTGCGGTTTCCGTGGGGGGATCGTTCCCTGACCTTGACCGAGGTGGTGCATCTGGCCAATCACAGCCCGGACGACGAGGAGCGGGCGGGGGCCATGGCGGTTCTGAATGCGGGTCTTGAGGAGAGGCTGACGAAGTTTTCGGCCCAGGTACTCAACATGGTGGTGGGGGCCAAGGCGGTCGAGGATCGGGAGCGGGGTTATCCGCACCCCATGGCGAGCCGCAACCGCGCCAACAAGGTCGACGATGCCGTCGTCGAGGCCTTGCACACGGCGGTGGTCGAGGTCGCGGCCCCTCTGGCCCGGCGGTATTATCGTTTGAAGGCGCGGATTCTGGGTCGGGATCGTCTGCGTTGGAGTGATCGCAACGCTCCCTTGCCGGTCAGTGCGCATCGGGAGATCCCGTTCGGCGAGGCCAGGGAGCTGGTCCGGGACGCCTTTGCGGCCTTCAGTCCCACCATGGCGGCGATCCTGGACGATCTCGAGCGGGGGCGTTGTTGCGACATTTTTCCTCGCCCCGGCAAGCAGAGCGGAGCCTTCAACTATTCGGTGGTCTTGCCCGGGGGGGAACCTGTCTCCTTTGTTCTTCTCAACTATCAGGGGTCGAGTCGCGATGTCCTGACCCTGGCACACGAGGTGGGGCACGCCATCCACGGGCTGTTGGCCGGGAAGGCGCAGGGGGCGCTGATGGCGCACGCCCCCATGGTCTACGCGGAGACGGCCTCGATCTTCGGGGAGATGACGACTTTTCGATTTCTCCTGGAGCGGGAGCGGCAGCGGGGGGATGATCCTGCCTTCCTGGCCCTTCTGGCGGCCAAGATCGAGGATGCCCTGAACAGCGTCGTCCGACAGATCGGGTTCTCCCAATTCGAGCGCGAGGTGCATGCGCGGGGGCGGCGCTTGAGCGCCGAGGAGTTGTCCGCCATTTGGGTTGCGACTACCGAGAGCCTGTATGGTCGGGATGGGGAGGTGTTCGATTATGGGCCGATTCGGGCTCTCTGGAGCTATATCGGGCACTTTCATTCCCCCTTCTACGTCTACGCTTATGCTTTCGGCGAGCTGCTGACGCAGAGTCTTTACGCGCTTCAGGGGAATCTGGGGGAGCGGTTCGAGGGGATGTATCTCGACCTGCTGCGGGCGGGGGGGACGCAGGATGCGACTGCCCTGTTGCGGCCTTTCGGGCTCGACCCGACGGATGAGGGGTTCTGGCGGGCTGGGATCGAGGGGGGGCTGGGCAGGTGGGTCGAGGAAGCGGAGGCGGTGGCGGCGAGGATCATGCCGTGATTTTCGGGCGGATCCCGCGTCCGGCGCGGGATCCCTGCTTCCCCCCTTTCGGTGCCTCACCCTCGCGGGTGGTACGTCTCGTGGACCTTTTTCAGCCGCTCCCGTGCTACGTGCGTATAGACCTCCGTCGTCGAAATATCCGCGTGTCCGAGCATCATCTGGACTGCCCGGAGGTCCGCCCCGTGGTCGAGGAGGTGAGAGGCGAACGAGTGCCGCAGGAGATGGGGGGAAAGGTGCTTTTCGATGCCGGCCGAAGAGGCGTGCCGGCGGATGATGTACCAGAAATTCTGTCGGGTCATGGCCTTGCCCCGATTGGTGACGAAGAGGGCCTTGGTGTTGCGCTTTCCCAGAAGCAATGGGCGGGCCCAGCGGATGTAGTTGCCGACCAGTTCCAATGCCTCACCGCCGACGGGGACGATGCGTTCCTTGTCCCCCTTGCCGATCACCCGCACGAAGCCCTGGGCCTCGTCGACGCTGTCGCTTTCCAGCCCCACCAGCTCGGAGACCCTGAGGCCGGCGGCGTAAAGAAGCTCCAGCATCGCTGCGTCCCGCATTCCGCGCGGGGAATCCTTGTCCGGCGCCTCCAGCAGCTCCCCGACCTCATCCTCGTTCAGGATCTTCGGCAGGGTCCGATGCGGTTTCGGCGTCTGCAGGGTTCGCGAAGGGTCATCCTCGCGGATCTGCAAGAGGGTCATGTGCCGATAGAAGCGCCGTGTTGCCGAGATCTTGCGTGCCACCGTGGCCGACGAGAGTCGCCGTTGCGCCATCTCCCCCAGGAAGGCCAACAGGTCGGTTCGCGCTGCCGTGACCAGTGAGCTCAACCGCTTGCCCAGGTACTCGGAGAGCCCCTCCAGATCACGCCGGTAGGCGTCCAACGTGTTCCTGGCCAGGCCGTTTTCGACCAGAAGGTCGTCCAAAAACCGGCGAATCAGGATTGCATCGGTCATAACTCTCTCCGTTGCCATGAGCAGGTGTCGCGGTTTTCCGCCACGGGCACCCCGAGCTTCCGGGAAGCCCCCAGGGCCTGCGTCCTGCCGGCGGTCAGGCGGGTGGTGGCATAGACCACCTTCTCGGCCTCGCACAGGATGACCCCCCCGAGGGGGGCGAACCAGCGCGCCCCGGCCTTCTCCCAGGCGTTCGCCCCCTTGAGCCAACGCTCACCCGCGAAGGGGGGCATGAACAGGGCGTACTGCGCCTGCCGAGGGATGAACAATGACGCTTGCAACTGCTCCTGCATCTGTTTGGGGGAATAGGGCCTTCCCCATCCGAACGGGGTCGCGTCCCTCCTGGCCCAAAGGCCCCCCCGATTGGGCACCACGACCACCAGTCGACCGCCCGGCGTCAACACCCTCCAGGTTTCCCGCAGGGCAGATGCCGGCGATTGCGTTCCTTCCAGGAGGTGGGTCATGATCACCCGCTGGAAGCACTCATCCGGGAAGGGCAGGGCATCGGGCCTGACCAGGGCGATGCGGTTGGCCGCCCCGGTCGGCCAGGGGGCGACCCCCATTTCCGCCGGTGCCGCTCCCCACAGGGCGTCGGTCCACTCCTTGAGCCGCTCCAGGTAGGGCTGGGTGTATCCCAGGCCGAAGGAGCAGGGGACCCTTTGGCCCGAAAGCCACTTGGCCAGGGCCACTCCGATCAGGTGCGCCACCGTGCGTCCCTGGGCCGTGGCGTACCAGCTCTGCAAGCGGATCGCCTCGAAATTCATGGACGGCTCCCGTGAGAGGGATCACACTCGTTCCTCGGAGCCGACCCTTGCCTGGTCGGAGACCGGGACACCCCTTTCCCCGCACCGCTCCCGACCGGGGGGGGCTGCTCTCTTTCTGTTTCGAAAGGCTTGCTGATGGAAGATCACCCCGGCCCTGTTGTCGGACTCTCCGCTCTCAAGGACAACTACGTCTGGCTCTTTGCCACCGGTCCGGCTTCGGTCGCTGCCGTCGACCCGGGCGCGGCGGCTCCGGTCCTCGTCTGGCTGGCGGCTAAGCAAACCCCCTGCCAGAGCCTTTCCCACATCCTGGTGACCCACCATCATCACGACCATATCGACGGTATTGCTGCCCTTCGAGCCGCCACCGGGGCGGAGGTCATCGGCGCGGCCAGTGACCGGCACCGCTTGCCGCGACTCGATCGGGAGGTGGTTGATGACGATATTTTGACGCTTGGGGAAAGGGAGGTCCGGGTCCTGGCTGTTCCCGGGCATACGACTGGGCATGTGGTCTACCTGGTGGATGGGAAGGATCTCTATTCGGGGGATTGTCTCTTCGGTCTTGGGGCGGGTCGGCTCTTCGAGGGGACTCCTGCCGAAATGTGGACGAGTCTCGACCGCCTGCGGGGGCTTCCCGAGGCGACCCGCATTTTCGCCGGCCACGAGTATACCCTGGCCAACGCCCGCTTTCTGGCGACCCTGGAGCCGGAGGATCCCGAGGTTGGGGTGCTTCTGGAAGAGCTTTACGACACGACGGACGCTGGGCGACCGACTCTGCCGAGTACCCTGGGTCGGGAGAAGCGGTTCAACCCGTTCTTGCGTTGCGACGAACCGGGATTCGTGGCCCGCCTGGGGATGGCGGGGCAGTCACCGATCGAGGTGTTCGCCCGGATCCGGGAGTTGCGCAATCGGTATTGAGTACCTGCAGGCGGCAGGTCGGTGGTCTTCGTCTGCGGTCTTTGTCTGCGGTCTTTGTCGGTAGATTCGGCATTTCGTGGATGCCTTCCGCCCCAGCAGTCCTGATTCTCCCCGATTTTGGGTCCAACCTAAAATTTTTCTTGCTGGGACAGGTGCAGGAGAAGCTGCACGAGTTGTCGCAAATTGCCAAGGATAACATCATGACCGACGAGGCCATGATCGGTCGGGCCCGGCAAACACGGGTGGTGCTCATGGCTGCCTCGCTGCTGGCCCTGGTTCTCGGGTTGGCTCTTGCCGTACTCCTGGAACGCAGTGTGACGTGGCCGCTGCGCACCTGTTTCGCCAACATAACCCGTTTGAGCCAGGGGGATCTGAGTTTGAAATGCAGTCTGGGTCGCCGCGATGAGATGGGGCGCCTGTTCGAGATGCTGAGTTCTCTTGCGGAGCGTTTGCGCCGGACCATCGGTGACATACGCACGGCCACCGACCGCGTCGGCTCCGGCAGCGTCGAACTGACCGAAACGGCCCAGGGCATGTCGACCGGGGCTTCCCGTCAGGCGGCTTCGATCGAGGAGACCTCGTCGTCCATGGAGGAGATGGCCGACAGCATCCGCAAGAACACGGAAAACGCCCAGCAGACCGAGAAGATCGCCCGCCAGGCTTCCCGGGATGCCGAAGAGGGGGGGCGGGCCGTGGTCGAGGCGGTGGCGGCGATGAAGGAGATTGCCGGTCGGATTTCGGTCATCGAGGAGATCGCCCGGCAGACGAATCTGCTGGCGCTCAATGCCGCCATC
>JADGCL010000121.1 GCA_015229005.1 Magnetococcales bacterium
TGCCTCGCCTTCGAATCCTATGGCAAGAAGCAGAGCTACAATGCCCCGGTCTCACAAGAAGCGGCCTTCCGCTATGGCACAGCCCTCAACGAGCTGTTGAACGGTCCCAACAGGGAGAGACATCGCCTCTACCTGGCCGACGGTACCGTACTTTTCTGGACCGGGAAACCATCCCCTCTGGAAGCCGAGTTGGCCGCTTTTCTCTCAGGCAATACCGATGCATCGGCAGAAGACGAAGGCAAGAGCCAGGACGATGCGACTTTGGGAAATATTCGCGTCGTCTTGCGGGCCTTGAGAGAGGGCAGCGGCGTCCTATCGGTCCTGGGGGAAGACCCAGAAACGCCATTCTATGTCCTGGGGTTGTCGCCCAATGCCGGGCGGATTTCGGTGCGTATTTGGCACCGGGACACCCTCGGTGGATTCGTCGAGCGTTTGCGGCGACATTACGAGGCCCTCGACATTGTCCGCCCATCGTTCGGCAAGGAATTTCCCACCATCCGCATGCTTCTCAGGGAAACCGCTCTGCAGGGCAAAGACGAAAACGTCGCTCCCCTGCTCGGTGGGGCTTTGATGCGCTCCATCCTCACCGGTGCCCCCTATCCGGACACTCTGGCCACTGCGATCATCCGCCGCATTCGCGCCGATCACGACGACAAGCAACACCCCAATCGCCAAATCAATTATTTGCGTGCTGCCATCCTCAAAGCCTGGCTGCTGCGTTCACCCCGTTGGCATGGAGAGATACCTGTGAGTCTGGACACTAACCGACCTGAACCCGCCTATCGATTGGGCCGACTCTTTGCCGCCCTGGAAAAGACCCAGGAAGAGGCCCTGCCCGGCATCAATGCCACCATTCGTGACCGCTATTACGGGGCCGTCTCGGCAACGCCGGGTTCGGTAGTGCCAAGACTGCTCCGAACCTACCAACACCACCTGAGCAATCTGTCGCCGGGAGGCAAGGTAACACGGGAAAAATTGGTGCAGGAGATCGTGGGCGGCATCGGCGATATCCCGCGAACCTTGTCACTTGAGGAACAAGGGCTGTTTGCCATTGGTTATTACCATCAGAGGCAGAATTTTTTCACCCCAAAGGGTGAAGATTCTCCCGACACCTTTTCCTGAACCTTTTTTGAACCCACTGATCAGAGGATCCTACCCATGAACCAACGCTATGATTTCGTCTATCTCTTCGATGTCAAGGACGGCAACCCCAATGGTGATCCCGACGCCGGCAATCTGCCCCGGGTCGATGCTGAGACCGGTCACGGGTTGATCACCGATGTCTGCCTGAAGCGCAAGATCCGTAACTATGTGCAACTTCTTCACAACTCGGAACAAGGTCGTGATGTGGCGGAAAGTGGTCTGGGCTATGATGTCTATGTTCGGGAAAAGGCGGTCCTCAACCAACAGCATGAGCGGGCCTTCAAGGCCTTGAACATTCCGCTGGATGGCAAGGAGGTCAAGGGAAGAGGCGAGGTTGAATCATCCGCCGATGCCCCTGATTCGTCCCAGTCCAGGACAAAGGAAAAAAAACGCAAGGGAGGAGGAGAACATACCGAGAAGGCTCGGCAATGGATGTGCCGGAATTTCTACGATGTCAGGACGTTCGGGGCGGTGATGTCCACCGGGGTCAACTGCGGACAGGTACGTGGGCCAGTGCAGTTCACGTTCGGACGGAGCAGTGATCCAGTCATTGCCGCCGAACACAGCATCACCCGCATGGCGGTGACCACCGTCGAGGAGGCCGCCAAGCAGGATGGCGACAATCGCACCATGGGTCGGAAATTTACGATTCCCTATGGGCTTTACCGTACCCACGGTTTCGTCAGCGCACCACTGGCGGCGCAGACAGGGTTTTCCGAGGCGGATCTCAATCTGCTCTGGGAGGCACTGGGAAACATGTTCGAACATGATCGCTCCGCCAGTCGTGGAGAGATGGCAGCACGTAGCTTGTTGCTCTTTCGTCACGCCAGCGCCATGGGCGAGGCCCCGGCACATGCCCTCTTCGATCGGGTCCAGGTTGCACTGCGCGAGCCTGGCAAGCTGGCCAGGACCTTTGCCGATTACACCGTGACCTTTGACGGCCAGCAACTGGATCAGGTTCTCGCCGTGGGTGGAGAGAAGGAGATTGCCAAGGGGGTTACTTTGGTGCGGCGGGTCTGATCGTTTGGATCCATAACCGGGGGATGGTCGCTTCATCGCCATTCCCTGGTTGCGTGCTGGCTGATTTTGGAAGGAGAGGAGTGTGGATGTTGACGATAGCCGTTATGCCCCCCTGTCGGCCTTGCAGCATTTTGTATACTGCGAGCGTCAATGTGCCTTGATTCACCTGGAGCGGCTTTGGGTGAACAATCGGCTCACCGCTGAAGGCAACGTCCTGCACGCCAAGGTTCATCAGGAGGGGGTGATGGCGGATGCCGGGGTTTGCATAACCCGGGGTTTGCCGGTGAGCTCCGAGGTCTTGCGACTGGTTGGGCAGTGCGACGTAGTGGAATTCCACCCGTTGAGAGGGCAGCGTCCTCGACCACAGGGAGCAAGGCGTCAACGTCGCCGCTCGCATCCTGAAAAGGGGCTGCTGGCACAGGGGGAGAATCGACCAGCAGAGAAATGGGAAGCGGTCCTGCCGGTGGAGTACAAAAGGGGCCGGCCCAAACCGCACGAGGCGGACCGGGTGCAACTCTGTGCCCAGGCCATTTGCCTGGAGGAGATGTTGGCCATGCCGATTATGGAGGGAGCGCTCTTCTATGGGGAACCGCGACGGCGTACTGCGGTAGCCTTCACCCCGGAGTTGCGCACTTTGACGACGACTGCCGCCGAGCAGCTTCATGCTCTGCTGGATAGTGGAAAGACGCCTCCGGCAAGATACCGGGCGACCCTTTGCCGGGGCTGTTCGCTGCTTGGTGAATGCCTGCCCCGACGAGAGAAAACGCCACACTTGGCATCCGCCTGGTTTGCAACGACCTTGGCCGAGATACTGACGGGGGCATAATCGCCATGCGCCAACATCTCAACACGCTGTTTGTTACGTTGGAGGGGGCGTGGCTTGGCAAGCACGGCGAAACGGTGGAGGTACGTTCGGAGGGGGAGACGAAGCTCAGAGTGCCGTTACACAATCTGGACGGCATTGTCTGTTTGGGGTGGGACATAGGCGCTTCGGCGCAGTTGATGGCGGCGTGTGCCGAGGGTGGGGTGACCTTGTCGTTTTGCTCGCCCCATGGCCATTTTCTGGCAGCGGCAAGCGGTTTTGCCTCCGGGAACGTGTTGTTACGGCGCCAACAGTACCGTTTGGCGGACCGCGACGAGGAATCTTTGACCATAGCCCGCCAATGTGTGACGGCGAAGATTGCCAATTGTCGGATATCGATGCAACGGGCAAGGCGGGATCGACCGGAAGCCTTGGGAGACTCGTCATTGGCGGGGGCGATAACAGGTTTGGAGCACTCACTGAGAGCGGTATTGAAAGTTCCGCATGCGGATGCCTTGCGTGGGGTTGAGGGGGACGCGGCGCACCAATATTTCGGGGCATTTCCGGCACTGCTTTCTGGGGGTGACCCGGCCATTGGCTTTTCCGGTCGCAATCGACGCCCGCCGCTGGATCCGCTCAACGCCTTGCTCTCCTTCCTGTATGCGCTCTTGGGACATGATTGTCGATCGGCACTGGAAGCTGCTGGACTGGATGCGGCGGTAGGTTTTTTCCATCGTGACCGTCCGGGTCGGCCATCGCTGGCTTTGGATTTAATGGAGGAGTTCCGCCCGGTATTGGCCGACCGTCTTGCCTTGACCTTGATCAATCGGAAACAGTTGACCTCTGCTGATTTCGAGAGACGGGAGAATGGGGCGGTCATGTTGCGAGATGAATCACGCAAGAAAGTCCTGGTGGCGTGGCAGGAGCGCAAGCGGGAAGAGCTGACCCACCCGTTTTTGAACGAAAAAATGACGTTCGGTTTGTTGCCCCATATCCAAGCCCGTTTATTGGCGCGTCATCTACGTGGGGATCTGGACGTCTACCCGGCTTTTTTGTGGCGCTAAGGTTTTGGCATGTATCTCTTGGTTGCCTATGATGTCGCGACTTCGGATGCCGGCGGACAACGGCGTTTGCGTCGAGTTGCCAAGGTTTGCCTGGACCATGGGCAGCGAGTGCAGAACTCGGTATTTGAGTGCAAGGTGGACCCGGCACAATTCACGGCCTTGAAACAGTCGATTCTTTCAATTATTGATCCAAGCCGGGACAGCATACGTTTTTACAACCTCGGCAGTGAGTGGCACCGACGTGTAGAACACTACGGAGCGAAACCATCCTTTGATATAGATGGTCCTTTGATTGTATGATCCGGGCAGGCGAGTGTTCTGGATGAGAGGGTGGACGGTGCCGATCGCGAACCTGAAGCGGTCGGGTCTCCGCCTGCACAAAACGACTCAATAAAAGATCCTTGAAAACTGCAGAGTTGCGAACGCTGGCGGTACTTGTTCAATCAAGCTATCACAGGTTCCGAAAGGAGGTTCGCGGAGAATTGCGAAAAAGACGTTGAATGTCAGTGGGATGCCAACTGACAGTCGCCCCCCGTGCGGGGGCGCGGATTGAAACATTCTTCGTGGAGTACCAAAAGCGGAACTTCACATGTCGCCCCCCGTGCGGGGGCGCGGATTGAAACAGCGCACCGGTTGGAGAGTGGATCTACAAACCTAGTCGCCCCCCGTGCGGGGGCGCGGATTGAAACGTGTCCCCCGCGAAGGTGACCACGTCGCCAGCGAGGTCGCCCCCCGTGCGGGGGCGCGGATTGAAACAAATTAATCAGCGCCGACAGTGGTGGCTCCTCGGGTCGCCCCCCGTGCGGGGGCGCGGATTGAAACGCGCCCCGGAGGTCCGCGCCCTGGAGCTGGGCGTGTCGCCCCCCGTGCGGGGGCGCGGATTGAAACGTACCGTGCTTCGAGGGGGACTCGATGGGAAGCCGTCGCCCCCCGTGCGGGGGCGCGGATTGAAACAAACCCGCCCCGTCGAGTAGTGTCACACCCTCAGGTCGCCCCCCGTGCGGGGGCGCGGATTGAAACAAACCCGCCCCGTCGAGTAGTGTCACACCCTCAGGTCGCCCCCCGTGCGGGGGCGCGGATTGAAACTCCTCTGGCGGTATGGAGGGGATCCCGGCAGGGGGTCGCCCCCCGTGCGGGGGCGCGGATTGAAACACCCGAATCGCGTGCGATGACCTGTTACCCGTCGTGTCGCCCCCCGTGCGGGGGCGCGGATTGAAACTCCCAGAAGATTGGGCCTTGCAGAAAAGGTTCAGGTCGCCCCCCGTGCGGGGGCGCGGATTGAAACGCGCCCCGAAGGTCCGCGCCCCGGAGGTTCACGGTCGCCCCCCGTGCGGGGGCGCGGATTGAAACGTACACCACAGCGGGTTTGCATGTCGGGACGATGTCGCCCCCCGTGCGGGGGCGCGGATTGAAACAGCAGCGCAGGTGCAGTTTCGGCCCCCGCTCCAGGTCGCCCCCCGTGCGGGGGCGCGGATTGAAACTCGAGACGCTGGGGCCAATGCCGTGGCCTCCATGGTCGCCCCCCGTGCGGGGGCGCGGATTGAAACTGCAACGCACGTCGTCAGTCACAACACACCACGCAGTCGCCCCCCGTGCGGGGGCGCGGATTGAAACGCGCACTCATCCGTCCAAACGCTGCGGGCGACCGTCGCCCCCCGTGCGGGGGCGCGGATTGAAACTACTCTCGAATGTTTCACAGTCCAGGCACTCCGACGTCGCCCCCCGTGCGGGGGCGCGGATTGAAACTGGGACGGATGCAGGTTGTCGCGGTCCTGCAACAGGTCGCCCCCCGTGCGGGGGCGCGGATTGAAACCCCGGGTCGGTGGGTGGGGGGTTG
>JADGCL010000122.1 GCA_015229005.1 Magnetococcales bacterium
GCCATTCCTCAGGGCTGGCGCCGCCGTCACTCCTCGTCCCAGCCGGGGGGAATCCACCGACCGCACACTCTGCTCACGCCAGGAGACAACCAACCGCACAAAGCCGGAATCAGTAAACTTGATGGCATTGCCCACCAGGTTGATCAGGATCTGCCGCAGCCGGCTCCCGTCAAGTCGAATCCAGGCCGGGAGCCGGGGATCGACCTCCGTTTCGATGGCAAGCCCCTTGGCCCTGCCAGGCTCGGCCATGATCTCCATGAGCTCGGTCACAAAGGGCGCCAGCTCCAAAGGGTGATCGGAAAATTCGATTTTTCCGACTTCAATCTTGGAAATATCGAGGATGTTGTCCAGCAACCCGAGGAGGGTAGCCCCCGCACTTTGCAGCTTCTCGATGAAAAACCGCTGCTCCTCGGTAACCCCGGAATCCCGCAACACATCCCCCATGCCGATGACGATATTGAGGGGAGTGCGAATCTCGTGACTCATGGAAGCGAGAAATTCGCTCTTCGCCTGGCTGGCGGCTTCCGCCTGCTCCTTGGCAACCACAAGGGCGTCCTCGATCACCTGCCGACGCCCGATCTCCTGCTGCAGCCGCCGGTTCCAAATGAAAAAAAACAGCATCAGAAGAGCTGCGGGCAGCCCGATCTGCAGCGCCATGCGACGGATCAAGACCGGATCGGTGGGCGATTCGATACGGATGCTCTCCCAGTTCCGCTGAATCCGCCGGATCTCGCCAGCACCCATTTCCGCCATCCCCTTGTCGAGGATCGAAGCCAGTTCGGGCCAATCATGACGCACGGCAAAGGCGTGGTGATAAACAAAATCGTTGGCTCGCCCAGCGATCTTCAGGTCGAGAAGCCCGGAACTTTGGATGCCATAGGCCGCCTCGCCAAGATTGCCGACAAAGGCATCCGCATCCCCCCGCGATACCGCATCAAGAGCGGCAGCGGTCGTCGGGTAGAACGACCATCGCAACGCTGGAAAAGAACGCAGCAGTCGGAAACGAAAGGCATTCCCGCTCACCATACCCACCCATTTGCCCGTCAAAGCCCCCAGATCGGCCAGATAGGGACCCCCGACCGGCGTCACCACAATGTTGGGAAAACTCCCCAGAGAACGCGAAAAACGCATGAAAACCTTACGGTCGGGAGTGACCTCCAGGCCCGGAACCAGATCGAGATTTCCCGCCCGCAACTTGCCGATCAGCCCTTCCCGGCTGGCCACACGCACCACCTCCAGATGCCAGCCAAAACGCCTGCCGAGCCGATCCAGGATATCGGCTGCCGGACCCTGGTGCTGGCCCTCGTTGCTGATCAGGGAGAAGGGAGCCAGATCGGAAGAGAGACCAAGGCGAATCAGGCGATGTTCCTGCAACCAACTTTGCTCGCGGGCGTCGAAGGTGGTCGACCCGGCGGAACCCAGGTTCCCCGCCTGACCGGCACGGGGCAGCCAACGATTCACGATCCGAGCATAAGTGCCGTCGGTCTGGATATCGTGCAAAGCCTGACGCCACTGACGCACCACCTCCGCCGGAACTTCCCGGTGAAAGGCCAAGTAACCCGGAACCTCTTGGAGAGCCACTGCCGTCTCGATCTCCCGGGAATCCAACCCGGCCAATTTGGCACTGTCGGCAAGGGTAAGGTTGCTGTTGGCCCACAGATCGATGGTTCCCGCAAAAAGGGCCTTCAACCCCTCTTCGGCGTTTGCGAACTGCAACAGGTTGGGCAGAGATTCCCGGCGCAGATAATCCTCAGCGGCATAACCCGCCATGACCCCTATCCGAAGAGCCCGGGCCTCCTCCAGAGTTCGTGCGGTGACACCGCCTCCCTTACGGGCGAAAAGATAGAGCTGCTCCGGCAGGATGGGACCCACCCACTGGAACAGGGACTCCCTCTCCGCCGTCCGCGAGGGCGGTAAGAGGGCGGTCAGCGGCTCCTCCAGGACCCGCCGCGAGGCCTCCTCCCAATTGGTGACGATGATCTCATCATCACGGCCCAGGCGGCGCATGATCGCCTGAACGACCTCGACCGCCAACCCGGTGGGCCGGCCATCCCGAATAAAGGCCATGGGCGGCATGTTGACCGTGAATAAGCGGATCGGGGTAACATGACCGAGGACCCACCCCTCACGTATCGCCTCCCAGTCACCACCAGGCAGAAGCAACTCCCCATTCCGGAAGGAATCACCAATCGCAGAACCATGCCGCGAGACCGCAGCGTAAAGAGGCCTTGATGCCACCGGCTTGCTGGCACGGGCAAGGCGACCGGTCGCTCCCCGCCGTTCCAGGTAGTACAACGCCGTTGCCCGATCCATGACAAAGGCGTCAATCTCACCCGCCAAAGTCGCGTCCACCACTTGTTCGGCATAGGAAAACCGAACGGGAACGATTCCCTGCCGGGAGGAAACGAGTTGGACCGCACCGGGATCTTGAATGGCCATCCCAACCCGACGCCCGACAAGGGAGTCGAGGGAGCGAAACTCGCCCGCCTCGATCCGGTAGAAGAGGTCAACCGGCAGAAGCTGCTGCGAGGCAATGACCTCAAGTTGCGGCATCGACTCGACCGGGTGGTGAAAGCCGGCCAGGATATCCGCCCTCCCAGTGGCGACACGGGCAACCGCTTCCTCCCAACTCACCAGAGCAAAGCGGACGGGAAGCCCAACATCCCGGGACCACTGGCGCCAGAGATCCACCAAGGCACCGACCGGCTCCCCCCCTTCATCCGGAAGAACGTAAGGGGGCAACTCCGTAAAAAGAACGGTTAGCGGTTTTCTGCCCGCCCCAGGAGAAGCCAGCGGAAAAAACAGCGACCCGGAAAACAGAAGCAACAGCACAACCGCCGGCAAGCGGCGCCCCATAGCGGCAACATGACGCAGTAGGAATACCATCACCCGAAATTTTCCC
Source organism: Magnetococcales bacterium (assembly GCA_015229005.1). Taxonomy (GTDB): domain Bacteria; phylum Pseudomonadota; class Magnetococcia; order Magnetococcales; family JADGCL01; genus JADGCL01. The sequence continues at coordinate 2,903 of JADGCL010000122.1, forward strand.
CGCTTCCCCCACGATGCGGGGACGAAAAGGCGCGGCATCCCCGCTCACGAACAACCCCTGGTGTCATCATGTCACTCCCGGAGTCCAGCAATGGGCGGAACACCCTGACACAGCGTCCTCACCCACCAAGGAGCAGAAAACGCCGAACCCCATCGACGCCATCCCTCGACCCATGAAAACCGTCCGGTGCATACACGAACGATCGTCCTTCCCCCCCCCGGATGGAGAAACCAACGGTCGACCCGCCAGCATCGGCACAGGATATCGCCTCCCCCCGGGTTTGACCAAAAGAATAATCCAGCCCAAGAGACCAAGACGAACCGGGCCAAGGAGATCGCCTACCAGGTTCAGGGTACCGGGCAGTTCCGGCAACACCAACCATGGCACGATACTTGAGTACGACATCCGAGGGGACCCCGCGAAGAGCCGGTCCGCTCCGCGGGAAGCCATTTGCCGGATGGCCCTGCCCACAGACTCCGGTCACGGCGGTCCACCTTCCGGTTCCAGATCAGGTCATGGCCGATGACTCCCAGACCCACATCCATTCCCGCCGTTCCCAAACCTCTGCCCGGCGTCGACGTCATCGACGCCCGGGAGTATCTCCAGGCCCTGGCCGGCGTGGACGTGCGCATCAAAAAACTTGCCATCGTCGGGCTCCTGGCACGCCTGGAGACCGAAATCGCCACCGGAGTCCAACTGATCCGTCTGCACGAGGGCAACGAGTTGGTCCGCATCCTTGAGGAGATCCACCTCCTCTTCGGCGGCGCTGAAGCCTTCTCCAGAAACATCCGCAATCCCAGTTGGCAGGCCGAGATCCAGGCCCGCCGCCAGCACTGGCAGACCCGAATCCAGCGTGCCAGGGCGACGGTCGCCACCGAGGCGGAACAGACGGACCAAAAGGAGACAATCCCATCCGGTGAAACAGGGGCGGCCCGCACCATGGAGACCGGCGCGACCTCGTCCCAGACAGAAAGGGAGGACTCTTTCCCGGAGATCGAAGCGACCCTCCCGGGGGAAGCGGGAGAAGAACGCCAAGAAGGGATTGAAGAAGCTCCGTCGGCGGAATCCGATTCGACTCCCGCTTCGACTGAACAAAGGGAAACGGATGCCCCCCCGGAACCGCCCGGGAACTCAACGACCGACGCCGACAAGGACAAGACGAACCCGGAGGCGGGACCCCTTGCCAGGGGAGCGGGGGTGCATGCCGAGGCCGTCAGGGTCGCCCCCGATGAGAGCGTCCACGCGGCGCTCGTGGGTGGCCTTTTCGGCTCTGATGAGGTCATTCCCCACGATGATCTCATCACGGCGAACAGCGACCATGGCAATGGGAAGGAGAACTCCGCCGAACCAACTCCGATCACAGAGGGAACCACCAGAGCGAAGCGGAGCGAGGATCCGCCAGAGGCAGCAGCCTCGGTGAAAGCCCCGGAGTCTGATCCGACCGCACCGGAGTCCGGAAGTCCCACCGAGGTCGGAGAGACACCGGCAAAGGTCGGGATGACTCCCACCGAGGCCGGAGAGGCACCGGCAAAGGTCGGGATCTTTCGCGTCGTGGAACTTTCCGAACCGGTCGATTCTCCCCCGGAAGGGGCGGAGGCGGTGAGAAAACAGCCGGCGGAATACAACGACACAGCGCCGGGATCAACCGGGGATCGTCCCGGGTTCGAGACTGCGGGAGATGACCCGCAATCGTTGACAGGGGAGGAACTCGATCAGGATGATCGGGAGGCCGGCTCCGCTCCCGACGGCCCGTTCCGGCCCGGTCGTTTCTGGCCCGGTGGTGACGGCGGATCGCAGCGCCCGTGGCTCACGGCCCGTTCGCTCTCCCCGCGCCGGGTCACCCTCTACGGGGCGCTGCTCTCCGCCTTTCTGACAGTCTCGCTGCTCTTCTTCTCGCACGGCGAACTTCCCTTTCGGGTAGGGCACCATCCTGACAGCAAAGACGGCAACCGGGACCAAGTTCCACCAGCGGCGGAAGAGGTCACCTCTCCGCCAGGAAGCCTCGATGGCGGGGCAAGCGAGGGTGAGAGCGCAGTCGAGGGCGGCGGAGTCCCGACCGAAGACCTCGCGGAAGATGAGGAGATCGACGGAACCTTGACAGCTAGCGCAGAATCCTCCGCCGCACCGGAAGAAGTGGCCGGAGACTCCCCCGCGCCCGTGGTCGCCGTCTCGGCAACAGGAGAACCCATTCGGGCCGCTGCTCCCGCGACACGGTCGCGCCCAAGCAAAGCAGGGAACGCCACACCTCCCACGTCCGTGGGCGTGCGTCCGGGCAATAATGACGAAATCGAGATGGCGACCCTGGCACCGCGGCGCCTGGTATTGCCCTCAACTTCGGCACCGACACCAGTCATCGACCGGCAGGGGCGGGCGACCGCCCCCTCCAAGGCTACCCCCCCCAAGCCCTCCTCCATCAAGGGGGAGACCAGGACCGATAAACAGGCCAACAAAGGGGACAAGTCCCCTGCATCCCCCGGGAAAAGCCAGGAGAGTACGACCAGAACGGCATCGGCAGCATCAAAAGGATCCCCAACTCCCGCAGTCGCTCCGCGGTCTCCGGGAGGCAAGGCCGCAGAGAACAGCATGCCTTCGCGCGGTGGCAGCCTTCCGGCTCCGAAGGGAGTATCAACCTCAGGCCAAGGCCACTCGCCACAACCGTCTCTCGTCATCAAAAAGGGAACCCAAAGCAATCCCCCAGGGGCGCTCACTCTGGCCGAACACGCGAGAATCACCACCGGCAAGGTGGTCATGATCCAAGGGGCACAAACGGGGGGGACAACCCCTCCCCGATCCGCTCCCAATACCGAATCGGCGCCACCGGTTCCTCCCAGCAAGGTCGCCCTGGAACCCTTGCCCGCGACTCCGCTCGATCCAGCCGAAGAGGCCGGAGAGGAGAACCTTCCCTATGCGGGGGCTCCCCGGGTGGCCCGATCCAGCGGCACCGCTGGCGAGATCGAG
>JADGCL010000123.1 GCA_015229005.1 Magnetococcales bacterium
CGGTATTGACCGAGAATTTATTGATGCAGCGGGTTTTTGACCATTCCGGGCTGCCGCAGAGCCGCCGCCATGAGGATGGCGTTTATTTCTATGAAATGGACCTTGGCGAGAGTCCGGGGTGAGCCGACCCGGGAAGGCAAGGCCGGACTTTGCCTTCCCGGGTTGAGAGGATAGACTTTTTCGGCGGGTTGCTATTTGTTTTTCGGGGGTTTTCCTGCCGATTGCACGGGGAATTCCTCGAAGTCAAAGACGAAGGTCTGGTCGTCGATGGGGGGGCGGACGTAGCCGGTGTTGACCTTGCGCGGGGGGAGCTTGATCCGCTTGGGAGAGAGGTCCTCGTAGGGGACGGCGCGGAGGAGATGGGAGATGCAGTTCAACCGGGCGCGCTTCTTGACGTTCGCCTCGACGACATACCAGGGGGCCTGTTTGATATCGGTGTGGGCGAACATCTGATCCTTGGCCATGGAATATTCGACCCAGCGGTCGCGGGATTCCAGGTCCATGGGGCTCAGTTTCCACTGTTTGGTCGGATCGACACTCCGGGCCTGGAATCGGCGTTCCTGCTCCTCGTCACTCACCGAGAACCAGTACTTGAGGAGGATGATCCCGGAACGGACCAGCATTCGCTCGAACTCGGGGCAGGAGCGGAGGAACTCCCGGTACTCGTCCTCGGTGCAGAACCCCATGATGTGTTCGACGCCGGCCCGGTTGTACCAACTGCGGTCGAAGAGGACCATCTCACCGCCGGCGGGGAGGTGGGGGACATAGCGCTGGAAATACCACTGGGTCTTCTCCCGCTCCGTGGGGGTACCCAGGGCGACGACACGGCAGATGCGGGGGTTGAGTTTTTCGGTGATCCGCTTGATCACCCCGCCCTTGCCGGCGGCGTCCCTTCCCTCGAAGATCACGACAACCTTCAGGCCTTTTTGCCGGATCCACTCCTGAAGTTTGACCAACTCCTCTTGAAGGCGCTCGATTTCCTTAAGGTAAACCGCGTTCTTCACTTTTTTGTTCCGGTGGGAACGGACCCCTGTCGGGTCGGATGCGGTCGGGCTTGATCCGTCGCTGACCGGGGTGCCCTTGTCGTGGCCTGGCGTGGCATCGACTCCCTTGTCTTGGCCCTTGTCTTTGTTCTTGTTTTTTTTCCCCATAGCGCTCTCCCACCTGGTGGTTCTGACGGTGAGTCCGTCCGTTTGTCCAACCGTTGCCGGAAAATTCACTTGAAAAGCATTAACGATAATTCCCATTACACCGGACGCACTCGGGCGGGTGGGAAGCGGCGGCGCATCCACGCGGCCTCGAACTGGTCCCAGCCTCCGTCACTATGCGCTTTCGCGGGGATCCGGACAAGTGGTCTGCTTTGCAGGCTGCATGGCTTGAGGAGTTTTTTTGTTTCAAGATCGTGCAGTTGGGAGCGGACTTGGGATGGAACGGAAAAGGATTTTTGAATCGCACGCACGGCAAAGTGTGTTAGAGTGAGGGGCGGGTGTGGACTTTCTTGGGCTCTGCCTGTTGACAAATGGGGGGAGCCCTCCACAGATGGCCTTCCGAATCCAACGGGACGTTGTGGTCCGTTGGCTTCGGAAGGGAAGGCGGTACCGGGAGTTGTCTGCTCGGGTCGGAAGAGTCCTTGGGAGGATTTTTTCGGCGGTCTGGTTGGAGTGGACACGGTCGGCGTTTTTTCGATTTCGGGGAGCCGGGGGCATATGGGGTCGGGAGCGGATGGGTTCGGGCGGCGATCTCTGGCCGCGTTCGTGTTGCTGGGGGTGGTTGCCCTGGGCGTGGCCGGGAACCCGATCGCGGCGGGGGCTGACTCTCCGGTCTCCGGGAACGCACCCCCGCCGGTCCCGGGTACCCTTGGTTCTCCGGCCAAGGGGGGTGGCAAGGGAGATCCGGTTGCGGATGCGTCGGGTCACGCGGCCCTGGCCAAGGAGGCGCTGGCGGCGCAGGACCCGGCCAAGGCCCTCGAGCATTTTCTGGCCGCTCACCGTTTGGCGCCCGGGAATCAGGACTATCCCCACAGCGCCGGTTTGTTGGCCGCCGAATTGGGGCGGAACGAGGTGGCGGTGGCGATGTTCAAAGCGGCGGCGAAGTTGGCCGCTGTCGCCTCCCACCGGGAGGATCTGCTTCTCTACGACCAGGAAATCATCCGGCTCCAGTCGGAGTTGCCGGGGGCCTTGCAGGGCAAGGCGGAAGCGGCGGCGGCTCTTCCGGCGGGGAAGGAAGCGGAGGCCGGGCAATGGGCGGGGCTCCGGGAAGAGATGACGGTTGCGCAGGGGCAGGGGGATTTGACTTTGGCCCTGGAGAAGGGGCGGCAGGCCCTGGGGGTGGCGAAATCGGGTCTGGGAGGGGGGCATCTGGCCGTTTTCGTGAGTGGGCGGGAGTTGGCGGCCCTGCTGCTCGCCATGGGTCAGGTCGATGCGGCGGTTCCGGTCCTTGCCGAGGCGCTGGAGGCCGGGGGGAGAATCCTGGGGAAGGATCACCCGGAGACCCTGAGCGTGCGGGGGATGCAGGCGGAGGTGGCGGAAGCTGCCCTGAAGTTCGACGACGCGGCCCGGATCCATGGGGAGGTTGTCGCAGTACTCTCCCGGGAGTTGGGCGAGGGGCACCCGCTGACCCTGGCTGCCGGGGTTGCGCAGGCGCGGAACCTCGCCAATCAGGGGGAGGATCGCGGCGCCGAGTTCCTCTTTGCCAAGGTCTGCCCGAAGCTCGACGAGATCCTGGGGGGGTACCACCCGGAAGCGGCCCTGTGCTGGTCGCAGGCGGCGGCGCTCTCTCTGCGCCTGGGAGATCTGCCCGAGTCGCGCCGGCGGCAGGGTCGGGTCCTGGCGATCTTCACGGCGACGCATGGGGATGACGCCCCGGAGACCCTGGATGGGGTGGTGGCGCTGGCCGAACTCGACCGTCGGGAGGGGCGTTATGCCGAGGCTGAGAAGAGTCTGAATGCCGTTCTGCCGAAACTCGCGGGGGCGGCTCTGGAGCCCAGGCTGCGTGCGGCGCAGGCGGCTTTGGCGGCGGTGTTGGTCGATCTTGGACGCTTCGCCGAGGCCGAAAAGCTCTTCGGGGAGGTCGAGGCCTTCGAGAAGGCTACGCTCGGGCCGGACCACCCCAATCGGTTGACGACCCTCGATGCCCTGGCCGGGGTCCGGCGGCAGATGGGCCGCCTGCGGGCGGCGGAGGCGGATTATATCCAGGTTCTCGACGGGTTTCGCAAGCGGTATGGCCCGGACAATCAGGCCACCATCGTGGCGATGAACAATCTCGGGCTGGTGCTGGAGGCCGAGGGGTTGTACGACCGTGCCGAGCCCCTCTTCCGGGGTGCCGTCGGCGGGGCCGAGAGGCTCCTGGGGGAGACCCACCCGACGACGGTGGCGAGCCTCAACAACCTGGCCCTGCTGCACGAGAGTCAGGGCAACTTCGACAAGGCCGATCCCCTCTACCGGCGGGCGATCAAGAGCTTCTCGGAAAAGATGGGTGCGGACCATCCGGATACGGTGGCCTTCGTCAACAACCTGGCCTACCTCGCCCTTCTGGACAACCGTCCGAAGGATGCCGAACCGCTCTTCGCCGAGGTTCTTGCCTCGTGGCGACGGAGTCTTGGTGACAAGCATCCGAAGACCCTGAAGGGGATGAACAATCTGGGGCGGGTGAAGCGGCTCCTCGGGGCGTTGGAGGAGGCGGAAAAGCTGATCGGCGAGGCCCTGGCCGGTCGTCGTCAGGTCTTGGGGGAGCATCACCCCGACACCTTGCGGTCGATGCTGGACCTGGGAACCCTCGACCACTCCCGGGGGAGGCTGGAGGTCGCCGCGAAGCGTCTTCGGGAGACCTTGGACCTGGCCGTGAAGCACCTGGGACCACAGCATCCCTATACCTTCGAGATCCGCAACGCCCTGGGTGCGCTCCTCCGCGACCAGAAGAAGATCCCGGAGGCCTTTCAGCTCTTGAAGGAAGGCTTTGAAGAGCGGAGTCGTTTCCTCGATCGGGTCCTCTGGGTGACCGGGGAGAACGCCCGGGAGGGGTATCTGCGCCTCCACCACCCGGAGTTGGATGCCTATCTGGATCTTCTGACGGCCCTGGAGCGCCCGGTCGGCGGTCGGGAGCTTCTGCGGGTCGGTCTCCAGCGCAAGGGGATCCTCCTCGATGTGGCGTCGCGGCAGCAGCAGGTGGTAAGTCTGGGGCAGGATCCGAAGCTCAAGGAGATCGCGGCGAAGCTCACCGAGGCGCGGAAGTCTCTGGCGGCCCTGACCCTTTCCGGGCCGACCGCCGAGAGTGCGGCGGCGCATCTGGAGAAGCTGCGGCGACTGGAAGAGGAGGTCGATCGCCGGCAGTTGGAGCTGGGGCAGGCGAGCGTCCGCTTCCGCGAGTCGGTCGCGGATGTGACGGTGGAAAAGTTGGTCGGAAGCTTGCCGGCGGACGCGGCTCTTGTCGATTTTCTGGTGACCGGTCCGGAGGGGAAGGAGAAGCTGCTTGCGGCGATCCTCAGGCGCGAGGGTCCCAGGGAGGTCATCGACCTTGTGGTCTATCCGGAGCTGGCGGCGATCAACGAGGCGGTGATGGAGTATCGCCAGGTCATTCAGGACGAGGATGCCGACGAAGACCAGATTCTCGAGCAGGGAGAGGTGGTTCACGATCTGCTCTGGAAGCCATTGAAATCGGCGCTGGGCGGGCGGACCAAGGTCTATGTGGTCCCGGACGGGGCGCTGAACATCCTGCCGTTCAACGCCATGGTCGACGGTGAGGGCGAATACCTGATCCGTTCGGTGGACCTCCACGTTCTCAGCTCGTCCCGTGACCTGATCCCGACCCGGGTTCCGCAATCCCAGGGGGGGGGTGTTGATCCTGGCGGGGCCGGATTACGATTCGGACGCGGTCGTCGGCGAGGCGGAGTTGGCCGATGTTCGGCGTCGGCGTTCGGTCGCCTCCACCCTGACGGCGGAGGCGGTGCCGGCCAAGGCAGAAGGGGAGCCGGAGGCGGCGCCGACGAAGCCCGAGGGGGCATCGGTGGTGGCCTCTCTTTCCCGGGGGGTGGGTCTCTCCCGGGGGATGGAGGAGCTTTCCCGGGGGATGGAGGCCCTCTCCCGCGGCATGCGTGGGTTGCGTTTCGATCCCCTGCCGGGAGCGGAGAAGGAGGGGCGTTTGATCACCGGCGAGGCCGCGAGGCGGAAGCGGGCGAGTCGGATCTTTTTGAAGAACGAGGCCGAGGAGGCCTCCATCCGGGGGCTGGAGAAGTCCCCGGAGGTTTTTCATATTGCCACCCATGGCTTTTTCCTGAAGGCTGATGACACCCTGCGCAAGCGGCTCCTCAAGATGACCCGCAGCGCCGAGCCGCTGCCGCCGCCGCCCGGGGACAACCCGCTGTTGCGCTCGGGGTTGGCCTTTGCGGGGATCAACCGCAACGCCTCCCTCCTGGGGGAGATCGATACCGACAACGACGGGGTGTTGACGGCGATGGAGGTCCTCGGTCTCAACCTGGCTGGGACCCGCCTTGCGGTTCTCTCGGCCTGCGAGACGGGGTTGGGAGAGATTCACGAGGGGGAGGGGGTCTACGGGTTGCGGCGCTCCTTCCAGGAGGCTGGTGCGGAGGCGGTGATTTCCTCCCTGTGGGAGGTGAGCGATGCCGGCACCCAGGCCTTGATGACCGGTCTCTACGGGCGGCTGGCGGAAGGAAAATCGGTGCATGATGCCCTGCTGGAGTCCCAGCGGGCCATGCTGGCCTCCAAGGAGTGGAGCTATCCCTATGTCTGGTCCGCCTTCATGATGGTGGAACGCTGAGCACTGACCTG
>JADGCL010000124.1 GCA_015229005.1 Magnetococcales bacterium
CCAGAATGATCGTCGCCAGCTTGTTCCTCTCCTCACGGAGGTGCCCCTGGGTCTTCTGGATCTCGGCGTTCATGGCGTTGAACACCCGGGCAATCTCGCTCAATTCGTCGTTTCCGGTGACCGGAACCTCCCGGGTCACGTCTCCATGTTCCAGGTGGTGCATCGCCGCGATCACCTCGGCCAGGGGACGGGTGGGGAGATTGTCCTGGTCAATCCGGCGGCGGAGCGGCTCCTGGGCAAGAGTGCCGACGAGATCGTCCGTGATGGTTTTCTTGGCCTGGTGGGTGACCCGGACTATGTCCGGGCCTTCCTGGAGCGGCGGGGGGAGGATATGCCCGAGACCCTGGTGATCGGGGATCGGGTGCTCAACTTCTTTGCCGCGACCATCAACGCCGATTCCGGGGCCGAGATCGGTCTTGCGGCCCTGATCCGGGATGTGACCGCAGAAAAGGATCTTGAGAATCAATTGCGTGAGCTGTCGCTGACGGACAAACTCACCGGGCTTTTCAATCGGCGCGGTCTGGAGGAGATCCTGGAGAAGGAGTTGTCCCGAGCGCTGCGGTACGGGACGGCGTTGTCGGTGTTGTTCTTCGATGTCGACCACTTCAAGAAGTTCAACGACACCCATGGCCACGATCTTGGTGATCGTGTGTTGGCCGGGATCGCCGGGGTTTGTCGGGTCTGTTTTCGCAAGTCGGATTTTTCTTGCCGATACGGTGGGGAGGAGTTTTGTGTCGTCCTTCCCAACACCAACTCTGTTGGGGCCCGGGTGGTGGCGGAAAAATTGCGGCGCCAGATCGAGGAGATGGATCTCGAGGGGTTGAGGGTGACAGTCACCATTGGGGTTGCCACCTATCCGGAGGCCGGAGATGCCGATTCTGGCGGGCTCCTGAAGCTGGCGGACGTGGCCCTGTACGAGGGGAAGCGCGGGGGCCGGAATCGGGTGATCCTGTGGAGTGAGGTGGGGAGGGGCCAGGATCGATCCCCCTGTTGATCGGAGGATCCCTGGCCGGAAGGTGTTCTGGTTGGGGGTTCTGGGCGCGGTTTGGTCGCCTGTGGGGATCCTTTGGGGAGGAATCTTCGGGGAGGAATCTTTGAGGGGGATTCTTTGGGAGAGGATTCTTTGGGAGAGGATTCTTTGGAAAAGTTCGGTTGATTCGGCTATTGTCCGCCGTGAAGGTGGAAAGGGGTGTGGGCCGGTAACAACGAGGGCCAAGGGCCTGTTGTCAAGCTGGGTTGGGGGGTGCGATGAGTCTGTTCGGCAAGATGCTCGGTGGGGTGAAGGGCGAGAAAGCGGCGGTGGCGGCGAGTGGGGTGGTGGCGCCGACGGTAGTGCGTCCGGAGATTGTCCCCCTGGAGTATCGAGCGGTGAGTGTGGTCGAGACGCCGTTGTCGGTGACCAGCCAGGGGTTGGGTTGCCGGGTTCAGTACAACCGGGAAAAGCGGGAGTATTCGGTGCAGGTTTTCACCGGTTCCCGCCAGGTCTCCGACGAGACCCTGGATCCCCGGGACCGCAAGAAGAAGATGGTGACCGATTTTTCCTTCAAGGGGCTGGTCGGGGTCCATGTACACCCCGGTGGCCTGGTGCTGACTCTCGACGAAGAGAAGAATGCCAAGGGCGAGAAGCGGCTGAACCAGCCCAATGCCGAGTTTCTCAGTGGTCCGATCCCGGCCGATCTGGAGGAACACTACGATCAGCGGCTTGCGCGTATCGACATGGGGCTCTGTTCGGCGGCCAATCCGGTCTATGTCAGTCCGAACCGGGGACGTCTCCATTTTCGGGTGACGCCTGGGGGGGGGGGAGTTTTGGGGTGTTCCTCTCCAATGCCAAGGGTGTGGTTCGCGAGGATGCGGATCCGGCGTACGTTCTGCGTCGTGGACAGTCGGTGGTGTTTGACCGGAAGTTCTTCCAGGATCTGGCGAAGAGCGGGGGCGGCAACGATGCCAGGCTTTGGAACAAGGAGATCGCCGATCCGGTGTTGGCGCGCTTTTCCCTGGATGAAGAGGGGGTTCTGACCGTCGAGGAGCTCTTTTCCAGTGCGGGGCTTTCGGTTCTGGTGGGTGATGCCGAGCCCCGGGAATTGGGGGCACGGGGTTGGATTCCGGAGGCGGAGGAGAAGGCTCATTGGGAAGCGGCGATTCGCCAACTCCAGGAGATCCGGGAGGAGGGACGGGCGGAGCTGGCCGAGCGGGCGCGGGAGATGGGTTTGGAGATGGCCCGGCAGCAGATCGGCCACGAGGTTCTGGCGGCGATGTGCAAGCGGACCCAGGATGGTGTCAACCTCCTGGCCCTGGAGCTCGGGATCAAGGAGGTGTTGTCCTCGCTCTATGGTGGCGGGGGTAACGAGACCTCGATGCATGTGAGCCCGGCGGTGATCTCCTTGCTGAGCGGAGTCTGCAGCGAACTCTCCGGGTGGGTACAGGCCGACACCAGCCGGGCGATGGCGGTCGGGATTCTTCGGCAGGCCATTGTCGAGGGCGCCTCCGCTCTTGCCGTGGAGGGGATTGAGGCGAAGTTGTTGGCGGTATTGCCGGAGCTGCCGGCGGCGGACCCGTCGGCGAATGCCGACTTGTGGTCGGAGCTGGTCGTCGAGGCCAAGCGTCTGTTGCAGGGCACGGCCTATGTCAAGGAGGGCAAGGCCCTGGCCAAGGAGCTGGCGACGGCGTCGGATGTCGTCAAGCCGCAGCTCGAGGAAAAGATATCGCGTTTTGCCAAAAGTCTTGGGGAGAAGGCCCTGGAGCGGGGGTTGGTGCGTTTGGGGGTGCGGGGGCACCTTCGGGAGGTGGAGCGCACGCGCCGGAAGGCCCTCAATCTCGAACTGTCTGGAGAGGGTCAGAAGGATGTCGCCGATGCGGAGCTGGATGCCCTGCTGAAGCGGTATGAAAGCTATGCCGATTTCATGGAGGAGTCCTTCGACAAGCGGGTCCAGGGGTCGCTCTCCTCGACGATCCGGGATTTTCAGCTTGGGGCCAACGATGAGACCGATCAGCGGGTTTCGACCAAGGGTTTTCTGACCTATCTGATTGCCTTGCGGACCTCGGGCGGCAAGCTCGACGCCAAGAACGAATCGGTACCGGTGGTGTCGAGTCTGCAGGCGATTCCGGATGCGGTTCCCGATATTCATGTGCAGCTTCCCGACCCGGGGGCCTCCAGGGGGATGGTGCTGGTCAAGCACAACGAAGGGATCCTTCTGGAGAAGGAGTTCGAACTGGCGGCCAGGGACAGTTCGGTCCCCGAGGGGATTCCGGGCGGTCTTTGGTTTGCGTTTCGCGATTTTGCCGAGCGGATGCTCGAATATCACCTGAGCGGGGATTCCATCCGCAAGAAGGACCGTGAGCTGCATGGGCGGATCGTCGCCGCTTACACGGTGGCGATCCTGACCAAGGTGATGAACCTGTTTCGTTCATTCCAGAAGCTGCCGGCTTCGGAGGAGTTTACCGATTTGGTGGAACTTCTGGCGAAGAGCGTGGTGGCGGTGGGGGCGAAGGCGGGTGAGGCGCCCGGGGATGAGCGGCTGGATCTGGTTCGTCGACCGCCGCATGTGTCGGCGCCGGCGGTGGATGCGCGGCAGGAGTTGCGGGGTGTCATCGTCTCCTTCCAGAAGAGCGGTGATTTGGGGAAGGACGATTATCGTTTCAAGTCGGGGATGAAGTCCTTTGCCGGCGCCGGAGGGCGGCCTGGGCAGAAGCTGTTGTTGCCGACCGAGATCACTTGCCAGAATGGTCTCGTTTCCATCCGCGCAGTGTTCCAGGAGACCCCCTTTGAGAAGAAGGTGAGGGTGGCGGGGTCGGAGCCGGAGGTGACGGAGCCGGCGGCGGGGAGTCCGGCCCAGACAGGGGCTGTGCCGCAAGCCCAGGCGTCAGTGCCCGGGGCTGCGGTCGCTGCGAAAAAGGTTCCGGGGCCACCGACCGCGCCGCAGTCGCACGCTGCTGCGGCTCCCCGACCGGTGGTCGACGAGGCCAGGCGGGAGAAGATTTTTCAATTGGTCGGGAGCCTCGGGCCGTTTCGCCAGTTCACCGATTATGAGAAGCGCAAGATCTGCGAACTGGATGTCAGCTTCAAGCAGTTCCCCGCGAATGGGACGATCATCGAGGAGGGGACGCATGACACGGCGTTTTACATTCTGGTCAAGGGCCGGGTGGATGTCGTCAAATCCGGGGTGTTTCTGGTGACCCTGGGGCCGGGTGAGATCATCGGGGAGATGGCTTTCCTGACGAACACGGCGAGGAGTACGAGCGTCATTGCGAAGGAGAATGCCGTCGTTCTCAGGGTGGACCAGGAGATGTTGTCCCGATTGGGACCGGAGAGTCGGGAGAAGATCAAGGATCAGATCGTCGTGAAGCTTGTGGAGCGGTTGGCCGAATCGACGGACCTCATGCGGGCGAGGATGGTCGATGGCAGTGTCGATTCGCCGATGACCCGGATTGGTGGAATCGACTCGGAGAATGCGTTGCTCAAGGATGAGACTCCGGATCTCGACAGCACCCTGAAACTGATCGAGAACCTCTCCTTTTTCGAGAAGTTCAGTCCCTACGAGATGCGGCGGGTGATGGCCTTCAACGCCAGTTTCCAGACCTATCGCGGCAATGGCGAGATCTTCCGCGAGGGTTCGAAGGAGACGGCCTTTTATATCGTGTTGAGCGGATCGGTGGGTATCGTCAAGGGAGATGCTGAGATCGTTGAGCTGGGGGCCGGGGAGTTTTTCGGGGAGATGGCCTTCTTGACCAACACGCCGCGGACCACGACGGTGATCACCAAGGGGGAGGTATTGGCCCTGCGTGTGGATCAGCAGCTTTTGAAGCGCCTGGGGCCGGAGATCCGGGAAAAGATCAAGGACCGGTTCATCGAGAAGATGATCCAGCGCCTGGCCAAGACGACGAAGCGGATCGGCAAGGGCTGACGACGGGCTGGTTGTTGGGAACCGTCCTTCTGGCTATATTAATTTCGGACGGGCCGTTGCCGATGGGAAAAAGAGATTGTGGGAACTTCTGACCTCGATGGATACTCAATGTGGGACTGCGTCGCGTTACTTTGAAATTCCCGCGGAGCCTTCTCAACAGGGCAGAATCGGTCCAAATCGAGGATTTGAACCATGGCATCGGGCAACTTGCTGAGACAGCTTATCAGATCAGGTGCGGAAGGAAACCTGGAGGCTTTCAAGAAGGCCTCGGAGGATGTTATTCGAGAGGAGCGGGAGAAGCATCATCACCTACTTGCCGGTGATCTGGAAAAAATCCTTTATGGTCGGCCCAGCGTTACCGGTCAGCCATTCGTCTCCCTGATCAAGCAGGTTCCAAGTGATAAGGAGCGTGGTCTTCCGCTCCTCCACATCAGGGAGCCCCTGCGTCGGCTGGAAGATGTCATCCTTTCCGATGACAACCGCTCCTTGGTCGATGAGGTTCTCCAGGAACACCATCGACAGGAGGTGTTAAAAAGCCATGGTCTTGCGCCAGTGGATCGACTGCTTTTCTGTGGACCTCCTGGTTGCGGCAAGACCCTGACGGCGGAAGTCCTGGCCTCGGAACTCGGTCTGCCCTTGGCCGTCGTGCGTATCGACAGCGTGGTCTCTTCCTATCTGGGAGAGACGGCCTCCAACCTGCGTCAGGTTCTGGATTTCGTGGCTTCCGTGCCCATGGTGGCCTTGTTCGACGAGTTCGACGCCCTGGCCAAGGAACGCGCCGATGCGGCGGACCATGGTGAACT
>JADGCL010000125.1 GCA_015229005.1 Magnetococcales bacterium
AATCAGCCAAAACCTTCTCCATGCAGCATTGCAACACGAGCAGAGAATTTTCCGAAATGGGTATCCTTCGCTCCACCATTTAGAAATATAAAAATACTATCCGTACAGAAGCCACCCTCCGGGGTGGCTTTTTTCGTGAGAAATTCCCCAACAATTCCAATGGTTACGGCGACGGCCAAAACCGGGTTCGCCCCCGGCGAGGTCGCCCCCCCGCCAAACCGGGCCAAAAACGGCCCCAAACCCTCTCTCTTTCTCTGTCGCCGAGGACGGATGCCCAATCCGACCTCTGGCAAAATCACCCCGACCTCTCCCATAAAATCAACAGGTTGCACCCACCCCGACCTCAGGCCCATTTCGATCCCCCTTCGCACTACTTCAGGACCGAGGGAACCCGGCGTCGAAAGGGCGACCACGATCAAGACGGATCCTTCTGGCAGCACCGCCCCTGGTGATGGACCATCCCTTTGAGTATCCTCATTGAGGCTGTTTCCTTTTCTTGCCGCCCTCCAGAATGTAATGGTCCAGGCGATGTTCAAGCATTCGGAATCCGTACCCAAGGCCATGCGCCCGATCTTCGATGAGATCGTTGCGATCACGGACACCTTTTGCGCCGAACATCTGACGGAAAGCTATGCGGCCTTGGCCAGATACATGGCTGCGGCTCTTTCCCGAAAGCGGCCGTCCCCACTGTTAGTCGGCCGCCGGAAGACCTGGGCGGCGGGAATCGTCTATGCCCTGGGCCGGATCAATTTCCTGTTCGACCCAGCCAACACCCCACATCTCACCGCGACGGATCTCTGCGGGCTTTTCGGTATCAGTCAAGGCGCGGCCTACGGCAAGTCGAAGGAGGCCTGGGACGCTCTGGGCCTAGTGCAGATGGATCCCCGCTGGTCCCTGCCGGAATTCATGGACAAGAACCCTGTGGTATGGATGGTATTCCTCGATGGCCTGATCGTCGATATCCGACACTACCACCGTGAAACCCAGGAGGTTGCATTTGAACAAGGTTTGATCCCATTCGTGCCTTCCCCCGAAGGGAAGGACGACGCGATGGCCTGTCAGAAAGGGCTTCTCCCGGGAACTTTTCTGGATGAAGGAGTGGCCGGTGGTTCGGACACCTCCGTGGTTCGGCTCTTCTCGCTCGAAATCACTTATGATGAGTTGGACGACGAATTCAACCGACGCATGGCTCAAGTCCCGGTTGACGGCCAGGCACTGTTCGAGAGTATCGGCGCGGATCCTCACGGCGCGATGGCGCGTTTGAAGACGCTCGTCGAGCAGTATCCGGATGTCCCGACGCTGTCCAACTGGCTCTGCGTGGCCCACTCCAGACTGGGAAATCATCGGGAGGTCAAGGCGGTGGTGGAGACCAGCTTCCACCGCCATCCCGGATACCTCTTCGGGCGGCTGAATTACGCGGAGATCCTTCTCGGCGAGGGGAAACTCCGGGAGGCATTCGAGATTTTCGGAAAGAGCTTCGTATTGACAGATGTCGTGCCTGGTCGGGAAACCTTTCACTTCAGTGAGGTTTTGAGTTTCTACGGGCTGGTGGCGCGTTATGTTCTGAGTCTTGGCAAGCTCAAGACCGCCATGAGCTTTCTTGGCATGCTCCGACAGGTCAAAGAGGATCACCACACCACCCGATTGCTGGAGGAAATGATCACCCGGCACACCCCGAGACAGATCCCCCCTGATGCCAAGAGATTTCTATCCATGAGGTAGCCTCTCATGTAGACGCCACCCCTTGCTCCGGTAAAAACCAAGGTGAGCCGCTCCCCAATAGGGCGGCTCATGTCGTTTCAGGGGTATGGAAACATCATCCACAATAGCCCGTCTCCCGTTTACGCTCGGTTTCGCACTACCATATTTGTTTTCCATATACTTCTACATCTGTTTGTTTTTGCTGTTCTTTATCTCTTCCCGTATCTATCCTCGATTCTCGAATGAACGTCGAACCGCCGCCTTCGAGGAGACCGAGGAGAAGATGGTCAGCACCACCGACCCCACCCGCATGACCGCCGACCAGCGCCTGGACGAGATCGCCGGAATCCTGGCCTCCGGCCTCCTCCGTCTGCGCCTGAAAACGGCGCAACATTCTGGAGATATTGAGAATTTATCACTGGATACCGGCAACCGAGTGAGCCCTTATGTCACCGTTCGCAACGCCAGAGAAGGAGGAACGGAACCATGAGTACACTCGCCGAGATTACCGCCTTGCCGGGCAAGTCCACCCAGGAGTTGAATCAGCTTTGGAGGAAATTGTTTGAAACCGATCCGCCCCAGGCGGGGAAGGATTATCTGGTGCGCCGTTTGGCCTACCGGGTCCAGGAGTTGGCCCACGGCGGCCTGTCCCTGGCGGCGGGGGCCATTCTGGACGGACTGGGAAAAGGGAACCAACCCCCGGGAAAAGTACCAATCGTACCTGAGGTGGCCACCCCTGCGCCAGGGACGCGTCTGATCCGGGAATGGCAGGGGGTGGAATACGTCGTCACGGTGCTGGATGACGGCTTCGAATACCAGGGGCGGAAATTCAAGAGCCTGTCTTCCGTGGCCAAGGCCATCACCGGCACCCACTGGTCGGGGCCGCTGTTCTTCGGCCTGAGGAAGGGAGGCAAGGCATGATGCGCAAGAAGACCACCACCGTGACGCCCAAGGTGCGCTGTGCGGTGTACACCCGCAAATCCACCGAAGAGGGTCTCGACCAGGAATTCAACCCCCTGGACTCGCAACGGGAGGCCTGCCTCGCCTACATCACCAGCCAGAAGGCGGAAGGGTGGATGCCGGTTCCGGATCGCTACGATGATCCCGGTTTCTCTGGAGGCACCCTCAACCGGCCCGCCCTGCAACGGCTGCTCGGCGACATCGACGCCGGGAAGGTGGACTGCGTGGTGGCCTACAAGCTGGACCGGCTCTCCCGCTCCCTGGTCGATTTCACCCGGCTGGTGGAGGTATTCGAGCGGCGCAACGTCACCTTCGTCAGCGTCACCCAATCGTTCAACACCACCACCTCCATGGGGCGGTTGACGCTCAATATTTTGCTGAGCTTCGCGCAATTTGAAAGGGAAACCACGGCGGATCGGATCCGGGACAAATACGCCGCGAGCCGCCAGAAGGGAATCTGGATGGGCGGGCACCCCCCGCTGGGCTATGACATCCGCAACCGGGAGCTGGTGGTGAATCCCAGGGAGGCCGAGCAGGTACGGCACATCTTCCGCCGCTTCGCCGAATGCGGCTCTCCCACCCAGGTGATCACCGAACTACGGGCGTCGGGGATTCGCAACAAGTCCTGGACGACCTCGGAGGGCGTTCACCGGGAGGGAAACCCCATCCACAAGGCGGCACTCTACCGGATTCTCAAGAATCCGGTTTACATCGGCGAGGTGGTCTACCGGGAGGTCTCCTATCCTGGCAAGCACCAGCCCATCATCGCCAGGGAGCTGTGGGACCGGGTGCATGGCCTCATCGAGGAGCACAATCGGCCCCATTCCACCTTGCCACGGGGACAGACGCCGTTTCCCCTGAAGGGGCTGGTGCGCTGCGGCCATTGCGGGGTGGTCATGAAGCCGACCCACACCCGCAAGAGCGGGCAGGTACAGTATCGCTACTACCTCTGCCTCAACGCCGCCCGTACCAGCCATGACCAATGTCCGTTGCCCAGCGTTCCGGCGGCGGAACTGGAGCGGCTGGTGTTGACCCGGGTGCGTGGCCTGCTCAAATCGCCGGAGGTGGTGGCCAGGGCCATCCGCCAGGTGCGCAAGGCCGACCCGGAGATGGGCGAGCGGGAGATCATCGCCCACCTCGCCCGGTTGGACCCGGTGTGGGAGGAACTCTTCCCCCTGGAGCAGAACCGGCTGCTCAAGCTGCTGGTGGAGCAACTGGTGGTCAGCGTCGGAGGCCTCGACCTGCGCCTGCGGGTGGCGGGCCTGGGGGCGCTGGTGGACGAACTCACCTCGAATCAGGAAAGGAGCGCGGCATGAGCACGGCCCATCTTTCGGAGGACGGAACGATCCTCCACATTCACATCCCCATGCAACTGCGGCGGCGCGGGGGGCGGAAAGTGATCCTCACCCCGGACGGACGCACCGCCGAACCTGCTACCGCTCCGGCACCCGCCATGCCCGATGATCCAGTGGTGCGCGCCTTGATCAGGGCGCGGCGGTGGCAGGCAATGTTGGAGTCGGGAGAAGTCGCCACCATCAAGGAACTGGCGGAAAAGGAGGGCGTGGAGAAATCCTACCTCGCCAAGCTGTTGAAACTCAACATCCTGTCTCCCGCCATCGTGGAGACCATCCTGCGCGGGGATTACCCGGACACCCTCAGCCTGGAGAAACTGCGGGCGGGGATTCCGCTGGATTGGGAGGAGCAACAGGAGCTGTTCGGCCTCCGGGCGGCATGACGACCTTTGTTATTATATCCTTGAGGATCCAATAGACTCATTTTATGGTCGTCGCGTTTCCCATGACTCCAACGCCGAGACGCCGCCATGAACCATCCCTTTTCCCTGACTCTCGAACAGGTGGACACCATCAATCTCAGTCTGGCGCGGGCCATGGCCATCGTTCAGATGCTGGCCGAATGCGGCCCCGAACGGCGGCGGGAGCCGGACGAACCAACCCCGGCCTCCCTGTTCGTGGTGATGCAGGTGGTCCAGGATGAACTGGAAAAGGCCCAGGAGGTGATGGGCGCATTGGGAAGGAACGGCCAAGCGTGATGCTGGAGACCATGGTATCCGGCGACCCGCGTCAAGTGGAAGCATCCTGGAAAGCCGACCAATCAAACCTTGAGCCAGCAGAAACCGTTGCCGTAGCCGATCAGCTCCTTCCAGTCGGATCGCCCGCCGAAAAATCTGACGAGGGTCGATGAGGTCGATTCCGCGTTCTCAAGCAGTTCACCGGTCCTGCATCTTTCCTCACCGCTCTCCCAGGCCCGCACCAGCATGCCGACGAATTGCTTCTGCTTGTCGCCCCGGAAAACGAAGGTGCGCCCATGGACGGTCAGCGAACTGAAATCGTTGCTGTAATGGACAGGGGACGGGTTTTGCCCGGGCATCACCCCGGTCAGCACGCCATGAATCACCTCCAGGTCAATGGCAACCCCCGCTTTTTCCATCGACAGACAGTCGCGCAACGAAAGCACCCGGTGCCCTCCGGGAATCTCCAAATCCCAGGATGATCCCCGCGATGTGGTCAGCACCACCCCGGGCGGACGGCCCCGGCGGGTGCGCAGGGCTTCGACGCACTGCCGAAACACGTCGGATCGGGAGAGGCGTCTGCCGACCATGACCGTGGCCTTGCGTCCGCAAATCCTGGCCATCCCCAGTTCCCAGAGGTGGTTCGGCGCCAGGCAGTGGGGTTGCACCTCGTTCCCGAGACCCACCCCCTTGGCCACAAGACGCAACAACCAGTTCAGGTCCAGGTTACTAATCCTTGCATTGGATAGCCGACATATGGTATACTCCATGGCATGAACACTACCGATACCGATGGGCGCAAACTGAGCCACAAAACGCTGG
>JADGCL010000126.1 GCA_015229005.1 Magnetococcales bacterium
GCTTCTTTCGGAGGATCGCCGACTCTCCCGGTGCGTGGTTTCGCCGGATTCGCGAGCCCCTTTCCTTTTGGGACGAATTTATCGACAATGGGGGATTGGCGGAAAATAATGGGGACTGGGCGTTGGCCCGGCGGGCGAAGGTCCTGGGGGGCTTTGCGGTCCGGGCGTGCGGGCTTTCCCCGGCAGGACGACCGAATCAACTGGCAGGAACCTCGGCATGGAAAGGAATACCATGAGACCCAAACCCACGGTGTTGGTGATTTTGGACGGCTGGGGTGTTCGCGACACTTCGGCAAACAACGCCATCGCTTCCGCCAAGACCCCCAATTACGATGACTGGTGGAAGAACCGGCCCAGGGCCGTGGTGCAGACCTGCGCCAATTACGTGGGGTTGCCCCGGGGGCAGATGGGCAATTCCGAAGTGGGACACATGAATCTTGGCGCCGGGCGGATCGTTTTCCAGGATTTTACCCGCATCAGCAATGCCGTCGAGGATGGTTCCTTTCTCACCAATCCGGCAGTGGTCGCGACCTGCCGGGCGGCAGCCGCTGCGGGGGGGGCGGTCCACATCATGGCGCTCCTCTCCCCGGGAGGGGTCCATAGCCATACCGACCATATGCTCGCCGCCGTCAAGGCGGCCGATCTCCAGGGGGTGAAGCGGATCTTCGTCCATGGGTTCCTCGATGGTCGCGATACCCCGCCCCGTTCGGCCCTGGAGTATATCGACGCTTTCGAGAAGGGTCTCAAGGCCGTCGGTGCCGGGCGTCTGGCGACGATTACCGGACGCTACTGGGCGATGGACCGTGACAAGCGCTGGGAGCGGGTCTCTCAGGCCTACGATGCCCTGACCCTCGGGCGCGGCGCCTTTACGGCCGAAAGTGCCAGGGCGGCGGTCGAGGCGGCCTACGGTCGTGATGAAAATGATGAGTTCGTCAAGCCGACGGTCATCGTCGCCGATGGTCAGCCCCTTGGCCCTGTGAACGACGGTGATGCCATCTTGATGATGAACTTCCGTGCCGACCGGGTGCGGGAGATCAGCCAGGCCTTCATCGCCCCGGAGCCCGGGAGCGACGATGGTTCGGGCAATGCTCCGTTCGAGGGTTTCAAGCGGCAGAAGAAGGTGAGGCTTTCCGGGTTTCTGACGTTGACGCTCTACGCCGAGAGCTTGAAGGGGGTTGCTGTCGCCTATCCGCCCCAGAGTCTCACCCGGTTGTTGGGCGAAGAGGTCTCCCGTCTGGGGATGAAGCAGCTTCGGGCCGCCGAGACCGAGAAGTATGCCCATGTCACCTATTTCTTCAATGGTGGTGTGGAGGAGCCCTTTCCCGGAGAGGATCGTCTTCTTGTTCCCTCCCCCAAGGTGGCCACCTACGATCTCAAGCCGGAGATGTCGGCGCGGGAGTTGACCGATCAGGTGGTGGAGCGGATCAAGAGCGGCAAGTACGACCTGATTGTCCTGAACTATGCCAATCCCGACATGGTGGGTCATACCGGCTTTTTCGATGCGGCGGTCCGGGCCATCGAGGTGGTTGACGAATGTCTTGGGCGGGTGGCGAGCGCTGTCCTGGAGGCCGGGGGGGAGATGCTCATCACCTCCGACCATGGCAACGCCGACCAGATGCTGGAAGAATCGACCGGTGAGGCCCATACCGCCCATACCAACAATCCCGGGCCGTTCATCTATCTGGGACACCGCAAGGCGGTCCTGGAGAGCGGCAGCCTGTGTGATGTGGCTCCCACCCTCCTCGACATCATGGGGATGGAAATACCGGACGAAATGAGTGGCCGTTCGCTGATTACCTTCAACTGATCTCTGTTCTCGTGTTGCCGGGAGTGACGGGGCGGGGGAGGTTATCTCCCCCGTTCCGGCGTGGGCTCGGGTTGGGTTTGTCGGTCGTTTTTCTTGCCGGGGCCCTCCTGGCGGGGGAGCGGCCCGACGGGGCGAAGTCGGATTTGTCGCAGGGACCGCCGGAGGTCGGTAGGGGGGAGACCGGGTCGCGGGATAAGGACAAAGATCCATCGCTCTTGGGGGAGTTGGAAGGGCTGGATCGGCGGGGGGTCGAGATAGCCCGGCGCCTGAAGGCGCTGGCCGGGGAGCGGGCCGAGGCGGTCCGGAGGCTTCCGGTTCTGGAAGAGCAGTTGCGGGTGGGGGAAGAGGCGCTGAAGGAGATGCAGCACGCCCTCATGGTCCAGGTCCGGTTGCTGTATGGTCTTGGTGCCGGAGGGGGGCTCAAGGTGATCTTCTCGCAGAGGAGTCCGGCACGGATCCAGCAGGGGTTGCGTTATTACGGCTATCTGGTTCAGTCGCGGAACCGTGAGTTCAACCGTTTCCGCCATCGGCTGCGGGTTCTCTCCCAGATGGCGACTGAACATCGGCAGTTGCTGGCCGATGTGGAGAGGCTGACGCACTCCCTTGAGGCTGAGCAGGCGGCAAGGGAGAGTCAACGGCAGGCGCGGTCGGGGTTGTTGGGTCGGGTCCAGGGGGAGAGGTCTCTGGGGGAGAAGAAAGTCGCCGAGCTGCGCCAGGCTGAGGGGGCGCTCTCGGGGTTTGTGGACCAGCTTGGGCAGACGCCCGAGGGGAGTCGACCGCCCCTGGATCTTTCCCGGGAGGCCATTCTTTCCCGCCGCGGGGCGCTGCCGCCGCCGGTGGCCGGGCCCTCTCAGGAGAAGAAGCCGGGGCTCTTTTTCCAGGCTCCGGCGGAGGCCCCGGTCAGGGCCATATTCGGCGGTCAGGTGGTCTATGCCGACTGGTTCCGCGGTTATGGTTTGTTGATCATCCTGGATCATGGGGACCATGTTTTTTCACTGTATGGCCACAATGGCCAGGTCCTGGTCTCCCAGGGTGACTGGGTCGATCGTTCGGACACCATCGCCGAGGCGGGGGAGACAGGGTCGCTGGAAGGGGTTGTGGGACTCTATTTCGAGATACGCCAGAACGGTCGTCCGGTCGATCCCCGCCGTTGGTTGGCGGCCCGTTGAGAAAACAGGTTGCCTTGCTCAGGAAGATGCGCGGTTGGGTGCGTTTGTTTTTCGGAACCGGTCGTCCCGGTTTCCATCCCTGGTCGGGTGAGGTGGTCGCAGGTGGCCACTTTCTCGTAGGTTGTCGGTAGTCTCCTATTTTTGCTCGTTTGCAGGAGTCGGTATGAAAGTTTTTTTCCGGATGGGACGTCCTTATTGGTTCGGGCTGGTTGCCCTGGGGGTCTTGGTGGGGGTACACGCCCTTGCCGGCAATGTCATGGCCGTCAGCGAGGCGACCTATGAAAAACTAAAAGTATTTTCCGAGGTGTTTGCCCTGGTCCGGCAGAACTATGTCGAGGAGGTCGATGAAGAGTCCCTTCTCTACGGGGCCATCCACGGTATGTTGCGCACCCTCGATCCGCACTCGTCGTTTCTGACACCGGACAGCTTCAAGGAGATGAAGGTCGATACCCGTGGGGAGTTTGGCGGTCTGGGGATCGAGATTACCCGTGGGGATCGTGGGGTCAAGGTGGTTTCGCCGATCGAGGATACCCCTGCCTTCCACGCCGGGATCAAGGCCGGCGACCTGATCATCAAGATCGAGGATGAGGCCACCCAGGAGATGGACCTCATGGATGCGGTGAAGAAGATGCGGGGCAAGCCCGGGACGGATATCACCCTGACGATCGTGCGCCAGGGTGAAACCAAGCCCCTGGTTTTGACCATCACCCGTGCAGTGATCAAGGTCCACAGCGTCAAGTGGCGTATGGAGGAGGGCAATATCGGCTACGCCCGCATCCTCACTTTCAACGAACAGAGTATGCCGTTGTTGGAGAAGGCCTTCGAGGATCTGGAGAGCAAGGCCGGCGACGTGGGACTGAAGGGGCTCGTATTGGATCTGCGTAACGACCCGGGCGGGCTTCTGGATCAGGCGGTGAAGGTTTCCGATGCCTTTTTGGACGAAGGCCGGATCGTCTACACCAAGGGGCGCATCCCCGGCAAGGATATGGCTTTCGATGCCCAGGAGGGGGACCTCCTCAAGGGGGCGCCGATGGTGGTCCTGATCAACTCCGGTTCTGCCTCCGCCTCGGAGATTGTGGCCGGGGCCCTGCAGGATCACAAGCGCGCGGTGGTGATGGGGACAAAATCCTTTGGCAAGGGTTCGGTGCAGACGATCATACCGCTGGAAGATGGCTCCGGCTTGCGTCTGACCACTGCGCACTATTTTACGCCCAATGGCACCTCCATTCAGGCGAAGGGAATCACCCCCGATATCGTTGTCGAGGAGGTTGCTGTCCCCGGAAAGCAGGCCGATGCCCGGCGGTTGCGCGAGGCGGATCTGAAGGGGCATCTCGAGAATGTCGACGAGAAGAAGGATGCCCCGGCCAGGGATGCGGAAGGTGGTGCGGAGGATGGCGCCAAGCCGGAGGATGAGAAAGGGGCGCCGGACGGAAAGGCTCCCGTCTCTGATCCGGAGGACAAGGATGGAGCCGCTCCGGGTGGAGATGGGGCCTCCGTGGCGCCTGGGGGGCGTGGTGCTGGTACCACCACTGGGGATCGTGACGGTACCGCTTCCGAGGAGGCATCCTCCCCGGAGGAGGAAGAGGGGCTCGAACCCGATGGTGGCGAATCTGGAACGGGGGACCCGGAGAAACCGGCCCAGGCGGGCAAGGAGAAGGAGGATTACCAACTGAACCGGGCATTGGATCTGTTGCGTGGTTACCAGATTTTCAATCACCGTCTGACGTCCAATGCCCCGGCCAAACCCTAGGTGGGTTCGGTCCGGGAGCGGGAGTGAGCGAGGGGCCTGGTCGCCACCCTACTGGGTTTTCCTCCTCGTTGGGGGGGCGCTGCTCGTTGCTGCCAGCTTTGTCCCGGAGCTAATGCTGTCGGGGGAGCCCCGGTGGCATCGGTCTGTCGCGGTCTCGGGGGGAGGGCCGGCGGCTTCGGGTCCGGATGCCTTGACGGGTCGGTCGGCAGGCGGGCACACGGAACTGAAAGGAGCGGTTTCCTCCCCGCCGACGGATCTTGCCGGGTCGCCGGACAATCTCCAGGGTAGGCCAACCTGGGAGTCTCTTCTCGCCGGCAAATCCTGGGGAGAGGGGGAGGTTTCTCACGGGGCCGGTTCGGCCTCGGTTCCGGCCTCGGACCACAGGGATGGGGAGGCCGGGCCTGGTCGTGCTGGCACCGACCGGTCATCCGGGGATGTGGAGGCTACCTGGGAGTCTGGGGCCAAGGTCGAATCCGAGAGTCTGGGTTCGGAACCGGGAGATTCCGGGGAGTCGGGAATTCTTGGTTCGGAGCCGGGAAGTCCTGGTGGAGAGGGGCATCCGCCTGGTACAGGAGTGGCCCTGGACTCGGTGGGCAGGGCTTCCGGGGGGGAGGGTGGGGCCGTTTCGACTGCAGTGCGGG